>CAITYU010000517.1 GCA_903896675.1 uncultured Planctomycetaceae bacterium
GGAGCCCGGGTGAACTGAGTTCTGCGTATGTCGTGGCAAACCGCCCGGCAAGGTTGCGTTCGCGGGCTGAACGTTCCACAATAGCGGGGCCAGCCGTCCCCTGCGGGATGGCTGTCCGGTCTGCTGTGTCGGTGGACTGCTGCGTTGTTCTTTCCCGCCTACCGTCTGCCGCGGATGTTGTCCCATGTCCACTCCTGAAAAACCGCTTGCACCAGCCGCTCAGGCTCTGACTTCCGTTCAATGGCTGATCTGCACGATCGCCTCGATCGGTTTTGCCTTCGACATCTACGAGCTGCTGATGCTGCCGCTGATCGTTAAGACGGCGATTGCTGACCTGCATGTCCTGACTCCAGGCCAGAATCCTCAGGACTGGCTGCCCGGCGGTCCGCTGTACGTTGGCTGGGCGCGGATGCTGTTCTTTGTGCCGGCGATTGCTGGTGGGGTGTTTGGCCTGCTGGGTGGCTACCTGACTGACCGACTGGGACGCCGCACAGTGCTGACGTGGAGTATTCTGTTGTATGCATTCGGCGCCTGTGCGGCTGGGTTTTCCACCAGTCTGTATCAGTTGCTGTTTTTCCGATGCTGCGTGTTTGTAGGCGTGTGTGTGGAGTTTGTCGCGGCGGTGGCGTGGCTGGCAGAGCTGTTCCCGAATCCACACCAGCGCGAGAAGGTGCTCGGGTACACTCAGGCCTTTTCCTCGCTGGGCGGAGTGATGGTGGCCCTGATGAACACGGCGGCCGCAAGGTTTGCCGAGGATCTGCCCGCGATTCAGGGAGTGAACGCGGCGTGGCGATACACGCTGATTTCCGGCCTGATCCCGGCAATTCCGCTGATTGTGATTCGTCCGTTCCTGCCGGAATCTCCGGCGTGGCAGAAAAAACGTCAGGAAGGGACCTTGAAGCGGCCCAGCATTGGTGAGCTCTTCAGCCCGCAGCTGCTGGGTACGACACTGATCACAACGATTGTGTTTGCCACGACGTTTGGACTGGCATTCGGTGCCATCCAGCAGAATCCTCAGATTCTGCCCGGCCACGTGGACGTGAAGGCTGCTGTGGAGAAAGCGCAGGCAGCGGCGTCCGAGAAGGCTGCGGCCGAAGGAAAGAAGCTGGGGCCAAAGGAACTGGGGGCCATTAAGGGCAACACGACTGACGCGATTACCGGCAGGGTGCAGACGTGGCAGGAAATGGGTGGTCTGCTGGGCCGAGTACTGCTGGCAGTTCTGGCGGTGCAGGTTGCCAGCCGAAGGACTCTGTTCCGCCTGTTCCAGATTCCCAGTCTGTTTCTGATTCCCGGACTTTACTGGTGGTTGTCGAACAATCTGAATACGGCTGGCAGTCTGTGGACTTTCCAGATTGCGGTATTTCTTGCGGGAGTCCTTGTGGTGGGGCAGATGAGTTTCTGGGGCAACTACATTCCGCTGGTGTTCCCGGTGCATCTGCGTGGTACGGGTGAAAGTTTTGCAGCGAACATTGGTGGTCGCGTGATCGGGACTGCTGCGGCGTTCATCACCCTGACGCTCTCGGCGTCAACTCCGCCGAATCCCGCGAAGATTGCCCTGATGTGTGCTCTGGTGGCCGGCTCGTATGCGGTGGTCGGGACTGTGCTGACGTTTGTGCTGCCGGAGCCCAGGCATCAGGACGAGTGATTTGGCTGAGCCACTGGCTGGAGGCTATCGGTGAAGATCACGGCGATAGAGGCGATTCCGGTTTGCGTGCCGCTCAGGTCGGGGATGACGGCGAAGACGGCGCATGGCGAGCATGCGACCAGTCCGTATGTCATCGTGAAGATGCATACGGATCAGGGTCTGACGGGTCTGGGCGAAGCGACGGTTTCGGCGCTGTGGTCGGGTGAGACGCAGGGGACGGTGCTGGCATTGATTCGCGATTATCTGGCACCGGCGCTGCTGGGGCGGGATCCGCGCGACATCACGGCCATTCGTCGGACGATGGATTTCCTGGTGAAGCTGAATCCGTTCACGAAATCTGCTTTGGAGATGGCCTGCTGGGATCTGGCGGGGAAGTCGGCCGGATTGCCTGTCTGGCAGTTGCTGGGTGGCCGGGTCAGGGATCGCGTGCGGATCAAACTGGTGGTCTGGGCGCGGGACATTGCCGGGTCCAGGCGGATGGCAGAGCAGCATCTGGCACTGGGGGTGACCTGTGTGAAGGTCAAGACGGGACTGGATCCGGAAACTGACATTGCTCGAGTCCGGGCGGTGCGTGAGGTGTGTGGCCCGGATATTCCGGTGACGATTGATTCAAACTGTGGCTGGACGATCCAGCAGGCACGCTACTGTCTGCGTGAGCTGCGTGATCAGCGACTCCTGCTGGCGGAGCAGCCGATACCGGCGGGGGATTTTGCAGCCCTTGCTGAGCTGCGTCGTGAGTCGGTGGTGCCGATCATGGCGGACGAAAGCGTCTTTACTCTGCAGGACGCGTGGCAGTTGTCTCAGCATCGTTCGGCCGACATTTTCAGCATTTACCCGGGCAAGCACGGCGGTATTGCGGCCACAGCCGACATTGTGGCGGTGGCCAGAGCGGCTGGCTTGCGTTGTACGATTGGCAGCAATCTGGAGTTGGGGATTGGAACAGCGGCGATGCTGCAGGTCGCAGCGGCATTTCCGGAGGTGGATACGGATTCATTTCCGGCCGACACGATTGGTCCATTTTATCACGACGCGGACCTGATCACGGAGTCACTGCGGCTGGGTCCACCTGCGGCTGAGATCCCGACGGGACCGGGGCTGGGTGTGGAGCTTGATGAATCGCAGTTGCAGCACTATCGGGTCGACTGAGCTGGCCGCGCAGGCGAAGCTGGATTGGCCCAGTGTGAGAAAAAGGCTCAACGTAAAATGCAGTGCCCGGTGCGAAGTCGTGTATTAACCACGAGAAACACCACCTGCAGGGGCATCCAAAGGCGAGCCATTGGCGGAAGCCAACGGGTGTTGTCCTGAAGTGGGTCACCGAACTGGTGCTCGGTGATGCCCCGTTTGGGAGGGCGAGGCTCCCGCCGAGCCGGCAACCCCTTGGGAGGGCGAGGCTCCTGCCGAGCCGTGGGATTCAACAGCCAGACAGCAGTTCGGCTCAGCAGGAGCTTCGCCCTTCCGAAGGGGACAACACCCGTGGCGATGCAATCCGGAGCTGCGCACAGGATTTTGCGTTGATCCAAAAAAAATCCCCGACCGGGCGAACCACAGTCGGGGACTTTTATTGGAGATTTCAGTTGTTGGAATCACTTGGCTTCCGGGGCGGCGGCTGGGGGAGCCGGCACGTCAGCCTTCTTTTCCGCGGGGGCAGCAGCAGCGGGAGCGGCTGGTGCGGCGGCTTCAGCGGCCGGTGCGGCGGCAGCAGCACCGCAGCATGGCTTTGCGGCAGCGGTCTTGCAGCAGGTCTTCGGAGCAGCGGCTACGCGGCAGCGGCGAACGATCACGCGACGGCATGGCTTCGGTTCAGCGGCCTGACAGCAAGGCTTAGCTTCTGCCTGACAGCAAGGCTTAGCTTCTGCCTGGCAGCAGGGCTTAGCTTCGCAGGCCGGGGCTGGTGCCGGGGTTGCTTCTGCGGCTACTGGAGCAGCAGAGCAGCAGGTCTTCTTTGTGGGACGGCAGCGACCAGCTTCAGCCGGGCTGGCGAACACAAAAGTTGCCAGCAGTGCCAGCAGTGTCATGTAACGCATTGTGTATTCCTCTTTTGATGTTCGGCCGATCCTGATCGTGATGCAGGCCGGCCAGACCATGACGGAACAACGAGGCGGATCCATTTCCACCAGAAAATTCCGTGCAACCGTTGGCAACAGCCTATTTTAACAGAGGAAGGAATGTCAATCAGTTCGCCTCATTTTTACCAGATTCCCTCTTGTGACGCAAAACCCGAGTTTGAGAACCGTTTTTTTATGATTCAGAAAACATCGGAGAAATGGGCGTTTTTTGCTCGGATGTCGCTGGGGTCTGAGTTGTGGGGGAACCGGGAACGAGGCATTCGTCTGGCGGGTTGCGCTGACGTCGTGGCCTGCAATCGGTATGCTGTGTCGGCACCTTTGTCTGCTGCCAGTCTTTTACCGGGTGAACGGCCATGCTGACTTTACCGCAGAAGGGATTACTGCGAATGCAACCGGTAGTTCCGGGGACCTTTGATCAGCCGGTAGACGGGACGACGCTGTATCGGTACTGGGGCGCACATCTGGTTTCCGGGGGTGTGCGGTTTGCCGTCTGGGCTCCGAATGCCCGAGAGGTCTCTGTGATCAGTGACAGCAATGGCTGGACGGCTGGCCGGGACTGGCTCCATTCATCAGACACGGGCGTCTGGCATGGAACACTGCAGAATCTGACTCCGGGAACGCGTTACAAGTACGCCATTCGCACTCATTCGGGGCACTTGCTGGAAAAAGCGGACCCGGTGGGCTTTTATTTTGAGCGTCGTCCGCAGACGGCATCTGTGGTCTGGAGTCTGCGGGATTTTGCGTGGCGTGACAGTGAGTGGTTGCAGCGTCGGGCGAGCACGGACTGGATGCGGGCACCGTTATCAATTTACGAGGTGCATCTGGGATCGTGGCGGCGTCCGAAGGATGGTCGGCAGTTCTTCAATTACCGTGAACTTGCGCATGCTCTGGCCGACTACGTCACCGAGCTCGGACATACTCATGTGCAACTGCTGCCGATGACAGAGCATCCGTTCGACGGTTCGTGGGGTTATCAGACCACCGGCTACTTTGCTCCGACCTCTCGCTTCGGTGCTCCGCAGGACTTCCAGTACTTTGTGGACCATCTGCATCGGCGGGGCATTGGCGTGCTGCTGGACTGGGTCCCGGGGCACTTTCCGACGGACGGTCACGCGCTGGCCTGTTTTGACGGGACGTGTCTTTACGAGCATGCGGATCCGCGGCGTGGCTTTCATCCTGACTGGAATACTCTGATCTTCAACTACGGTCGACGGGAGGTCAGTGAGTTTCTGATTTCCAGTGCGAGGTTCTGGTGTGATGTGTACCACATCGACGGCATTCGAGTGGACGCGGTGGCGTCGATGCTGTATCTGGATTATTCGCGGGATTCGGGTCAGTGGGTCCCCAATCAGCATGGTGGTCGTGAGAATCTTGAGGCGATTGAGTTTCTGCGGCGGATGAATACGGTGCTGCATGCAGAGTTTCCTGGCGTATTGACGATTGCCGAGGAGTCGACGTCGTGGCCGGGAGTCTCGCATCCTGTGCATACGGGCGGTCTGGGCTTCACGATGAAGTGGGACATGGGCTGGATGAACGATACGCTGCATTTTCTGCGTCGCGAGCCGGTGCATCGTGGCTGGCATCTGCAGGACGTGGCATTTCGCAGTGTGTACGCCTTTGCTGAAAACTTCGTATTGCCGCTGTCGCATGACGAGGTGGTGCATGGCAAGCGATCACTGGCGTCTCAGATGCCCGGAGACCAGTGGCAGCAGTTGGCGGGTCTGCGTCTGCTGCTGGCGGTGCAGTACGCCACGCCGGGGAAAAAGCTGCAGTTCATGGGGGCCGAGCTGGGCCAGTGGACGGAGTGGAATCATGATGGCGAGCTGGACTGGTCGCTGCGGGTCTTTCCGGGGCATGAGGGGGTACGACGACTGCTGCAGGATCTGAATCGTTTGTACAGCGGGCTGCCCGCGCTGCATCGGGCGGACCATGACAGCTGCGGATTCCAGTGGATTGTCGGTGATGATTCCGCCAACTGTGTGGTGGCCTGGATTCGCGAAACAGAAGACGGCAGCGAACGAGTGGTCGTTGTGATCAACTATACTCCGGCGGTCCGCAGCAGCTATCGTGTCGGGGTGCCACTGGCGGGCTACTACCGTGAGGAGCTGAATTCCGACAGCGAGATTTACGGGGGTTCCGGCGTAGGTAACCAGGGTGGCCTGTATTCGACACCTGAGCCCAGCCATGGTCGCGGGCACAGTCTGTGCATTACGGTGCCCCCGCTGGCGGCGGTATTTTTCCGGTGTATCGCACCGGCTGTCGATCCGGCGATCTGAATTTTCCCGCCGCATTCCTCCGTTTTTTCAATTTGGCAGGTTGCGTAGTTCGGGCAGGCGGTTACAGTTTTCGCCGATTCTGAGCCCGCCGGCCGAATTTTCCCACGATTTCAGCGGGACTTCTTCGTAGTCTGCTCCGAAACTTCATTCCGTACATCACCCTTCTTCTGTTCGGCCCCTGCACACATCTTTTCCGCTGCATTCGTCAGCGAAACGCAGGGTTCGTTCTGTTCTGATATCCCATGCCTCTGATCAAGACCAAAGACGCACTGCGGACCTATCTGCTGACGTCCCGGCTGCTGAATCTGCAGGACTTGTCTCGTGTCCAGTCTGAGTATGACGCGACCGCTGACGTGGCTGCGGCGCTGCAGATGCTGGAACGACGTCAGTTGCTGACGTCACTGCAAAGCGGCCGAATACTGAAGGGTGAAACCGAGGGGCTGGTACTGGGCCGTTACAAACTGCTCTACCGCAATGCCTCCGGCAGTTTTGCTCGAGTCTTTCGCGCAGAAAACGTCGAGACGGGTGAGGTTGTGGCCTTGAAACTGCTGCGTGAGCGCTGGGCGGACGATCCGCGCACCGTGGCCGCGTTTCAGCGTGAGGCCCGTATCTGTCAGAAATTTGTGCATCCGAACGTGGTTCCGATCTTTGAAATCGCCACTGAGGGCCGGTTCCACTATTTCACAATGGAATTCGTCGAAGGCGGCAACCTGCGGGACTTCCTGAAGATCCGCAAATCCCTCAATCCCCTCGAAGCGACTCGCTGCATCCTGCACATCTGCCTCGGTCTTGAATATGCCCTGACGCAGGGAGCCACTCATCGGGATCTGAAGCTGACCAACGTGCTGATGAGCAGTACCGGGGTGGCCAAGCTGGTGGATTTTGGCCTCGCAGGCGCCGAAACTCCGACGCAGCAGGGCTCAGAAGAAAACCAGCGTGCGCTTGAGTACGCATCACTGGAACGTGGCACAAATGCTCCCCGCAACGATCCTCGCAGCGACCTGTTCTTTGCCGGTGCGATCTTTTACGAGCTGTTGACGGGTGAGGGGCCCTGGGAACGCACGCGGGATCGTGAAGAGCGGCTGCTGCTGAGCCGCTACACAAACGCTCGCCCGCTGGCATCCGTGAATCCATCGCTGCCCGCCGGCTGCATCAAAGTGTGTGAAAAACTGATGCAGGTCAGTCCTTCAGACCGCTATCAGTCTCCAGCGGAAGCCGTGCGTGACCTGCGTCCGCTGCTGACATCGCTGGGAGATGCCGCTGAAGCGGCAGTCCAGGGACAGGCTCCGCTGCGAGTGGAAGTGCGCCCCGATTTCCGACTGCTCATCGTTGATACTCAGAAGAAGCGGATCGAAGCATTGAAGGAGTATTTCGGTCGTCATAACTTCCAGATCACCATCATGCCATCCGCAGAGAATGCTCTGCAGAAACTGAAGACGACGCCACCGGACGGGATGCTGTTTCTGGCCGATACCTCGCCCCAGGAAGTGCTGCAGGTCTATCCCCAGGTGCAGGCGTGGGCCAGAACTCAAAAAGTCCCCTGCCTCGCCGTGTTTGCGGCAGGTGACGCCGAAACAGTCCGCAAATCCATCTCCTCGACTCGCTTCGGTGGCACGATGATCCAACCGGCCACGCTCCGCGACATCCGTCTGTTCTTCGAAGACGTCGGCGCGATTACGCGACATTGAATTCGGTTTTCGGTTTTCGGTTTTCGGTTTTCAGTTTTCGGTTTTCGGATTTCGGTTTTCGGTGGGCGGGACGGAGTCGCTGTGCCGGAGCGACAGCCCCTGTGTTGTTCAGGGATGCTATGGGGTAACCTGCTCGGGCTGAAGCCGAGGCTACGGTTTTTGTCCTCCGCGTTATTCCTGCCCGCGATCCCCCCCAACGTCAGCGGTTGGCGGGCAGGTGGTTCAAGGGTGGCTACTGTCCCGCGGCAGCACAATTCGTGATGCGCCGCCGGATGTCCGCTGCACGCGGATCTGTACGGGGATCGCATCCTTCATGCGTTCCACGTGAGTGATAATTCCCACGCGTCGTCCCTGCGACTGCAGGTGGGCCAGCGTATTCATCGCTGTTTCCAGCGTCTCTTCATCAAGACTGCCAAAACCCTCGTCAATGAACAGCGATTCAATGCGGACACGATTGGATGTCAGCGAGGCCAGTCCCAGAGCCAGTGCCAGCGATGCGAGGAATGTTTCGCCACCAGACAGTGAATGCACCGAACGCCGCTCGTCGCCCAGATGCTGATCCACAATCACCAGATTCAGGGATTCTCCAAGTCGTTCAAGGCGATATCGGGAAGAAAATTCACGCAGTTGCAGATTGGCGTGCTGCAGCAGCAGATCCAGCGTAATGCGCTGAGCCAGCAGGCTGAATTTTTTTCCGTCGGATGCCCCGATCAGGTCATTCAGCTGCTGCCATGGTCGAGCAGCCTCGGACATTTTCTGCAACTGCTCGATAATCGCTGCACTGTCCTTTCTGCGATCATTATCCAGTCGCTGGCGGTGACTCAGGTCTTCGAACTGCGTCTGCAGTTCCTGAAGGGGCTGCTCCTGCACCTTCAGTGCCTGCTGTATGTCCTCCTGCGTCAGCGCGGGCGGATCCTGACTGCAATGCTTTGTCAGTGATTCCAAGGCGTCTTTCTGCCGAACGCTGCAACGTGTCACAGCATCCTGCAGGGCCTGCAGTCGCTGCCGTTCAGCCTGCAGGTCCGCATGTGGCACTGCCAGCGTGTCACGCAGCTGTGTCTGATCCAGTGGCTGCTCATGCTGCTGCTGGAATGTCTGCAGCCATGCCGCGAGTTTCTGGTCCGCCGTCCTCGCCTCGGCCGTCGCCTGCTGCAGATTTTCCTCGGCGTTCAGAGCCTTCGTGCTGGCAGCCGTGCACCCGATTGTGGCCTCAGCACACTGTGTCTTTGCCTCTTCCAGCCGGCGGGAAGATTCCTCAGCACCCGCCTTCTGCTCCTGACGCACAGCCTCAACCGTTTTTCCCCCCAACAGTCCGGCGCGTTGCTGCTGCAGCCCGGCCAGAGACTGCTCGATCGTCTGCAGAGTCTGCGTACGCTGGTTTGTCCGCTCTGCAGCATCGCGGACTGCCTGCTGCAGTCCGGGCAGCCTGCCGCCTTCCACTTCCAGCAGACGATCACAGCGCTGAATCGCGCTGTTCAGTTCCTCGATCTGTAACCACGCATCCTGCAGTCGAGTCCTGAAGGCCTCGGGAGCAGCCTCGAATTCTGCGGCACCATCCGGCAACTGTCGCCACAGCGGCTGCAGCCGTTCTTTCTGCTGTTGCAGAGCCTGCTGCAACTGTTCACATTGCCGCAGCGCGCTGGTGATCCGACCGTCCAACTCACTGGCGCTGTTGCTTTTCAGGCGGGCTTCGCTGGCCAGCCTGCGGATCCCTTCGTCGAGCTCTGTTCCATCAGCGATAAGGTCCTTACGAGTCTGCTCCAGCTCACGGATGCGATCCCTGCGTTCATTCAACAGCTCTGCCTGACGATCGATCCGCTGCAAGTGCTCTGTGATCGCGTTGTGCCGCTGGTCGTCAGAAACCTCCAGGATCTGAGCTGTGTCCGGATCTGCGCTGAACTGCTGCAGATCCTGCTCGGCTTCCTCGACTTTTTTCCGCAGCGGCTGCTGATCATTCTGCAGCTGCTGACACTCGTTGCGCAGTCCCTCAATGGTCCCCTGCAGGCGAGCAGCATCGGTTTTTAAACACTGCAAAGATTCTGCAAGCTGCTGGTGTTTCCGCTGTGCTTCCTGCAACGCTGCCTGCTGAATTCCCGGAGGCTCTGCGTGCCACGGGTGCTCGAGGGCGCCACAGACGGGGCAGGGGCGATCGGGCTGCAATGCGGCCCGCAGACGCTCGGCATGGTCATCCAGTGCGTTGCGCAGGAATTCCTCTGCCATACCGGCTGCTGCTGCCTGTTTTTCAGCCTCAGGAAGTGCCGTCTGTGTGCGTTCAAGTTCGGTTATCTGCTCCTGCAGCTTCTGATCTCGCTCGGTCCAGCGTGTGCAGGCCTGTCGCAGTGCTTCCTGCCTGTCATCCAGCGTCTGCAGGCTGCTGTGCAGTCTGGTCAGGCTGTTTTTCCGAGCTGACAGTGCGGTCTGTTCGTTGTACAGACTGTCCGGCGCGAGTTGCTGTAACTCGTCAGAAATCTGCCCCTGCCGAGCTGCCAGCGATTGTCGCTGCAGTTGCTGCTGATCCTGATCAGCCTGCAGTTGCTGAATCGCTGCATCCAGGTCCTGCTTTGA
>CAITYU010000518.1 GCA_903896675.1 uncultured Planctomycetaceae bacterium
GAGTCATGGATGGACGAAAATGGCAGGACGGCCTGCACCAGGCCATCGAAGCCAAGGAAATGGTGCCAATCACCGCGGCCACCGGCGAAGCAGCCCGCATCACCGTTCAAAGCTTCTTTCGCCAGTACACACACCTCGCCGGTATGACCGGGACCGCCGTCCAGGCTGCCGGCGAACTTCGCCGCACCTACCGACTGAAAGTTACCCGCATCCCCACCAATCGCCCGTGCATCCGCCGCGGCATGACACCGCGTTTCTTCACAACTCAGGATGCCAAACGCAACGCCATCGTCGATGCCATCCAGGAACTGCGCGCTGCCGGACGCTCCATACTCGTCGGAACCCCCTCCGTCGAAGCCTCAGAAGCACTCGGACTGCTCCTGAAGGATCGACTCGTCCCACACCAGATCCTCAATGCACGCTACCACGAACAGGAAGCCGAAATCGTCTCAGACGCCGGACATGCCGGACACGTCACAATCGCCACCAATATGGCCGGACGCGGTACCGATATCCTGCTCGAAGAAGACGTTCGCCGTGCCGGAGGACTGCACGTCATCGCTACCGAAATGCACAGCTCAAAACGCATCGACCGACAGCTCGTCGGACGCTCGGCACGCCAGGGTGACCCCGGATCCTACCAGTTCTTCCTCTCCATGGAAGATGAGCTGCTTCGCTGCCGCGAACCAAAGGAAGTCGCCCGCAAACGACGCGTCGCACTGCCGGACCGCTACGGAGAACTGGGACGCACCTGGCTCAGATACTTCCGCCGCGTCCAGACCTTCCTCGAACGCATGCACCGTCGCCAGCGCAAACACCTGCTGAAACAGGAACGACACCGCCTCGAACAGTACGAAAATATGGGCCTCGACCCCTATCTCGAACTGACCGAATCCTGAAGCCTGCCCGCGCCCCGCTGCTCAGCCACGCAACAGCGACATCAGTTGCTGGTGCAGCACACCCCAGTCCTGAGGCCTGTCGCAGATCATCTCCAGACGACTGTCACGCCGCCACGCACTCCGGCGAAATGTGGCCTCACGACCCACACGGTTGATGCTCCACCAGTCGTCCTCACAGTGAAAGACTCCCTTCAGCCGCTGCACTCCGGATACGCCCTCCAGCAGCTCCAGCAACTCATGACGAGGAAACCAGTCATGGGGCGAAAATAACCACCCACACGCCCACCAGCCCTGGCCCGCATTCAGCAACTGCAACGGCTGGCCCGGCTGCGGTGCCGTCGAAACAGACTGCACGGCCGGCTGCGATGCCAGAATCGTCAGCGGAGCTGACACCGTTCCCGCCGCACGCTCCGCCTCCACACCCGCATGCGCCTCAGGAAACTCAGGCCGACGAATCACGGTCGTCTGCAGATCCAGCCACGCCGGGTCCAGATTTCCATAAGTCGTTTCCGCAATCAGCAGCTTCGGTGGATCCAGCTGCTCCAGATGCTGCCGGAAACGCGCCGTGCTCTCCGGATCACGGTGATCAACATGATTGATCACCACCACGTCAGCCATCTCAAGCTGGTCGTGAAAAACCGGATTGCCGCGAGTCCGCGGGTTGTCGAAGTCCTGAGGATCCGCCACGCAGATCACCGCTCGCAGATCCAGATGCTGCCGAAAAAACGGACCCTCACGCAGCATGTCCAGAACCGCTGCCGGATGCCCGGCACCACTGGGCTCAATCAGCAGACGGTGCGGGCGAGCACGACGCATGAACTGCACCAGCATCGGCTTGAACAGATCCGCAGTTTCACAGCAAAAGCACCCTCCCGCCAGCTCCTGCACCTGCACACCATCACCCTCCGGCTGGTCCAGCAAAGCCTCGTCCAGCGACACCATACCGTATTCATTGATAAACACCGCCCAGCGCTCAGCAGCCGGACGATGCCGCAGCAGAGAACGAATGGAAGTCGTTTTGCCTGTCCCCAGAAATCCGGTGATCAGGCTGGTTGGAACCGGGGTCATGCGACAGCAGCATCCTTGTGAAACAGGCAGCAGAAAACTCCACCAGACTCTCCCCACCACCCCCGCCTCGGTCAACCGCTGCCACCACAAATGCCGGAAATTGGCCGCAAATTCACAGCCCTTCGGAATTTCGCTTTTTTTGTGAAACAACCGGCCCGGTGCCACGGTTTCGACTGCCCGGCGGAGTAGATTGTTAAGAAATTGTGAATTTCCACAACTCATGCCTCAGGCAC
>CAITYU010000519.1 GCA_903896675.1 uncultured Planctomycetaceae bacterium
ACGTCCGGCTCGGCAGGAGCCTCGCCCTCCCAAGGGTTTGGCGGCTCGGCGGGAGCCTCGCCCTCCCAAGGGGGGCGGCGGTGAGTCAGTTGCCCGGGCTGAAGCCCAGGCTACGGGTTTTGTCCTCAGTGTCAGGAATGGCCGGGCGACGGTGTCAGGAGGGGCCGAGGAGTGGGAGGGATTCTGTGAGGAACCGGGTGAGCTGCGGATCGGTGGCGTGTTCGGTCTGCGTCAGGCGAATGCGGATTTCATCACAGCCTGCGGTGGGGGTGATGGATCGCTGGCTGCCGAAGGTGGAGATACGACCGAGGGAGATTTCTCCGGGGCTGCCATACAGGCACAGCTCTGCGCCGTCGCTGCGTTTCGTGTGCAGTTCCACCGCCAGTTTGCCGGTGCGCGGGTTGGTCCAGTTGATCTTGGTGCGAATTGCATAGTCAGGCTGCAGTTTGCCAAGTGTGGATTCAAGGACCGGCAGCAGCTCTGCAAGCAGATCAAAATTCCACGGGATGCGGCCATTGCCGGGCAGGCCTTTTCGCAGCAGATGCCATTTGCGGCCCAGTTTCTTCCAGGGCATCAGATCTTCCGGGTTGGCTGCTTCTGCCAGGCCGAGGGCGACAAAGGACTGGCTGGCCTGCTGCAGAAAGCTGCGGAATGCGGGTGTATCGACTTCCGATCGATTCCAGATGCGGATCGTAACTTCCTGCCACGCGCTTTTCAGGTTCCGTGCTTTGACTCGCGGTTCACGTCCGTAGGCCGGGATTTCCTGCATCTCATCCAGTGGTGGCAATCCCAGTTCGGCGTCGAGATTTTCGGTGGTGAACTGGTCACGACGAACTCGGAAGCAGAGTGTCAGCAGCCATTCAGCGGCTGTGCGTGCATGCAGGAACCAGCCGAGGCCTTTGGCGGGGCGGACTTCCACGGTGGAGCGATCGTTCCAGTTGGCTGCGGCAAAGGCCGGATTTTTTTCAAGCAGATCAATGACGTATTCGAGCGCGCGTCCGTCCCAGTGACAGGGTTGTCCGTTGTGAGCAATGCGATCCTGCAGGTGCCAGCGACGCCCGTCGGTTTCCCATGGCAGTCTGGCGGCTTTGCCCAGTTGTTCCACGCTGACGTCGCCTTCCCGCTGGGCGGTGGCGGCTGTGGGGTCGAACGTGTCGATCCGTCCGGTCTGTGATTCGGCAAGTACGGGGGCCAGCAGTTCGCCGGTCCACGATCGCAGTCGCGGTGCGGTTGGCGCTGCAGTTTTTTTACGACTGGTTTTGCCAGCATTCGGGGGGCTGTCTGTGATTGCTGCGGTACCGTATGCGGCCACTGTTTCCGGGGTGCCCTGCACCACTATGCGTCCTCCGCCGGCACCGGCTTCCGGTCCGAGGTCGATGATCCAGTCGGCGGTCTTGATGACGTCCAGATTGTGTTCAATCACAACAACCGTGTTGCCCTGATCCACGAGGCTGTTGAGGACACTGAGCAGTTTCAGGATGTCGTCGAAGTGCAGTCCGGTTGTGGGTTCATCGAGCAGGTACAGCGAGCGTCCGCGGTTTGGTCGACACAGCTCGGCCGCCAGTTTGATCCGCTGAGCCTCACCGCCACTGAGTGTGGGAGCGGACTGTCCCAGTGTCAGATAGCCGAGTCCGATGGCATCGAGGGTGGCGAGGGGGCCGCGAATTTTGGGTACGGATGCAAACAGTTGCAGAGCTTTGCTGACGGACATTTCCAGAACATCGGCGATGCTGCATTCGTTGAAACGTACGGCGAGGGTTTCGGTGTTGAAACGCCGCCCGCGACAGGTCGGACATTCGACCCAGACGTCGGGCAGAAAGTGCATTTCAATTTTTTTCTGTCCCATGCCTTCGCAGTCTTCGCAGCGTCCTCCGGGGCGATTGAAGCTGAAGCGGCCCGGTCGATATCCGCGGACTCGGGCATCGGGCATGCGACAGAAGAGTTCTCGAATTTCATCGAAGACGCCGACGTAGGTGGCGGGGTTGGAGGCGGGTGTGGTGCCGATGGGGTTCTGATCAACGATGACAATTTTACTGAGGTGCTCAACGCCCAGCAGTTCGCGAAAGACTCCGGGCGATTCAGTACTGAGGCTGAGTTTTTTGGCGACTGCGGGTGCCAGCGTGTTCATGATCAGTGAACTTTTACCCGATCCGCTGACTCCGGTGATGCAGGTGAGAGTTTTCAGGGGGATGCGCAGATCGATCTGCCGCAGATTGTTCTGAGAGGCTCCCAGCAGCTCGATGAACGGGCCATCACCGGCATTTCTGCGCTGGGGTGGCAGTGGAATGCTGCGGGCTCCGCTGAGGTATCCGCCGGTCAGAGAAAGGGCGGCCTGTTTTTTCAGTTCGGCTGGTGTGCCGGAGGCCACGATGGTGCCTCCCAGTCGTCCGGCTCCGGGACCAAAGTCGTAAAGTCTGTCGGCAGCGTCGAGGACTTCGCGGTCATGTTCGACCAGCAGGACTGTGTTTCCGAGGTCGCGGAGGCGTTTCAGTGCGGCCAGCAGGCGGCCGTTATCGCGGGGATGCAGGCCGATGGTGGGTTCATCAAGAACATAGAGGACTCCGGTCAGTGATCGTCCGGCCTGACCGGCAAGGCGAATGCGCTGTGATTCGCCACCTGACAACGTTGGCATACCACGATCGAGCGTCAGGTAGTCGAGCCCGACATCGACGAGGAAGGTCAGGCGGTGGACCGCTTCGTTGAGCAGGTCGCCGGCGATTTTCTTTTCAGCCTTGTTCAGTTTCAGATTGTTGAGGAAGGCGAGTGATTCCGCCAGTGGCATGCGGCAGAACTGCGGCAGCGTGGTACCGCGAAGCTGGACGGCAGCGGCAGTCGCTTCCAGTCGCGTGCCGCCGCAGGCTGAACAGTCACGTTCGCCAGCCATTTCTGAAAGTGAATGCCGATGGGCATAAGACAGTCGGGAAGCCGCTTCGATGGAGGGGTACAGACCGCGATAAAGAAAGCGGAATGGTGTCGCTGATCCGGCTGCCTGCAACTGCCTGGCGGTGACCTGCACCCATTTTTCGTCGTCGCCGTGCAGCACCAGTCGCTGCTGAGTCGGGTTCAGCCGGTACCACGGTTCGTCGAGCGGCAGGCTGAAGGTTTCAGACAGGGCTTCCAGCATGGCGGCGAAGACGGGGTTGGTGGCCGGGTCAGGCCATGAGCCCACGGCTCCGTCGCGGAGCGATCGTTCGGGGCCGGTGATCAGTCGATCCTGATTGGCGCCGAATTCCCGTCCCAGACCTTCGCAACTGCGGCACCAGCCCAGCGGGCTGTTGAAGGAGAATTTCTGGGGGGTCTGCAGTTCGAATGAGCGTTCGCAGCTGCTGCAGGACAGGTTGAGGCTGAATCGCAGTGATTTCCAGTTCTGTTCGGGCGTGGTCTGATCGGCGAGCACCACCTGAATGACTCCGCGACCCGCAGTCAGTGCGGCTTCGACTGAGTCGGTGAGACGACCGCGCTGGGCCGGATCGACAGAGATGCGATCGACGACGACGGCGACGCTGTGCTGGCGGCGATGATCGATCTCCGGAGCTGCTTCAAGACTGTGCGTCACTCCGTCCACGCGAACCCGGGCGAAGCCAGAGGACTGCAGTCGTTCCCACAGTCGACTGAAGGGGATAGTGCGATCAATTTCGACGGGTGCCGTGATCAGCAGTCGGGTTCCGGCAGGCTGCTGCAGAATGCGTTCGACGATCTGATCGGTGGTCTGCTGTTCGGCCGGTACGCCGCATGCGGGGCAGTAAATTGTGCCCAATCGGGCAAACAGAACTCGCAGGTAGTCATAGATTTCGGTGACAGTGCCGACGGTGGATCGCGGGGTGGCTCCGACGGTCTTCTGTTCGATGGCGATGGCGGGGCTGAGTCCGTGGATGCTTTCGACTTTGGGCTTGGGCATTTGTCCGAGGAACTGACGGGCGTACGCAGACAGGCTTTCGACGTATCGTCGCTGACCTTCGGCGTACAGCGTGTCCATGGCCAGCGACGTTTTGCCGCTGCCACTGGGGCCACAGAAGACGCTCAACTGTTCCCGGGGCACTTCGAGGCTGACCTGCTGCAGGTTGTGCTGCCCTGCCCCGACGATGCGGATGGTTCGTTCGGCCGCGAAGGGATCGGCTTTTTTCCTGCGCTTTGGCAGGGCGTTGCTGCGTTTTTTGCGATGAAATCCGGGGAGCACATCGCGGAGTGCCGCGCCGGTATACGACTGTTCGCAGGCGGCCACCTGTTCCGGGGTACCCTCGACGATGACCTGTCCACCGCCGGCACCGCCTTCCGGTCCGATGTCGATCAGCCAGTCGGCTGTGCGAATCACATCGAGGTTGTGTTCGATCACGATGACGGTGTTGCCGGCTTCCACGAATCCCTGCAGGACTTCCAGCAGTTTGCGGACGTCGGCAAAGTGCAGTCCGGTGGTGGGTTCGTCCAGCAGGTAGAGAGTGCGGCCGGTGGAGCGTCGTCCGAGTTCGCGGGCCAGTTTGATGCGCTGAGCTTCGCCCCCGGACAGTGTGGGTGAGGCCTGTCCGAGCTGCATGTAATCGAGGCCGACATCGCGGAGCGTGTGCAGCAGCTGGCGAATTTTCGGAAAGGCATCGAACAGTTCGATGGCTTCCCGGATTTCCATATTGAGTACATCAGCGATGCTTTTGTCGCGAAACTTCACTTCCAGGGTTTCTCGGCTGAAGCGGCGACCTTCGCAGACGGTACAGGGGACCCAGATATCGGCGAGGAAGTCCATTTCCAGCTTTGTCGCGCCGTGGCCTTCGCAGGCTTCACAGCGTCCGCCTTCGACATTGAAACTGAAGCGACCTTCCTTGTATCCGCGCAGTTTGGACTGCGGCAGTTGTGTGTAGAGTTTGCGGATTTCGTCGAACACTTTGACGTAGGTGGCCGGATTGGACCGTGGCGTGCGGCCGATGGGTGACTGATCGATATCGATGGCCTTGTCGATCTGGTCCAGCCCTTCAACTCGCGCATGCAGCCCGGGTTCTCCGACGCCCCCATTGACATCCCGATTGACGACCTGCCAGAGGATGTCGTTGACCAGCGAGCTTTTGCCTGAGCCGCTGACGCCGGTGACGCAGATCAGTCGACCGAGCGGGAAGCTGACGGTGACGTTCTGCAGATTGTTGTGGCGTGCGCCGTGGACCGTGATGCTGCCGCGTTCGGGGGCGCGACGCACTTTGGGTGTGGCGATGACCTGGCGTCCGGACAGAAACTGACCTGTGACACTGCGTTCGGATTTCAGAATGTCCTCAAGTTTTCCGGCGGCGACCACTTCTCCACCCAGAACTCCGGGCCCGGGTCCGAAGTCCACGATGTGGTCGGCAGCCCGCATGGTTTCTTCGTCATGTTCCACCACGATGACGGTGTTGCCCTGATCCCGCAGTCGTTCCAGGCTGCTGAGCAGCATGGTGTTGTCGCGGGGGTGCAGGCCGATGGATGGTTCATCAAGGATGTAGACGACGCCCACCAGTCCGCAGCCGATCTGTCCGGCCAGTCGAATTCGCTGGGACTCACCACCGGACAGCGTGGGGGCGGAGCGATCGAGCGTGAGGTAGTCGAGGCCGCACTGCAGCAGGAATCCCAGTCGTCCGCGGATTTCCTTGAGGACTTCTTCAGCGATGAGCTGCTGGACTGGATCGAGAACGGGTTTTTCGAAGAACAGGGCGGCTTCCTGGACGGACAGGGCGCAGAGCTGCGGCAGGCTTAATTCTGCTGGTCTGTCCGCTTTGCCGAAGGCCGGGTGGGCTGTGCGGATGCGGACACTGCGTGCCTGCCGGTTGAGGCGTTCGCCGTTGCAGGCCGAGCAGGTGACGACTTCCATGTGCTTTTCCAGTTGTCGTCGTCGCATGGGGTTGGCGGCGGTGCGCCAGGATTCCAGCAGGCGATTGGACCAGCCTTCCCACGTGCCACCGTGCTTCCAGACACCGCCACGACTGCGCCAGGAGAAGGTGACGTGGCGGCTGCCGGTTCCGTACAGCCAGAGGTCACGGGCCTGTTGCGGCATGTCCTGCCATTTCATTTTCAGCAGAGAATCGGCGGGCAGTCCGCAGTCTTCTTCAATGGCTGCTGCTGCGCCGGCCAGAATGTGTTTTGGCCAGCGTCCCAGTTTGGACCAGTCCAGCAGCAGCAGGGCACCTTTCTGAATGGAGCGAGCTGGATCGAGCACCATGCGGTGGAGTGGGAAGCCGTGTCGCATGCCGAGTCCACCGCATTCGGTACACATACCGAGCGGGCTGTTGAAGCTGAACAGCTGGGGACTGGGGGGCTCGTAGCTCATGCCGCTTTCCGGGCAGGCATATTGAGAGCTGTAGAGGCGGTCGACAGTTTTGCGGTATTCGGCGGGTGTTTCAGCCACCATATCGGCGGAGGAATCGGCGGTCTGGCGACGACTGGCAGCAGCGGTGCGGCGTTCGGTGCCACCTGCAGAGGCCCGGGTACTGACGGAATCGCTGCAGCAGATGAGTCGTCCGTCACCCAGCTTCAATGCCTGTTCCACAGCCTCGGCGACTCGGGTTCGCTGTCCGGGCCCGGCCGTCAGGCGATCGACCACGACGTCGATGGTGTGTTTATGGTGTTTGCGGAGGGCGGGGGCTTCGGCCAGATTGATGTTTTCGCCATCGACGCGAGCGCGCAGGTAGCCTTTCTTCATCAGGTCCTCGAACAGATCCCGGAATTCGCCCTTCTGGTTGGCAACGAGTGGAGCAAGGATCTGAAAGCGAGTTCCGGCGGGCTGGCTGAGCAGGCTGTCGATGATCTGATCGGCAGACTGTGCGCGAATGGGCAGGCCGGAGACGTAACAGTAGCCCTGTCCGACGCGGGCGTACAGGACTCGCAGGAAGTCGTAGATTTCCGTGATCGTGCCAACCGTACTGCGGGGATTGCGGCTGGTGGACTTCTGCTGGATGGAGATTGAGGGAGCGAGGCCTGTGATGGAGTCGACATCCGGCTTGGGCATCTGGCCAAGAAACTGCCGAGCATACGTACTGAGGGACTCGACATAACGTCTCTGTCCCTCGGCATACAGGGTATCGAAGGCCAGTGAGCTTTTGCCGGATCCGCTGACTCCGGACATGACAATGAGCTGGTTGCGGGGCAGCGAGAGACTGACGCTGCGCAGATTGTGCTCTCGAGCGCCCCTGATCACGATATCCCGAGTCGTCATAGATTGCACGCCAGCCAGGCCGCTTGATGGTACTGAGCTTCGGGGCGCGACGAGCCCGAATGCTGCTGATTCTGGTTCTTGTGGATTGTAGGCATTCCGTGGCGGTTTGCCCGCCTGCGGGGCTGCACTGGGGGGATTCTATTTGGCGTGGAAAAGCGATTGGTGGTGTGGGACTCGCAAGTTGCTGCCAAAACGGCAGCAAAAAGCACTGGGCGATGGGTGCCTTGTTTTTGTGCAGGTGCTGGGTGCACAAAAAACAGGCACGGGGTTGGGTTTGTGGTGTGCGTGAAAAATATGCAGGCGGTGGTTGTGGGAGGCTGGCGTTGTTGTTGGGTGTTGTTATCATTCTGATGGCGGTATCAAAATGATGACGGGTGTCCGGTCTTGATATTGCTCGGCGGCTGCAGGCTGTCGTTCAGGGATGACGGATTTGCACAAGGAGAAGGGAATGCTGGTGCTTTCGCGGAAGATGAGTGAGCGGATTCTGATTGGGGACGAGATTTCGATAACGATTGTCAGGATTGGCCCCAATTCGGTCAGGATCGGCGTTGAGGCGCCTCGAAACATGAGTGTTGTTCGCTCTGAGCTGTGCCCGCTGGGGTCAGTTCAGGAAGAGGTTGCCACTGACGACTGCGTACCGCAGCGTTAGTTGTGTGCAGCAGCCCTCAGGTTGCTTGCGATTTCTATGATGCGAGCCGGTTCAACCCGGCTCGTTTTTTTTTGATCAACTCGAAATCCTGAGCGCGGTTGCAGGTGGCAGTGCCACAGGTGTTGACAAAGAGTGGTCCGCGCAGAACCGAGACGATCCCGAAACGAGGGTTTCCGGCGTCAGTTTTTTCCTCCGTTGGGAGGGCGAAGCTCCTGCTGAGCCGAGCGCCTGTCTGGCGGCCCCTTGGGAGGGCGAAGCTCCCGCTGAGCCGAGCACCTGGATCGCATGGCTCGGCAGGAGCCTTGCGCCTTCGAGGGTTTGGTGGCTCGGCGGGAAACGATGGCCGCGGAATGACGCGGAATAACGCGGAAATTTGAGCGTTTTGTGTGTTGGTGTTGTCGCCCTC
>CAITYU010000520.1 GCA_903896675.1 uncultured Planctomycetaceae bacterium
CAGCATGACTCGCTGAATCTGTTCGGCGTCCCGTTCGTCAAACAGCAGAATGGGATGAATGTTGCCGTCACCGGCATGGAACACGTTCACGATCTGAATGTTGTGTTTGCGTTCGGTCTGCTGGATGAATTCGAGGATTTCGGGGAGCCTGGTGCGCGGGACGACACCGTCCTGCGTACAGCAGCTGGGGGCCAGTCGGCCGATGGCACCGAAGGCCTGCTTGCGACACTTCCACAGGAAGGCACGATCTTCCTCGGTGCGGGATCGTCGGACCTCACGAGCTCCCATCTGCAGGCACAGTTCGGTGATGGTCTGAGCCTCCGGTTCCACCACACAGTCCAGACCATCAACTTCAATCAGCAGCACGGCTCCGGCATCCAGCGGAAAACCGAAGTGGAAGGCTTCCTCCAGCGCTCCGATGATCCCCTGATCCATCATCTCAAGAGCGGCGGGGACAATCCCGGCACCGATAATGCGACTGATGGCCTGAGTTGCGTCGGCGACCGTGTTGAAGATGGCCAGCATGGTGCGAGTGGCTGCGGGGTCGCGAGTGATGCGGACCCAGACCTTTGTCACCACACCGAAGGTGCCCTCGCTGCCCACAAATACTCCGGTCAGGTCCAGTGCATCACCGCGACCGCAGGGGCCGCCAAACTGCACCAGTTCACCTTCCGGCGAAACAAATTCGATCCCCAGCACATGATTGACAGTGACACCATATTTCAGCGTGTGCGGGCCACCGGAGTTGGTGGCGACGTTGCCACCGATTGTACAGGCCCCCTGACTGCTGGGGTCCGGTGCATAGTGAAAGCCGGTACCGGCCAGTGCGCGAGTCAGTCGGACGTTGACGCAGCCCGGTTCCACCACGGCATACCGATCCCGCAGATTGATTTCCACGATGCGATTCATGCGAGTCAGGGCGATCATGACACCACCGCCGACCGGCAGGGAACCCCCGGCAAGGCTGGTGCCTGCCCCGCGAGCGACAAAAGGGATGCGGAACCGCAGGCATTCGCCAACAATTCTCTGCACCTCATCCGCCGTCTGCGGAAAGACGACAACATCCGGAGCATTCTTTTCGATGACGTACCCGTCACATTCGTAGACAACAAGTTCATCCGGGGCATCAAGCACGCGCTGGCCACCGACGATGTCACGCAGTCGCTGCAGAAACTGAGGCGTCATGGTGCAGGAGGCATGCGGGGTGTTTGTCTGAGTCGTCATGGGTGGAGATTCCCGGAAAAACGGGACACGCTTCCGGCGATTGCCGACGGCGGTGCCGGCTGGATTCTACCAGCCCCGCCCCTGCAGGCTCAAATGACAGTCGTACAATCCTGCCACTGAGGCCACGGATTGAGGCGCGTTCCCGCACCACGGATGAACTTGTCGCCAACCCTCGGGAGGGCGAGGCTCCCGCCGAGCCGCAAACCTCGGGAGGGCGAGGCTCCTGCCGAGCCGTCAACCCCTTGGGAGGGCGAGGCTCCCGCCGAGCCGCGGGTGGAAACAAACGGTTGTTATTGCGGTGTTTGGGTGGATTTATTTCACCACGGAATACACGGAATACACGGAAACACGACGGAGAGACTGTCGCGCTGTTTGCGTGTGCCGACGGTGGTTGTCCATGAGCGGAGCCGGCCTTGGTGGGGCGAGGCTCCCGCGGAGCCGCGGGATTCAGCGGCCCGGCAGTGTTCGGCTCAGCAGAAGCTTCGCACTCCCAAAAGACAGGCGTTCGGCTCAGCAGGAGCTTCGCCCTCCCAAAGACAGGCGTTCGGCTCAGCAGGAGCTTCGCACTCCCAAAAGACAGGCGTTCGGCTCAGCAGGAGCTTCCCCCTCCCAAAAGGCAGGCGTTCGGCTCAGCGGGAGCTTCGCACTCCCAAAGGCAGCGTTCGGCTCAGCAGAAGCTTCGCACTACCAAAGACAGGCGTTCGGCTCAGCAGGAGCTTCGCCCTCCCAAAAGACAGGCGTTCGGCTCAGCAGGAGCTTCGCGCTCCCAAAAGGCAGGCGTTCGGCTCAGCAGAAGCTTCGCACTACCAAAGGGGCAACAACGTGGCAAGGCAATCTGCAGGTGCGTACCTGACTTCGCGTTGATCCACAAAAAAAGGGGGCTGCTGTTCGCAGCCCCCTTCAAGGTTCACAACTGTCGGCGTCAGCCGGCAATTGGTGTCATTCGCCACTGCCCAGAGTGAACAGCGGACCGGATCCGCCACCCGTACCACCCTTGAGCTCTTCGCGAGGACGAGCAGGAGCAGCAGCGGCGGCACCTGCGGCTGGTGCGGCGGCCGATGCGTCGCCGGCTGCCGGTGCCTCGGCTTCCTTCACCTCGGTCTTGCGGCTGAGCCCAATCTTGCGCTCTGCCGTGTCCACTCGCAAAACCCGAACCTCCAGATCCTGGCCCACGTTCACCAGGCTCTCCGGATGCTCGACCTTGTGATCCGCCAGCTCGGACACATGCAGCAGACCCTCCAGATCGTCCTCCAGCTGCACGAACACACCAAAGTTGGTGATCTTCGTGACCTTGCCGGAAACCGTGCTGCCCGGAGCATACTTCTGCGGAATGCGGGTTTCCCACGGGTCTTCGCTGAGCTGCTTCAGGCCCAGTGCAATTCGCCGACGGTCTTCGTCCACCGACAGAATCTGACACTCGATCGGATCGCCCTTCTTCAGGATTTCGTTGGCATGCGAAACCTTGCGAGTCCACGACATGTCGCTGATGTGCAGCAGACCGTCCACACCTTCCTGCAGCTCCACAAAGGCGCCGTAGTTGGTGAGGTTGCGGACCGTGCCCTTGACAATCGCGCCCACCGGGTAACGCTTGCTGACGTCGTCCCACGGATTGGGCTGAGTCTGCTTCATGCCCAGCGAAATTTCCTGCTTGTCTTCGTTGATGCCCAGCACCATCACCTCGACCTTGTCCCCAATCGCCACCAGCTCGCTGGGATGATTGACGCGACGAGTCCAGGACATTTCGCTGATGTGCACCAGGCCTTCAATGCCGTCTTCCAGCTTCACGAAGGCACCGTAAGACAGCACGTTGACCACTTCGCCCTGCACACGGGAACCCACCGGGTACTTCGTGCTGATGTTGGCCCACGGGCTGGGTGACTTCTGCTTCAGACCCAGAGCAATCTTTTCCTTGTCGTAGTCGATGTTCAGGATCATGACTTCGATTTCGTCGTCGATCCGCACCATCTCGGTCGGATGGCTGATACGGCCCCAGCTCATGTCCGTAATGTGCAGCAACCCGTCGATACCACCAAGATCCACAAACGCGCCGAAGTCGGCGATGTTCTTGACCGTGCCCTTGCGGACCTGCCCGATCTGCAGGTTCGAGAGCAGCGATTTCTTCATCTTCTCGCGCTCTTCTTCGATCAGACGACGACGGCTGACCACAATGTTGCGGCGCGCTTCGTCGATCTTCAGAATCATACACTCGATCTCAGACCCAATGTACTCCGCAATGTCGTTCGGACGGCGGATGTCCACCTGGCTGGCCGGCAGAAACACGTTCACGCCAATGTTCAGCAGCAAACCACCCTTGATCTTGCGAATCACCTGGCCACGGACAATGTCGCCTTCCTGGTGAGTGCTGATGATCTTTTCCCACTCGCGACGACGGTCCGCCTTACGCTTGGAAAGCACGATCAGGCCGATCGAGTCTTCAAATTCTTCCAGCTCAACTTCAATCTGCTGGCCAACTTCCGGTGGCGGCTCGGCAGGATCCCACTCGTCCCGCTGCACCACGCCTTCACTCTTGTAACCAATGTCAACAACCACTTCCTCGTTGTCGACGCGGACAATCGTACCAGTCAGGATCTGGTTCAGGTCGTACGCCTGAGCTTCCTGGTGGTAGAACTCCTCTTCGGTAAAGTTCGGGAACGACGCGGAAATCACCGCATCCAGCTCCGACTCGTCAATGTTGAATTCACGTAAAAGGTTGCGATCGACCATGCCAGTTGCCATTCGTCCCGCCGGCCACAAATCACTGGAAACCACACCAACCACGCAAACCTAAGCCATCGGCTTACGAAAGCGTCGTCAGCAAAGCCACCACGTCAGGCATCAACGGGGTAAACGTGTGTCCACACTGCAGAACGAGAGCAGTTCTCGTAAGGAAAGCTGCCGCGCGGAGAACTCCGAATTGTAAACGGTCTTTGTCGTCAAGTCCAGCGGTCACCCGGGAACACCGCCGGTGGGGTTCCAGGGAAATTTCGGGATGACTGAGCAGTCGCTATCCCCGGAAGGCTCGATCCAGCCCAACCACCAGTAATTCCCGCAGTTTCTGCCGCTGACACCAGCCGCCGTTCACGCCCCTGAGAAAATCAGCCCAGCGGGACAATCGGACGCCCCTGATCCACCAGCGGGATCGGACGACCGGCCGGATTGGTCCAGTGCGCGTCCGCCGGTATTCCCAGATGCTGAAATACCGTCGCCGCCAGATCCCCGGGACCCAACGGCGTTTCCTGAATTGCACCGCCCCGCCGATCCGTGGCCCCAATCACCTGCCCACCCCGCATCCCGCCACCCGCCATCAGAAACGACATCACCGACGGCCAGTGATCCCGACCGGCCGTCTTCGTCATCACCGGACTGCGACCGAACTCGCCCAGAATCAGCACCAGGGTCGAATCCAGCAATCCCCGCTGCTCCAGATCCCCAATCAACGCCGTAATCCCGCGATCCAGCACCGGCAGCATCGGAGTCAGTCCCTTCACAATGCCGCCCCAGCGGACTTCATCCCCATGATGGTCCCAGTGCCCCCACGCATCGCTGAGTGTCACAAAGGTCACTCCCGCTTCCACCAGCCGCCGTGCCAGCAGTGCCTTTTCCCCCAGAGAATCCCGTCCGTAACGGTCCCGCACCGACGCCGGTTCGTGGCTGAGATCAAAGGCCTGCTGAGCTGCTCCACCCAGCACCAGCTCAAAAGCCTCGTGCGCATACCGATCCTGCTGCTGAAACGCCGCAGAACCATCCATCTGCCGCCGAAACCGGTCCAGTTGCCGCCGCAAACCGTCCCGATCCTGCAGTCGGGGAACTTCAATCCCCCGCGGCAGCGAAAAACGTCCGTTGATCTTCATCCCATCCAACGGCTCCCACGCCTGCCCCAGATCCCCCGCACCGTAAATATCCGAGACCATGCTGTCCGCCAGAGCCACGTTCGCCGGCATGCCCGGTTGATTCGCGCCACAGAATCTGGCGGCCACCGAACCCATCGAGGGATAGCCGCCTCCCTGCCGCCCAATCTCCGTCCGCTGCGCCTTTGGATTGCCGGCCTGGAACGTGATCGGCGTGTGATTGCTGGAACTGGCGTCCATCGAACGCACCAGCACAAACCGATCCATCATCGCCGCCTGCAGCGGCAGATGTTCACAGATCCGGACACCGGGAACTGCCGTCGAAATCGGCTGAAACGGACCACGAATCTCTGGCGACATGTCGGGTTTCATGTCCCACATATCTATCTGACTGGGTCCACCGGACAACCAGATCTGAATCACGCTTTTCACGGGCCGGGCAGTCTGACCGGCAGCCTGCCGAGCCTGCAGCAATCCCGGCAGCGAAATTCCGGCCAGACCCGTCAGCCCAGCCTGCAGCAACCAGCCACGTCGCCCTGCCTGAAACAGCGGACGCCGGTCGGGACCGAAGTGAGCAGAAAACAATCCCTGAGTCCTGGTGGCAGACATGAACCGAATTCCTGGCGGAGGCCATTGGCGGGAGCGGGAATGGACAAGGGCGGTGGGGTATTTTCCATCACGCAGTCTGCACACGCAGTCGAAAATCAGGGATTTCCGAGCTGTGAAACTGCGAGTGCTGCTTCTGAGGTCACCCCGCACAATAACCGTGTGTTTCAGACATTGCCAGAGGCAGGTTGGGCTGGAAGGGTGAAAAACAGGGGATTTGTGTTCATCAGTCACATCGGCTCAGGCGACTTCGGCAAATTCGCCGGATCCTGATTGCGTCGCGGGATTCCGGATTTGCCAGCGCCCTGAATTCGGGTAGATTGGAGCAGGTATCAGACCCGAAGACTGTCATATCCCGCCCGCATCCTCCTGCCACCCCGTCTGTTTCCTTCGGGTGGCACAGCCTCTGGAATTTCCCCCCGTGCTTAACATACTCAGCCCCGCCACCAGTGCTCAGCGTTTCTGTGACCATCAGTCGCGTCGACGGATGCTGCAGGTGGGGGCCCTGTCGGTGTTCGGCCTGTCGCTGTCGGGGCTGTTGAAAGCTGAACAGTCGGCATTTACACACCCTTCTGCACGTTCAAAGAAATCCGTCATTCTGGTCTGGATGCACGGTGGACCGTCGCAGCTGGACATGTATGACATGAAGCCGCAGGCCCCGGCCGAATATCGCGGTCCGTTTCGCCCGATAGCCTCCAGCCTGCCGGGGCTGGACGTCTGCGAACTGCTGCCCGAGCATGCCAAAGTGATGCATCACTGCAGCGTGATTCGCAGTTTTTCGCATGGCAACGGGGACCACTGGGCGGCAGCGCACTGGATGCTGACGGGGCGGACGGGGGCGACTGGCGCAGACCGGATGCCGCGTTATCCTTCGATGGGTGCCGTAGCGTCGCACCTGCTGGGACCGACTCAGCCAGGTTCCCTGTCCAGCGTGAATATGAATGATGGCGGGTTTGGATTTCATGGTGCCGCGTGGCTGGGGGTCAATCACAATCCCTTCCGCTACGGCGACTTCAGTTACGGCAACGAGGCCGGTCAGTTGCCGACAGGCGATTACCGCAGTTTTGCCCTGACGGAAGGTCTGTCCGAATCCCGGCTGATGGACCGCGTCTCACTCAGCCGCCAGCTGGACGGCCTGCGTCGTCGGGTTGACAGCAGTCGGGTGTTTGATCAACTGGACGCAATGGATCAGCAGGCGATGGATCTGGTGTTGTCCGGTCGCGTGCGGAAGGCGTTTGACACCAGCGAAGAATCGCCTGAACTGCGGGCGCGGTACGGTACGGGCTGGGGTGAGCAGGCCCTGCTGGCGCGGCGACTGGTGGAAGCGGGCGTACGGTATGTCTCGCTGAATACCGGATATTTCGACGATCACGGCAGCATTGAGCCCGCATTGAAGGACAAGCTGCCGCGACATGACCGCGCGGTGGGTGTACTGATTCAGGATCTGGCGGAACGCGGTATGCTGGACGACACCCTCGTCGTGGTGGCTGGCGAATTCGGGCACACGCCGCGAATCAACGCGAATGCCGGTCGGGACCACTGGCCACAGGCACAAAGTATTCTGCTGGCAGGCGGTGGCTTTCAGCATGGGCAGGTGATCGGGGCCACGAATGACAAGGCCGAGTACCCGGTGTCGAAGCCTGTCAGTGTCGAGGATTTCTGTGCGATTGTGTATCACGCTATGGGACTGCGGACGGACGACGTGATTATGGATCTGTCGGGGCGTCCGACACATCTGGTCCCGGCCGGCCAGGTTCCTGTGGAACTGTTGAAGGCCTGACGTGACTCGCACACCGCCAGTGAAGCGACCACCGCTGCTGCTGCCACTGCTCAGGCTGGCCACGGTGTCGGTGCTGGTGACGCTGATGCTGTGGATTCTCTGCGGTGAGCAGAACTGCTGGCAGCAGCTGTGGCCCAGTGATATCCACGCTGGTCTGCTGCACTGGACCGGTGGGCAGTTGCGTACTGATGCCGCGGACCGTGTGCACAGTGAGCCGTCATTCCCGGGGCTGTGGCTGGCAGTGACGCTGCCACTGGTGGTGGTGGGGGCGGTGCAGCAGAAACGCCAGCCGGCAGGTGGCCTCGTGGACCTGTCCCGGCGGACCATGCCGTGTGCGATCTTTGCCTCAGTGTGGCTGCTGCTGTGGTGGGTGGCACCGCTGGTCTTCGGGGGACAGTTCACGCAGTTTCTGTGCACTACCACTGCCTTCAGTCTGGCACTGTTGCTGGCGCTGCTGTGGAATGCGCTGCCTGTTCCGACACTGCGGCAGGGCGGGGCGGCGGATGGTCTGGCAGGGCAGCCGACTGGGATCGACGGCAACCGGCGCACACTGCTGGTGGTGCTGCTGGCTGCAGTGGTGTGGCAGTCCGTGTCATTTCAACTGAACCGCAGTCTGTACGACAATCTGCTGGTGCCGCACGGTGATTCGGCGATGTATGAAGAGCATCTGTGGAATACGTGGCATGGCAGGGGATTTCGCAGTTATCTGGACCAGGGACTGTTTCTGGGTGAGCACATTCAGGTTGTGCATCTGCTGCTGCTGCCTCTGCATATGCTGTGGCCGCACTATCTGCTGCTGGAGTGGATAGCGACGGCCTGTCTGGCGATCTGTGTGGTGCCGATTTTCAGCATGACGCGGCGGTGGTCAGGCAGTCCGCAGGCGGCGATGTGGCTGGCCCTCGCGTGGCTGCTGTACTTTCCGATGCATTATCTGGACATCGCCATTGATCTGAAGACGTTACGCCCCTCCTGTTACGGGCTGGCAGCGCTGTTCTGGGGGATTGATCTGGCCGAGCGGCGGCGGTTGAAGTCGGCGACCGTTTGTTTTCTGATAGCGCTGCTGACTCAGGAGGATTTCGCGCTGATCACGGGCGGCATCGGGCTGGTGCTGTGGCTGCTGCGGTGGCGGACCGCCGATCCCGACCAGCGGGCGATTGCACGCTGGTCTGCCGGACTGACCGCAGCGTCCGTGGCGTGGGTGCTGCTGGCCGTGCTGGTGGTGATTCCGGCATTTCGCGGTGGCGAGGTGGTGCACTACAGCCGGTACTTTGGTGATCTGGGCAACAGTCCGGGCGACCTGCTGAAGACCAGTTTGACGCAGCCCGTCAAGGTTGCCGCCATTCTGTTCAGCCAGCGGACGCTGTTATACGTGCTGGTGCTCAGTGTTCCGCTGGCGTTGTTGCCGCTGCGGCGTCCGCTGCTGTTGGTTGCCGGCGGGGCAACCTTCGCCATGCTCAGCCTGATCCAGTTGGGCAACGGTCCTGGAGATGCAGGGCAGACGGTCGAGCTGCCTCCGGTGCCCTACCATCACTTTCATGCTCCGCTGCTGCCGGTCATTTTCTGGGCGGCGGCAGCCGGTCTGCGGGGCAGGGCTGATGGCCGGGGCAGAACACTGTCTCAGCGGGCAGGTCTGCCGCAGGCCCCGGCAGACCGTGCACGGCTGGCCCTGCTGTGTGCAGCGCTGACGGCTGCCAGCGGGTCACTGCTGCCCTGCGGAGCTGCATATTGGTCTGACAAGGCGGACTGGGGCCGGACAAGGCTGTATCAGCCGAATGATCGCGCGGAAAAACTGCAGCGGATACTGGCCAGAATTCCGCCGACCGCCCGCGTCGCCTCCACGGACTACGTGCACACGCGGCTCACGCACTACGAACGCTCGTATGACTACAGCGACTACCTGCGAGCTGTGAACAACTATCGCCCCGGTGTGCCTGCTGACACGGACTACATCATCATCGACACGGGGCATCGCTACAGCACGATTCGTCGTCCCGAGGACATCCGCGAGCTGCGCGAGGAACCGGGGACGTGGGAACTGCTGCCGGACGAAACGGACGGCATGTTCCTGGTTTTACGACGTGTGCCGGCCGCAGTGAATTGAATCGACTGAGCAGCATGGCTGCTGCCACGCAGCCACACCCCTGCCTCCGGATGCCGTTCAATGATTGCGATTGCTTGCAAACCGTCTGCAGATCACTGAACACTGCGTAAACCACTTTAAACACGACGGACACATCGTGTTTTTTATGCATCAGGCAAAAAAAAACCATACGATCCTACCACTGTGATTTTCACTGGTTTTTTGCTTCAGTCTGGCGGAATCCGGCTTGGTGCGAACCTCACGCGAGGTCATTTGCCCGGCGTTGGAATGTTCCTTTGCCACATGCAGAAACGAACCTTAGCTCCTTAGTTCGTTTACTTCTGTTACCCGGGCCAGACGCCAGCCGTACCTGCAGTGTCTCACGATATCGCCTCTGAAGCCAAAACAGGCTATTCATATCAAAGGGAACCCCTGTGATGTTTTTCAGCATGGGTCGTACAACTGTATATTCTCTGTGCCTGTTGGCTTTCTGTTTTGTCTGGCGGGCATCGGGCAGCACAGCGGTGGTGACGTACAACAACCGGACGGATTGGGTGAATGCCCTGAAATCTCCGGGCGCAACCACAGATACGTTTGCCGGACTTTCCGGCAACCAGGCAAGCCCCATGAACCGCACGGGTTACAGCATTGGCGCATCTGCGGGAAGTTTCCGCGCTGCGACCAATACCAACGGCATACTTCCGTCGCAGCCATACATTGTGGCAGGAAACGCCGGCGCCACAATCACCTTCACATTGACGACACCGCAGACAGCCTTCGCCCTGCAGGCCCTGCAGGTTGGAACCACCGGGGCAGTTGCCAGTCGCACGAACGTAGCAGGGGATATCGTAGTGACACTGGATGGAGTTCCACTGCAGCAATCGACGAATGGTCCAGTCTTCTTTGGATTCACCTCCACCAGTCCTTTCACAACAGTCACATTAAGCACGGCCACCGGTTCTGGCGCACCAGCGTTTGATACAGTTGAGTTCGGCAGGTTTACAGGCGAAGTGCTTCCGGTTCCGGAACCGTCAGCAGTGGCCACCACTGGTCTGATTGCAGTCGCGGCCATTTTCGCTGCCCGTCGTCGCCGTGCGGCCGTCAAGTCTGCAGTTGTCACCGCAGCAACGCAGGTCTGACCGACCTGATCATCCACGTTCAGCTTTCAGTTGGTCTGCAGCGTTTCAGTATTCAGTCTGGTCTGCAGCATCCTGAACAGTTCTCTGGCAACGGGGCCCGCAGCGCGGGCCCCGGAGCCGCCATGTTCCAGGGCCACCACGACAACAAATTCGGGGTTGTCTGCCGGGAAGTATCCCGCGAACCACGCGTGATCAGCACGCCCCGCTCCGGCTTCCGCAGTGCCGGTCTTTCCCGCTGCCGACAGCCCCTCAAAGTGGACCGTGCGATAGGCCGTGCCGGCTGGATTTAAGACACCGTCCACAAGTCCCTGTCGAATAGCCTGCAGGGTCTCAGCGGATAGTCCCGGGACCTGAGCTCTCGTGCTGCTCCACGGAGTCAGTGTGGCGTCCTCAAGGTGCCGCGCTGCTCCCTCGTCGCTGACGACATGCGGCACCACCAGCCAACCGCCATTGGCCACCACCGCCAGCAGTCGAGCAATCTGCAGGGGAGTGGTGGTCAGTCGGGATTGTCCGATGGAAAATCCCAGCGATTCGCGGGCGAATCGTCGGCGTACTGTTTCGGAGGCATTAGCCGGAGGGCGCGGTGGCAGGCTGCCGGATCGTTCGAACGGCAGATCGACGCCGGTCTGGCGACCGAATTCCAGTCTGTCGGCCCAGTCGGCCTGCGGGTCGATGCCCATCTGCTGAGCGGCATTGAAGAACCAGACATTGCAGGACTGTGCCAGAGCCCCGCGGAGACTGATTGGACCGTGTCCGACACCCCAGGCACGAAAAATGAGACAGCGGTGTTCATCGGGGTTCTGCAGGAATCCGCGGCAGACAATTTCCATCTGCGGAGTGCAGGTGCCGGTTTCCAGGGCTGCGATGGCGGTGGCGATTTTCCAGACGGACCCCGGCGGAATAGCCATGGAGTGGAAGCGACTGACGAATGGTCTGCGGGTATCGCTGTTGGTGGCGTTCCACGCGGTCTGTGAGCCCTGCGTGAACAGCGTGAGGTCAAATTCGGGAGCGCTGGCGAGGGCCAGCAGTCTTCCGCTGTGGGCTTCCATCACCACGACGCTGCCACCGACCGGCGTCAGCTCGGGCTCCGGTGGTGCATCGGGAGTGGCAGATTCGAGAGCATCTTCCGGGGCAGGCAGCAGCCGGCGTTCTGCGTCGCCCACGGATTCCGCCAGCAACTGTTCGGCCAGTTGCTGCAGCTCCGGGTCGATGGTCAGCAGCACATCGCGTCCCGCCGCAGGTTGCCGCAGGATTTCGCTGGAGATGATCCGCTGGCGTCGATCACGCACGATGCGTCTGAGACCGGGCAGTCCACTGAGTACCGCATCGTAACTTTTTTCCACACCGAATCGTCCGACGGTGGCAGGCTGCTGCGTTATGTCCGTCGCTGCTGGTGTCCCGCCGGTCGACGGGACCGCGGTTACAGCGTCTGGTCGGGTTCTGGCACCGACCACGTGCACGGCAAAATCGGGGGCCGGGTAAACGCGATGGCTGTGTGCCTGCACGCGAACTCCGGGAAATCGCTCGGGATGTTCACTGATGATGGCGGCTGCACGAGCAGAGATTTCGGGCAGCAGTTGATGCCACGTCTCTTCCTCACGCACAAATATGCGTTCTGCCGCGGATCTTCGGGGTGCTGTCGTGAGGGCCGAGCGAATGGCTGCAGCCAGTCGCAGCAGCAGCCCGCCGTCGTCCGCGGCCTCAGTCTCGTCTGCTGACATCTCAGCGGCAGCCTGTGGTGGCCGATTGACGCGGTCGATGATCCCGCGAACTCGCGATTCAATCTGTTTTCGCCGCGCTTCAATTTCCTCACTCGGAACTCCGGTAATACTGGCGACAGCCTGCAGCATCAGATGACGTTCGTTCAGAATTTTCTGTTCGGTGCTGCGAACCAGTGTTTCATCACGACGTTCCTCACGGCTCAGTCGCTGCCGCAGCTGCTGTTTCAGCCATGTCGGCTCCGGCTGCTGTTCCAGCCAGCGGTAATGGATCTGCAGTGCCCACTGGTCCTCATCGCGTGCAAGTACAGTGGTGTCAGCGAGTATCTGTCCGTTGCGCGCCGGCAACTGCTCATCTTCCGTCGTGGTCACAGCCAGGGCCTGCAGGTAGTCATCGGGTAGCTGTGACTGCACCCATGCTACGCGGACAAGCACTGCGGTCAGCGTCAGAATCAGCAGCGCAGCGGGCAGGCGGATTCGCAGTGCAGCATCCGCTGTCGGCGAATTCTGTGCATCATGAAACAGCGGATGTCGCAGGGAATTTCTCATATCCTCTGCAGCTCGGAATTGAATGGTCGCCGCAAGCCGGTCTCTTCAGCCAGTCGCAGCAGCAGTGCCAGCACGGCACTGACGGGCAATGCCGTCAGCAGCAGTGGTGTGAGCTCTCGACTGACCGGCAGCAGGTCCGCCGAGGTCGGCAAATGGACGTATGACAATCCGCCCGCACATTGCAGGGTGGTGGCCACCATTGTCAGCACGGGAATCTGCAGCGGACTCGGCAGGCGCAGTTGCCGCCGCATGCCGTAATGGCGTCTGGAAGCATGAGGGACAACCAGCAGCAGTGCAAAGGGCAGCAGCAGGGGTACAGCAGGCAGCAGAGTCGGACGGGCGATCCAGTCCAGCAGTAACAACAATCCTCCCACCAGCAGCAGTCGCGCTCCAACCTGCCACGTCAGCACAGCACAGACCACAGGCAGAAACAGCGCACCGCGAGGGATCAGATCGGTGCAGGAAACTTCCAGCATCACGGCCAGCCATGCACAGATCGCAGCAGCGAGTACCGATTTCATGGTCGGGAGGTCTCCGCAGTTGTCACGGACTGTTCTGCAGGCTGCAGTTCCCAGTGCAGAATCTGTACGTCACGCAGCTCGTCCAGTCGCACGGCCGGAGCAACACGAATGTCCCACTGTCCACCGGCCAGAAAATCGGCGTGTACGACTTTCCCGAAATACAGTTGTGGACCGCGCAGCCCTTCGACATCGGCAGCCACCACCTCATCACCCACTGCGACTGCCTCTGTGGCTGCAATGCCGGTGAGTCGGCAGTCCGGTTCCCCGACGCCTTCCAGAATTCCGCGTGATCCGAACAGCGCCCCCTCGGTGGTCCTGCGCAGCAACTGCACATTGGCACGAAAACCACTGGCAGAAATCGGCTGCACCAGACTGACCCAGCGCGCGGACTTTTCGATCCGGCCAACCACCGCCAGTCCGTCCAGGACTCGGTCACCAGGCTGTACAGACTGAGCCCGTCCGGCATCAATGATTCCACCGGAGCCCTGAACGACCAGCTCCGATCGAGTCAATCCGCGTGCGCGTCCGGCATCCACCAGCAGTTCCCGCAGATCGGCAGGCAGGCCGTCACGACAGCTCAGCACCTGCGCCGGCAGCAGTGACATCTGCAGCAGTGCCGATCGCACTTCCTGCGGGTCTTCCACACCAAACCGCTGTCGATCCCGCTGCAGTTCACGACGCAGCCGGGCATTTTCAATCATCAGTCGTCGCAGCAGTTGCTGCTGTTCGAGCATCGCGGCTGGGGATGTCCCGCCACCGGATGCGGTCGCTGCGGCCTGCGTCGCTGTCGCATCGTCCGCTCGGCCAGCCTGTGAGTACCACAGCAGCCTTCCCGGGCTGGCCAGATCCAGCAGCACCGGACGCAGGGACCTGAGCAGTCCCAGCCGATCGGCAGCGGCAGCAGAAAGCGACAGAGCGGCAAGGCAGCAGGCTGCCAGCCACATTCGCAATCGTCCGGATTCTCCCTGCATCAGTCCACCTCAGAATTTCAGCCCGTCTGCACGTCAGGTCTCAGGCCGCTCGCAGTCCGTCATCCAGTCCCCCGCGCCAGCGTTCGAGGTGATCGAGACAGATCATGGCCCCGCGTACAACGGCGGTCCGCGGGGCATCGGCAATCCGCACGGGAATGCCCAGCTGGCGACTGAGAAATCGATCGATGCCTCGCAGCAGTGCACCACCACCGGTCAGCACCATACCGGTATCTGCCAGATCAGCGATCAATTCGGGCGGACAGCGTTCGATGGTGCGGCGCACCGCATCCACAATGTCCTGCAACGGTTCCGCCAGTGCTTCCCGGACTTCTTCACTGGTGACAAGTGCGCGTCGCGGAATACCACTGGCCGTATCCAGCCCACTGACCTCGTGGGTCAGTTCGTGGTCCAGTACCGCTGCGCTGCCGATGGCAATTTTCAATTGTTCGGCAGACAGTTCGCCGATACGCAGAGAATAGCGGCGGCGCAGCCAGCGAACGATGGCCTCATCAAGTGCGTCACCAGCCACGCGAATGGACTGCGCGGCAACCACGTCCGCCAGACTCATCACCGCGATTTCCGTCGTGCCACCGCCGATGTCACAGACCATGGAAGCAAGTGGCTCAGCCACCGGCAGCCCGGCGCCAATCCCCGCAGCACGTGAATCCTCGATCAGCCAGATCCGACCGGCACCGGCTCGTTCCGCACTGTTGAAGACAGCTCGCCGTTCCACTGCCGTAATACACCCGGGAACCGCAATCAGAACTCGCGGTCGCAGCCCGCGTGAACCTTCCGATACCTTGCGGAGAAAATACCGCAGCATCGTCTCGCACAGCTCAAAGTCGCTGATCACACCGTGTCGAATGGGACGTACTGCGTGGATGCTGTCCGGGGTTCTGCCCAGCATCTGCCATGCCAGCTTGCCGACCGCTGTGCCGCGTCCGGCAACGCGTCCGCCAGCTCGTGAAACAGCGACAACAGACGGTTCATCCAGACGTACACCATCGCCGGGCAGACCAATCTGAGTGGACGTGGTGCCCAGATCAATCGCCAGATCGGCGCAAAATCTTCGACGAAGCCAGTGCAGCATCCCTGCCCGTACCCTGTTGGATTCCGCGGTGCAACGGGACAAACGCGTCCCCTGATCCGCAGGTGTTTTCTACCGAAAAACCGGCAGAATCCGCAAGGTCCCTCGGAAACCCGCACATTTTGCTGGTTTTGCAGCGGGGACAGGTTGAGCGGGGCTGGTGGTGGTGCGAATCTGGGAAGTTTTTTTGCTCTGGGGCATTCAGAATGCCAGCCTCTTCAGGCTGGCCGGCCGGTTGCTGTGCTGTCCTCGAAAGCCTGCACTCCGGGGGCGGGTGTCATACAGGCTGATCCGTGCTCAACTGCGGATCGAGGGCAGAATGTGCTCGTGGAACAATTGGGTTCGTGAGGCAACCGGCCGGCGGACGGCGGCGGTCAGCAGAAGCACTGCCGCAGGAAAGTCCAGCCGAATTCAGATACAGCAGCGTCAGTTGTCTCCGTTCAGACTCTTGTAAAGTCTTTTCAGAGCTTCACTTTCAATCTGACGCACTCGCTCGCGTGTCAGCCCAAGCGATTCCCCGATCTCCTTCAGGGTCTGTGGTTCGCAGTCATCGAGACCGAACCGCATTTTGAGGATGGTCGCTTCCCGGGGATCCATTTCGTCCAGCAGTCGGGAGACGTGAGTGAGGTTGTCGGTATTGATCAGCTCATCTTCGGGCCCGCGAATGCGTTCATCAGGAACGATATCCCCCAGCGTCAGCCCACCGTCTTCCGGCTCCGGGTTCGGTGACGCGTTGTACAGGGTGATGGCTTTCTTGACGATGCGCAGTTTCTTCCGGGGGATGCCCAGTTCGCGGGCAATGTCCTCAGGAGTGGGTGTGCGATTGAGTTCGTCGGCCAGTTTCGCCGAGGCGCGACGCCACTTGGTCAGCAGCTCGACCATATAGGCCGGGATGCGGATGGTCTTGGCGGAATTCACGAGGGCCCGCTTGATGGACTGCTTGATCCAGTAGCTGGCATAGGTGCTGAAGCGAGTATTCATATTGGGGTCGAACCCTTCGACTGCGCGAAGCAGCCCAAGGTTGCCCTCTTCGATCAGGTCCTGCAGGGGCAGGCCTTTGCCGGTGTATCCGCGAGCGATGTTGACGACGAGCCGCAGATTGGCTCGCACCATGCGATCGCGAGCAGCCGCATCACCCTGAGAGATGCGGTTGGAGAGTTCCTTCTCATCATCAGCCGTCAGCAGGGCGGTTTCGTTGATCTCACGGAGATATGTTTCCAGCGGCGTCTGCAGCCGAGAGGATGGTCGTTTTTTCTTGGTGGTCTGAGTCATTGGGTCGGGGCCTGAGCAGGAAAAAGCACAGCAAACCGAATGACCTGTTTATCGTCGGCAGTTTTCGCCGCAATCACTGCCCTCCCGGCGATAACCGCCGGAAAACCAGTTCTTTCGGGGAACGGCTTCCCAATCCGCAGGCGTTACCGAACTGTTAAGAGCAACGCAGTTGCTGCGATCGGCACAGTCGACAGAGTCGGACGAAGTTGCCGCAGGGGGCGAGTCCTGAGTGTTTTGCCGACTGTTCCAGATTGTGCGTGGTGCACCCCTCAGGTCAGTCTGCTGATCAGGGCAGCCGGGACGGTCATAACGGGCTGATCGACCATGCTCTGCAGCATCCGGATGCTGCCAAACTGCCTTGACTTCGAGGCAGTTTGGCATGAGTTTTCCCGAACTGCGGTGCGCAGGAATGTAGTATGGGTGTGTTCACAGCCTGCGGCGGCTGGTCAGCGTTGTCCTGCACTGGATTCCAGCTGAGCCGCGATCGCCCGCAGTTCGTCCAGAGATCGGGACAGCAGTTCCGATTCAGGAGTAATCGGCAGATTGAGCATGCGCTGCATCGTCTGGATGCTGCCGACCACCTTGCCCTGAGTCAGCCCTTGTTCCAGACCTTGTTCCAGACCTTGTTCAACACCTTGTTGAACACCCTGTTCGACACCCTGTTCATATAATGCTTCCAGGCAGTTTGGCATGAGTTTCCCCGATCCAGGTGCCTGACCGGCCCTGAAAGCCTGAGTCAGCCAGTTCAGATTCTTCGCATCAAACACAGAGCACAGATACACAACGATATCGTTCAGAGCATCGTTTTGTGAATCACTTTTTTCCCAACCCTGCAGAAGTTCAAAAATTGCAACTGTGGGTTGATACGGCAGTTCCGGCCGTCGCGCGATTTGCATGGCACGAATGCGAGCTTCCAGTTCCGGAAGTTCCGGCAGGAATGAGGATTTTACCCCACCGAGATCCACAAGAATGACCTGCATGTCCGGAACAAAGCCCTGCAAGTCCTGATCAGCGTTCACTTTGTGACGAAGCGATGTCGGCTCGTCCCACTCCTGCGTTCCCTGGTACACCACCAGCGGTACCACAACACACGGCGGTTGTCCGTTGCGGTCCTGCCATTCGTGAATTCTGAGCACATATTTGAGCAATTGCAGAGCAATCCGACGATCAACCCAGCTTTTGTGTTCCAGCAGCAGATAGATCAGTAATGACGTTCCGTCCAGCAGCCTGGCAGTAAACAGCAGGTCGAGCCGACTTTCGTTGTCTGTGGCCGTCAGGAAGGTCTCTTTGGCGGGCTGGATGGACTGCAGGTCCAATTTTGCCACCAGTTCTGCGGGCAACTGGCTTTTGAGCAGCGCTCGAGCGTTGGGCAGCACGTCAAACGTGCGGCGAAAAAAATGGTCGTGCGGATTTGCAGGGTGGAATTCAAACATGCACTACATGATTGTTTTCATGTACTGCACTGTCCAGAAAAATCGGACTCGATTCACAAGCCAACGCATCCGTCAGTGACGAATCTGCCGATTCCACGGCCAGTCAAACCCCAGATCCAGCGCCGGAGACGAATGCGTCAGACTGCCCACACTGATGCGCTCCACCCCCGTCTCCGCTATCGCTCGTACCGTCTCAATAGTCACTCCACCAGAGGCCTCCAGCAATGTCCCCGAACTCAGCTCATCCCGAATCCGTACAGCCTGCCGCAGCAGATCCGGAGCCATATTGTCCAGCAGTACGATTTCCGGCCGCGCCTGCAACGCATCCCGCAACTGTTCCAGAGTATCCACCTCGATTTCCACTGCCGCAGGCAAACCACGCTCGGTCGTCCACTGCCGCGCTTCCGCGACCGCCTCCGCACAACTCTGCTCACCTCGCGCAGCCAGATGGTTGTCCTTGATCAGCACCCCATCATACAGCCCCATCCGATGATTCACGCCACCACCACACAGCACAGCATACTTCTGCAAAGCTCGATATCCGGGAAGCGTTTTCCGAGTGTCCAGAATGGTGGCCGATGTTCCCTGCACACGCCGCACAAACTCAGCCGTACGACTGGCAATCCCGCTGAGATGTGAGACAAAATTCAGCGCCGTCCGCTCCCCGATCAGCAGACTTCGCACCGGACCACTCAGCTCCGCAATCACCGTCCCAGCCTGCACCGCAGCACCGTCCTGCAGCAGCAGCGTGGACTGCACAACCCCCGGCAATCGCTCAAATACCAGCGGCAGTATCGCCAAACCGCTCAACACCCCGCTCTGCCGCGCGACCAGTTGCACCGTCGCCGTCAAATGCTCCGGTATCGTACTGAAACTGGTCAGGTCCCCGACATCCTGCAAATCCTCGTACAGCGACAGCTCAACCAACTGCTGTGCCGCCGTCCGACACTGCAGATTGAAATCAGGGATACCAGACATGGACACGCTTTCAGGGAACCGGAAGACCACAGACAGGTACCAGAATCTGCACACCTGCACATCCGGCCCACAGTGTAGCAGCTTCCCGCAGAATCTCATCCACTGGACACACCCGGCCACCTGCAGCTACGCTCAACAGTCGGACCGGATGCCGCCGCAGCCTGTCCAGCCCGCCAGCACACCTCCCCAATCCTCATCGATGCAGTTGTTTTCGGAGCCCCTCATGACTGAGTTGACTCGTCGTCGCCTGCTGACGAACGTTGCCGCCTCCACTGCCACCCTGTGCTGCGCCCCATGGCTGCAGGCCAGCCCCAGATCAGCGGCTCAGGCTGCCGTCCCACGCGTCGCGGGTATTGTCACGATCTACCGTCCCTTTTCACATGCGGACGTGATTCTGGGAAAGATACTGGAGGGCTGGGAACAGCGGGGCGGCCCCGGACCGCAGCTCAATCTGGCATCCCTGTACGTGGACCAGTTCGTCTCTGACGACATGGCTCGCGAAATCAGTCGCCGTTTCAGGATTCCGATCTTCAGTACCATTGAGCAGGCACTGACACTGGGTGGCTCCGGCATCGCGGTGGATGGCGTGCTGAGCATCGGGGAACACGGCGATTATCCGTTCAGCGAGATCGGTCAGCAGTTGTACCCGCGCCGCAGATTCTTCGGCGAGATTTCCGCAGCCTTCGAAAAACATGGTCGCGTGGTACCGGTCTTCAACGACAAGCACCTCGGACCGGCATGGGCAGATGGTCTGTGGATGTACAACGAGGCGCGCAGACTCCGAATTCCCCTGCTGGCAGGCTCATCACTCCCGGTCGGATATCGTCTCAACCCTGACACGCTGCCGCTGAACTGCGAGCTGGAGGCGGCGGTGGGGATCGGCTACAGCGGACTCGATGTGTACGGAATTCACGCGCTGGAGTTTCTGCAGTGGCATGTTGAGCGACGGCGGGGAGCGGAAACGGGAGTTCGCTGGGTTCAGACGCTGCGGGGTGCCGCAATGTGGCAGGCCGTGGACGAGGGCCTTGTGCGTCGTGATCTCCTCGAGGCCGCCTTCAGTGCAGTTCCGCATGTCAGTGGTGCCGAGATGCGACAGGATACCGAGGCTGTCCTGTTTCTGTACGAATACCGCGACGGGTTCCGCGGCGCACAATTCATGTTTTCCTGTGCCACAGGCACAGGAGCGGCCTATGCGGTCAAGGGACAGCCGATTGCCGTCAGTGTCTTTGACGAGCGGACTGAGCCGAAGTACCCGCACTTTGCCTATCTGCTGAAGGCCATTGAAAAAATGGTGCACAGCGGTCAGTCACCCTATCCGGTCGAGCGTACTCTGCTGACTGGTGGCATCCTCGACCGGGCGCTCACTTCACTGCATGCCGGCGGAGTGCGACGTGAAACACCGGAACTGGCCATCAGCTATCAGCCAGCCGACTATCCGTTCGCTCAGCACGTGGATCTTTTGAAGGCCCCCTGAACGCCCCGAGCATTTGCGTAAGCTCTGCGATGCGGCACCGAACAATGCTGCTGCTGACCTGCACAAGGCTGCCGGAAATCCGCACCCGGTATTTACGCTTCGCTGACCGCAGAAGCTTTGGATCAACGCAAAATCCTGTTCGCCGCTACGATTGCCTTGCCACGGGTGTTGCCCCCTTCGGGAGGGTGTGGTGTTGCGTGTTTTGGGAGGGCGAAGCTCCTGCTGAGCCGAACGCCCGTCAGTCCGCCGGATTCCCTCGGTTCGGCCGGTGCCTCGTCCCTTCGGGAGGGCGAAGCTCCCGCTGAGCCGAACCCCTCGCAGTCCGCCGGATTCCCTCGGTTCGGCCGGTGCCTCGTCCCTTTGGGAGGGCGAAGCTCCTGCTGAGCCGAACACCTCGCAGTCTGTTGGATTGTGCGCGGCTCGGCGGGAGCCTCGCCTTCCCTAGGTCGACCGGCTCGCCTCTGGATGACCCTGTACGTGGTGTCTTTCGTGGTCAAAATACTGCTTTACACTGCGCACTTCATTTTGCGTTGAGCCTTTTTATTGAGGCCCCCGACGCGTGGATGCCTCGCCCACCACAGAACGGCGCTCAGACATCCAGCCGCGGGATGCTTTTTTGCCCCGCAGACTGCCCCGGGAAGGAAACGCAGAAGGAAATTCAATGAAGTCAATTTTTTTGAAGGAGACGCAGGGGAAGGAAGCAAGCACCTGCCCTCGTGGCGGTCAGCAGGTTGCTGAAAATGGCGGCAACGAACGTGCTGTTCCCACCGGAGCGCAAACATCGGTCAGTCGGCGATTGCTTTCAGTTACCAGCTCGCAATCTCTTCCGGCTCAACAGCAAGATGCTTAGCGAGTGCGGCAAGCGTAGCCTTTTGGATGCGTTTCACTTGACCTTGCTCGATCCGGGCAACAGTCTTCGCAACGATGTCAGGCGCAAAGTCTTCTCTGCGAAGGCCACGTTGCTTGCGGAGTCGTCGAAGTGCGGCACCAAATGTGCGTTCTTCCTGCAAGCGTTTTTTGGAAACCTCACGTCGAAAATCAGGATCGCATTCGTAGAGAATGGCGTCCACAGCCGCTTCGTAGCTTCCAAGCTTTACCGTCTGCCCGCTGTCAATTACCGAGAAGTCATCAAAGTTCGGCGTGGTTTCATCTCCCGATTTCTCGAACGCCGAAAAGGCAACTGTCAACGAATCCAGGTTTCCTCGCCAAAATGTAATCGTACGAGTTGTCTTGTTCACAAACCCACCAATGAAAAGGTTGTCTCGATTCTCGGACTTCAAGACTTCGGCAAGTTCCTCTTCGCGAATAAACCCACCATCCACAGTGAAAGCGATGCGGCGAAACAATGATGACAGAGCAGGAATAGACTTGATGTCGAGCGAATGAATAAACAAGCCAGTGCCTAGCTTCGAAGGCACTGAAGCAGCGTCCTTCACGAGCGCATCTGTCAGTTCGCTTGCATAGCTGACCCACATGGAGTCTTTCGAAGCCTGCGCCATAGAACTCCGCAGATCGGATAAAGACGTGACTACTCGCGGGTGCAGCCCGGCGAATGCCCCCACACGCTTAGAGCGTCGAACAAGCAAGATCATGGAACGTTTCAGCTGCTTCTCTTTGAATGTCATCGAACTACTCTTGGTTTTCCAGGTCCGCAACCGGATTCCTCGGATACATGCGGTCCCATGCATCGCAAAGTTGCTGCCATGTTTTTTCAGCCATAATTTGATCGATCAATACACCGGGAACCTGTGATGGATCAGGTGAGTCGTCCATAAACTCTTTTTTTCGCAGGTCGATCCGCCATGCGTCCGTTCCTCGAATAATTGTTACGTAGGGCGGCTCACGGGTTTCTTTGTCCCGAATCTTCACCTTCCAGCGGGCTTTCGTAAGCGCAGCCGTCAACGGCAACGTGTACGCCATACGCCAACCCTGCTACGGTGCTTCACCCCTCCCTCCAACAACCAGACTTGAACCGACACCTAAATAATATGTCCATTTTACAAAAAAGTCAATTCAGGTCATTGTTAACGAGCGAGTTTTGTCCCGTTCGCCTCAAAATGGGAACAGCACGTTTGTTGCTGCCAAAATCAGCGGGTTTGAGGTCACCAGCGCGGGTATCCCCGGCGGTGGCGCAATTTCCATGGGCTCGGCGCAGGGCTTTTTTGCGTGCGGAGCTGCAGTCAGATTCGATTGTGGTCAGTTGCCGCGATTCACAGCTGATTCACAGCGTTGCACGCAGGCGGGAAAGGCAGGCCGGAGTCGCCGTCCAAGGCAGGGGTGTGTCTCGGCGGCCAGCTCAACTCGAATTCGCCATGCGGGGATGGAGCGTCCCGCCGTGGGGGCTGCTGCCACAGGACGCTGGTCAGTGCGAGCGCCGGGGATTGAGACTCCACCGCGTGCCGCTGAAGCTTCGCAGTAGCGTCAGGCTGGCTGAAGGCGGCTGCAAAGGGCGAGCAGGGTC
>CAITYU010000521.1 GCA_903896675.1 uncultured Planctomycetaceae bacterium
CCGACCACCCCGACCCCCATAATACCCCATGCGAAAAATATCCATGCGAAACCGCGATGCCGGATTCGTACTCACAAAAAACTGAATCGACTGGCCGGCCCGCACACTCGTCCGCGAGGCAAAGCCCTCAATCCACGGACATCGATACTTCGTTGCCGGGTCCACACCCGTCTTCGTCAGCAGCCAGTCCGTTGTCCCCTCTCGCGCATTCTCGGCCGCAATCACCCCCGGACCCGCACCGGTCCACCGCCCCGCTGCTGATGCCACCCCCGCAGACAGATTGCCCGCCAGCGCCCAGCCACCCGAAGCCGCCAGAAAATCACGCCGCGGCAGACCCTGACCAGACCCCTGACCACCCGCTGTACCACCCATCACTGCCACCCCCGCATCAGCCGTTCCCGCTGTCCCGCCACTGCTGTACTGATTCTGCCAACCCGGCCACCCGAATACAATTCCCACCCAATTGCCGATTTTCTCTGCTGCATTCCCCCGCTGCAATCGGTATGCTCTGTCCCGCGCTCGCCGCACGTCACCGCTCCTCGACCCACCTCCACACCTGCCACCCGAAAGCCTGCACCTATGCTCAGACTGCTCGGACCCGCTGCCTCCGGCTCCGCCTTCTGCGATGGCATCTCACGCCGCGGACTGCTGAACATCGGCACCCTGACCGCACTCGGCACCGCAGGTGGCTGGTCTCTGCCGTCCATCCTGCAGGCCGCCGAAAACTCAGGGCAGGGCCGGTCGGCCAAATCCGTCATCATGATCTACCTCGTCGGCGGACCGCCCCATCAGGACATGTTCGACCTGAAACCCGAAGCCCCGAAGGAATTCGCCGGTCCGTGGAAACCCATCCACACCAATGTCCCGGGCATGGACATCTGCGAAGCCTTCCCCCAGCTCGCTCAGATGGGTGACAAACTCACCATCATCCGCTCACTGGTCGGCAACCAGGCAGACCACGACGCGATTCAGGTCTTCAACGGTCGCCACCCCAAACAACCCAAACCCTCCGGTGGCTGGCCGCAGTTCGGTTCACTGGTCTCCCGCGTGCTGGGCCCCATCACTCCGGCATCGCCACCCTTCGTCAGTCTGTGCTACCAGTGCAGCCACGGACCCTACAACGAACCGGGCCCCGGGTTTCTCGGCACCGCTCATGCACCCTTCCGCCCCATGGGCTCCACTCGCGAAGACATGATCCTGAACGGTGTGACCCTCGACCGGCTGCAGGATCGTCGCGCCCTGCTGCGCAGCGTCGATCAGCTGCGCCGCGATATCGACTCCTCCATGACCATGACCGGCATGGATGTCTTCACCGAACAGGCCATGGGACTGCTCACCTCCTCACGCCTCGCTGAAGCACTTGACCTGTCCCGTGAAGATCCCGCCACCGTGGCCCGCTACGGGACCGGCAATCCCAATGTGTTCATCGATGACAACGGGGCTCCGCGAGTTCCGCAAAGCATGCTGGCGGCCCGCCGCCTGATCGAAGCCGGTGTCCGCGTAGTGACCCTGAACTACAGCAAATGGGACTGGCACGGCGGTTCCTACAACACCATCTTCAATCGCGAAAAGGAAGACTTCCCGGTCTTCGACCGCTGCCTCAGTGCCCTCATCAGTGATCTGCACGAACGTGGCCTCGCCGATGACTGCGCTGTCATTGTCTGGGGCGAATTCGGTCGCACACCGAAAATCAGCGATATCGTCGGACGCGATCACTGGCCGCAGGTCAACTGCGCAGTCATGGCCGGTGGCGGCATGCGACACGGACAGGTCATCGGAGCCACCGACCGCATCGCCGGTGAAGCCATCGCCCGACCCGTCACCTTCGGCGAAATCTACGCCACACTGTTTCACCACCTCGGCATTCCCGTCAACTCCACCACCATCACCGACAATACAGGTCGCCCACAGTACCTCGTTGAAGATGGTGGCAAACCCATGCCGGAACTGGTCTGATTCCTCCTTCAACCGCGGACCTGCACTGTGACTGCTGCCAGCAACCCAGCCAACTCCCCCGCCAGCCCTCTGACCGCTGCACAGCCTGTAGCCATCGTCACAGGAGGTGGCACCGGAGTCGGTCAGGCGACCGCCCTGAAACTTGCCGCACTCGGCTACCGCCTCGTCATCAACTACTCCCGCTCACGCGATGATGCCGAAGCAACGGCCACGGAAATCACCGCCAGCGGCGGCCAGATCCGCTGCCTGCAGGCCGATGTCGCCAGCGACGAAGACTGCCGCAGACTGGCCGCTGCCGCCACACAGGCCTTCGGTCGCATCGATGTGCTCGTCAATTGCGCCGGTACCACAGACTTCATTCCCTTCCCTCAACTGGAACAGGTTTCCACGGAAACGTGGCTGCGGCTGTACCAGGTCAACGTCGTCGGCGCTTTTCAGTGTGCCCGCGCCGTTGTGGAACCCATGCGCAACTCCGGCGGTGGCTGCATCATCAACGTCTCCAGCGTCGCTGCACAGCTGGGGCAGGGCAGCTCCATCCCCTACTGCTGCTCAAAAGCAGCACTCGACAACCTCACCGTATCACTCGCCCGCACACTCGCACCACAGATCCGCGTCAATGGCATCGCGCCAGGCTTCATCGCCGGTCGCTGGACTCAGAACGGACTCGGTGAACGCTACGAAGCCATCCGCCACGCTTACGAACACTCACTGCCGCTGCAGCAGGTCTGCCAGCCCGCAGATATCGCCGACGGGATCCTCAGCCTCATCACCGGCAGCCGACTGGTCACCGGACAGACACTCGTTGTTGATGGCGGTATGCTGATCGCCGGCTACCAGGTCAAATTCGACTGATCGCTCAGCACACCCCACTCAGCCCGCTCAACCCGCTCAGCGCACCACCGGCTCACCGCTTTCCATGATCCTCAAAGATCAGCGGCGTCGCCGCACCTTCCGGTGCCACCCGGAAATGCACACTCCCGTCCAGCACCTTCCGCAGCAGCTCACCAAACAGCTCGCCACGCCAGCCCTGCAGCAGCAACGGTACTTCACCACACTCACCACCGCGAACATAACGCACCAGCTCGGTCAGATCCCGGTTGGTCCCCGCCAGCGCCTGAGCCACATCCTGCTCAGCACACACATTGCTGAGCGCCAGACCCAGCAGACGCGAAATGATCTGATCGTCAGATGACGCATCATCACGCTGACGCTGCCGTGGAGGCAGCCGGTCTTCCGGAATTCGACCGGCTTCAGCAAGCACCCCAATCATCTCAGGCAACAGCTTTTTATACTCAGCACGATTCAGATCGCGAGTCGCGAGGGCCTGCTGCACAGTCGCCGGACGACGTTTGGCCAGATCCATCAGCAGATCGTCCCGCAGGATGCGACGCGGTGCACGATTCCGCGCCGCCGCCTCCTCCTCACGCCATGCCGCCAGCTTCTGCAGAGCACACAGTTCGCGACGCGACAGCCGATGCACACCCGACAACCGCTCCCACGGCTCCAGCTGCTCGTCCTCCCACACGTCCCGACACATGCGGTCAAACTCCGCACACGCCCAGTCCATCCGCTGCTGAGACTGCAGCCAGCCACTCTGAGACTCCCAGATGCTGAGCACGTGCGAGACATCATCCAGTGCATACGTGAGCTGCTCGCGAGTCAACGGGCGACGCAGCCAGTCCGATCGAGTCTGATTGCTGTGGATCGCAATCCCCAGCACACGCTCAACTATCGAATTGTACGACAGCGGATAACTGCGACATCGCAGACCCTCCGCAATCTGAATATCCACCAGCCGCTGCGGTATCCGACCACACCGCTGAATACAGAATCGCACCTCCGCCTGACCACCATGCACCACCACCGTCGTGCGGTCGTCAATCATCAGATCCCACCACGCACCCAGAGACGGAATCGCCAGCGGATCCACCGCCGCACAGCGATCCCGAGTCGCAAACTGGAGCAACCCCAGTTCGGACCGGTAGCCGGCATCCGAAACAAACTCGGTATCGAAGGCCACCAGACCCGCTTCCCGAATATGCTCGCACAACTCCAGAAAATCGTATTGATGCTCGATCAGTTCCGGCTGCATGATGACTCGCCGTCAGGTCGCTGGATTCAGTTCGCGTTGCCAGGACTATAGACAAATCCACCCGTCAGTGTAAATCAATCTGACCACACCCCCGTCTCAACACGACAAAATCTCATCCCTACCCCTCCCCACCACCACCTCGGGAGGGCGAGGCTCCCGCCGAGCCGGCACCCCCTCGGGAGGGCGAGGCTCCCGCCGAG
>CAITYU010000522.1 GCA_903896675.1 uncultured Planctomycetaceae bacterium
CAGCTTCAATGGCTCATCACCCAGCACCACAGCAGCCGGCAGACACAACAACAGCACCACCAGCAATCGCCACAAATGCTCAGCCATTCACCCGCCCCCTCCCTCACTCCCTCACTCCCTCACTCCCTCACTCCCTGCCAACCGCCAACCGAAAACCGAAAACCGAAAACCGAAAACCGAAAACTCAACCCATCCGACGAATCAAAACCTGCGCCAAAGCCGCATCCAGATTCTCCGACGTCCGCACCAACTGATAATCAATCCCACTGCCCGCACAACGACGACGCACAGACTCCAGAAACTTCTCCAGCGCTGCCTGATATCCCGCACGCAACGCCGCCGGATCACATGTCAGTCGCCCCGCACCCTCCAAACCCTCAAATCGCATCGTCCCCGAATACCGAAAATCCAGCTCCTGATCGTCCAGTACATGCATCACAATCACCTCATGACGCCGCTGACGCAGCAACTGCAGACCACGAAAGACGTCGTCACGAGGACACAGCAGGTCCGAAAACAGCACCACAATGCTGCGGCGAGTCAGTATCTCGTTGACCCGCTTCAATACCGCCAGCATGTCCGTGCGACCCTCCGCCGCCTGCACTTCCAGCCCCTGCAGTATCGCCTGCAGATGATGACTGCTGCTGCTGGCCGGAATCTGACTCCGCATCCGACTGTCAAATACACACGCGCCAGCCGAATCATGCTGCTTCAGGGCCAGCATCGCCACCGCCGCTGCCAGCGTTCGAGCATAATCAAACTTGCTCAACGCCCCGGAAGCAAACTGCATCGATTCGCTGCCGTCCACGGCCAGCATCACCCGAACATTCGTATCCTCTTCATACTGCTTCAGATAGTAACGATCCGAACGCGACCACAGCTTCCAGTCAATCCGCCGCAGATCGTCACCCGCCACATATTCCCGGTGCTGACGAAACTCCAGCGATTGACCAAAGTACGGACTGCGATGCAGACCGGACACAAAACCTTCCACCACCTGACGCGCTCGCAGCTCCAGCCGCGAAATGCGAGCAAGCTCTTCAGGACGCAAGGATTGTTCCAAGGGCCGGGTCACTGCTCAGCTCGCTTTCACGCGCAGGAGTTTCATCGATCAGACGCTGAATCACACTGTCCGAAGTGATCCCGTCACTGATGGCGGTGAAGTTCGGAGTAATCCGGTGACGAAGCACCGGCGCCGCCAACTGCTGGATGTCCTCCACCGACACGGATGTGCGACCGCCCAGCAGTGCGCGAGCCTTGCCGCCCAGCAGCAGGTTCTGCACCGCGCGAGGCCCCGCGCCCCAGCCCAGCCACTCGTTCACCCACTCCGGAGTCCCCGGTTGACGAACGCGAGTCCTGCGGACAAGCGCCAGAGTATAATTGATCACGTGATCCGAAACCGGCACCTGACGCACTGTGCTCTGAATCTGCAGCACCTGCTCGCCCGACAGCACCGGAGAAACCTCGGGACGGAAATTCGAAGTCGTCTGACGAGCAATCTGACGCTCTTCATCAAACGACGGATACTTCACAAACACCTTGAACATGAACCGGTCCTGCTGAGCCTCGGGCAGCGAATATGTACCCTCCTGCTCAATCGGGTTCTGAGTCGCGAGGACGAAAAACGGCGCACTCAGACGGTGAATCGTCTGACCGACCGTCACCTGACGCTCCTGCATCGCTTCCAGAAGTGCCGCCTGAGTCTTCGGGGGAGTCCGGTTGATTTCGTCAGCCAGCACCACGTTGTGAAACAACGGACCAGGAATAAAACGGTACTCACGCTGCCCCGTACTGCGATTTTCCTGCAGCACGTCAGTGCCGGTAATGTCGGCAGGCATCAGGTCCGGAGTAAACTGGATGCGGGAAAAGGTCATCGAAAGACTGCGAGCCACTGTGCTGACCATCAGCGTTTTGGCCAGCCCCGGAACACCCTCCAGCAGCACATGCCCCTGACTGAACAACGCAATCAGCAACTGCTCAATCACATCATCCTGCCCCACTATCACCTTCCGAATCTGCTCCTGCAACTGCCGGTAGGACGTGTGCAACAGGTCCACTGCCTCAGCACTGAGGGGTTCACTTTGTTCCGATGCCATTCCTGCAACCTTCTTGTTCCCAATCTCCACCTGTCCTGCGATCACCGCCATCATAGGTTTCCACACTGCGGATACCAACCGAACCCGGCCAACATCAGCAACAGAACGGGGAAAGTGGCAAGTCGAAGATGGTCGGATCCGCCACGCACAGCCCTGACAACGAACCTCAGAAGCCCCCCCCCACTCTTCCCCCCACCCCTCACCCCGTCCCACGCAATTTTCCTCGACTTTCATGCCTTCCGTGGTGCCCCCCACCCCACAACCCACTGCCCTCGCCTCTGATCCCCACCTCTGAAATCCCACACACCGCTTCACCAAACGCCTACCAACTGCGATTCTTCCGCGTTCTTCCGTGGTTCCACCCCACGCTCCCGCTGAGCCGAACACCCCGGCACACCACTGATTCCCCCGGCTCAGCAGGAGCATCCGCCCCAACGGGGGGACTTTGCGATGACTGAACACTGAAAACTCACGTACACATGCGATTTTCTGCGTTCTTCCGCGCTCTTCCGCGGCCAAAAAAAGGGCCCAACGCAAAATCCTGTGCGCAGCTGCAGACTGCATCGCCCGAGGTGTTGACTGCGATTCTGGGAGGGCGAAGCTCCCGCTGAGCCGAACTCCCCGGAATACCACTGATTCCCCCGGCTCAGCGGGAGCATCC
>CAITYU010000523.1 GCA_903896675.1 uncultured Planctomycetaceae bacterium
ACACGCCGCAACGGCCTCCAGGCCCGACGGGTTTCGTGGGTAATGACAAGGCTTCAGCCCGGGCAACTGTACCGCTGCTGTGCCTCAAGGCTGAAAAGCTCGGTGTCTTAGCTCGGACAACCCTGATTTGCTGTGTGAAGCAACTGTTGCAACTGACGTTGTGAGTGGTGTGGCTTCCAGCAGCGCCGATCCCCGGGTATACCTCGCAGGCGTCGTGGGGCATGGTTGTTTGTGAGTCTTGTGTGTGGGGAGGGTGCAAGGGATGTCGAAGCGAGTCTTGCTGCTGGCCGGTGATTTTGTGGAGGACTATGAAATCATGGTGCCTTTTCAGACGCTGCTGACTCTGGGGGTGCATGTTGACGCTGTGTGTCCGGGGAAGGTTTCTGGCGAGCGGGTGCGGACGGCGGTGCATGATTTCGAGGGGGATCAGACTTACAGTGAGAAGCCCGGTCACAATTTCACATTGAACGCGGATTTCGAAGCTGTGCAGGTTGAGCAGTATGATGCGTTGTTGATTCCGGGCGGACGTGCTCCGGAGTATCTGCGTCTGAATCCTGCGGTGTTGTCGCTGGTGCGGCAATTTGATCAGGCTGCGAAGCCGATTGCGGCAATCTGTCATGGTGTGCAGTTGTTGACGGCAGCGGGTGTTGTGCGTGGACGTAGTTTAACGTGTTATCCGGCCTGCAGTCCGGAGATTGAGTTGGCGGGTGGCAGTTACGTGCAGACGGCGATTGACGGGGTGCATGTGGACGGTCACATGATTACGTCGCCTGCGTGGCCAGCACATCCGGCCTTCTGTCGTGCGTTATTGCAGGCCCTTGCGGTGATCTGACCCGCCGGTCTTTTGCAGCACTTCGAGGGTGGGAGAGTGGGTAATCCCGTCTTGCTGGGGTGACTTGTGTCCAGTGGTCGGACACTGCGCTGTCCGACTTGTCGCGAGATTTTCGCTGAGTCGAAGAATTCCTGTAGAAATCGGGTCACCAATTCCATTCCGCCGTCGTCTTTACAGGTACCGAGAGCACATCTGTCCGTGGCATTGGCTGCATCGGTTCCCCGGACGGTTGCTCTCGGTTTTTTCACATGGTCGTCTCCTGGGCGAGAGGTCTGGCTGTCATTCCCGTGGGCGCGCGGCGCTCGGTTGTGTTGACTTCGTCTTCGGCAAGCCGGGTACGGCAGTGCGCCGGCGTGCGTCACCTTTGGGCCATTTTGTGTACTCTGCACCTTGCCGCCGTCCACAACGACCGTCGTTTTTGGCCCCCAGCCCTTTGCTCGGCCCCATCCCGGTTCCGCCCCTTCCTCTGTAGCGTGGGCTTCAGCCCGGACCATTACGCAGTCCAGGTCTTTTGCCAACGTGGCGCGTTATCGTGCTCGCAACCGAGGAAGCGATGGAGTTTCGCGAGTTCACGGAAAATTCGTAAACCGTCAACTGACGTTTCGCGATTCTGGCCTGAATGACGCGGGGGACCAAAGTGGGCTGGGGGCTTGAGGCGGATTTGCGCTGGTTGAAACAGGGCGGTGTTTTTGGGGTGGTGGTGGG
>CAITYU010000524.1 GCA_903896675.1 uncultured Planctomycetaceae bacterium
GCAGAGGCACTGATCGCCCCGTTCGTGCGACTGCAGCTGCGGCAGAGGCCGTGGGTACATGCCAAGTGGGCAATGACACTTGACGGTCGCATTGCTGCGCGAACCGGACATTCGCAATGGATTTCGGGCAGTGAATCGCGGGCGTATGCGCATGGCCTGCGAAGCTGTATGGAAGCGATCATCACCGGTGCGGGCACAGTCCGCGCGGACGATCCGCAGCTGACAGTGCGACTCCCGGCCGAGCATGCCGCTGACCTGCGCAGTGGTGATCGCAGGCCATTGCGGGTGGTGCTGGATTCGCGAGGTACGGCGGTCCAGGCGGGCAGCGCGCTGGTCAGCACTCTGCACCACGCACCGGTACTGGTGTGTGTGAGTTCCGCTTGTCCGGACTCAGAGTGCGATCGACTGGCGGGGCTGGGAGTGGAGATTTTTCGAGCGGGTGATGGGGTTCGTGGGGTGGATCTGCAGGCCGTGCTGGGTGAACTGGGTCGTCGCGGAATGACTCACGTGCTGCTGGAAAGCGGTCCCGGGCTGCTGGGCAGCTTCTTTGATGCGGGACTGCTGGACGAGCTGCATGTGTTTGTGGCACCGAAGCTGGTGGGCGGTGCTGCCGCGCTGAGTGCCGTGGGCGGTCTGGGATTGGCTGAAATTCCGGGAAATTCGCTGCTGGACCGAGTGGCATGGCGACAGCTGGGGCAGGATTTGCTGCTGGAGGGTCGTGTGCGGCGCTGAGTGGCGGGGGGGGGGTAACTTGCCCGGGCTAAAGCCCACGCTACGGTTTTTGTCGACGGCGTCAGGGGAGATCCGGGGTGTCTTTGGATGCTGTGCGGCACTCACTGAAAAGTGCGTCGACGTTCAAAAACACCGTTCGTGGGTTGCGGGGGAAGTCCGCGCCGGGTAGTCTGGGGCGGGTTTTGGAACCGCAGGGTTCATGTTGTCCGAAAAGTACAGATTCCTGACTGATTGACATGAGGTAACCACCATGGCACGAAATACGACTCGCCGCGGATTCATCGGTGCATCCGCAGCGCTGGGAACGGCATTCTGGGTTGCGCCGCAGACATTTGCCCGACCGACCCGGTCTGCTCTGGAGGCCCTGACGGCGGCCTGTGTGGGCGTGGGCGGCAAGGGCGACAGCGACAGCAGCCACATCGCCGATCAGGATGTTGAGATTGTCGGCATTTGCGACGTCGACCGGCGGACTCTGGACAAAAAGTCCAAGCAGTTCAAGAAGGCCGAACAGTTCACGGATTTCCGGGCCATGCTGGACAAGCTGGGTGACAAGGTGGACATCGTCACCGTCAGTACTCCGGACCACACTCATGCGGCTGCGGCAATCAAAGCCATGAAAATGAAGAAGCACGTCTACGTGCAGAAGCCGCTGACGTGGTCCATCCGTGAAGCTCGGATGATGCGTGAAGTGGCCGCCGAAATGGGCGTGGTGACTCAGATGGGCAACCAGGGCACATCTGAAAACGGACTGCGTGAAGCGGTGGAAGTCGTTCGTTCGGGAGCGATCGGCGACGTGACTGAAGTGCATGTCTGGACGAATCGCCCGGTGTGGCCGCAGGGCATTGGCCGTCCGAAGAGTGAAGACAAGGTTCCGGACACGCTGGACTGGGAATCGTGGATCGGCCCAGCCCCGATGCGTCCCTACAAGGAAGGCGTCTATCACTCGTTCAACTGGCGTGGCTGGGTCGACTTCGGCACCGGTGCTCTGGGTGACATGGCCTGCCATACCTGCAATCTGCCGGTCATGGGTCTGGATCTGTGGGATCCGGTTGCAGTGACGGCGGTGAAGAATCCGGGGATTGTGGAAGGCGAGACATTCCCGGGTGCCACGACTTTGATGTTTGAGTTTCCAGAGCGTGGTGGATTGAAGGCCTGTAAGTTCTTCTGGTATGACGGTGGCAACCTGCCGTCTGACGATCTGATTGCGAAGTTGCCCGAGGGTTTCCGC
>CAITYU010000525.1 GCA_903896675.1 uncultured Planctomycetaceae bacterium
GATTCGCAGCGGGGCCAGATTGCCGATACCGGCTGAGGAGCTCAGGCTGAGCTGCGGTGCGGACAGTTCGGTGCTGCCGTTGATGGAACCACCGGCGGCCTTGACTGTGATGGCACCGCGGGCCCGCACGGTTCCATTCAGTTCCACGCTGCCCTGCTGGTCACCAGCCTGCAGCAGCAGCGTGCCCGGGACCCCGGCGATTCCGGATTCCACGAACGCGGTGCTGGTGGTCAGCAGGCTGCCGGTGTCATCTGTACCGGCGGTAATCCTGACAGCTGTGGCTGCGGAAACGGCACCGGAGATGACGATGTCGTCGGCTGCGGTGAGCGTGACAGTGTCCGGATCAACGACTCCGACGACTCGCATGCTGCCACCGGCAGACAGGCTGATGCTGCCGGCAGCCGACACTTTGCCCTGCACAATCACGTCGCCGGTCGCCGTGAGATCCAGCGTGCCGCCAGCGGGCAGCGATTGGAGGGCCTGACCATTGCCGTCAAGGTCGGCAAGTGCAACGGCAGAGTCGACAGTGATGTCCAGATTCCCGTTTACGCGGGCATCAAGCTGACCGGGCTGTCCGTTCTGGCCAGCCAGCAGGTTAAGATGCAGATTCTCGGACTGCCCCGACACAAACAGAATGCGTCCGGCGGACAGATCAATGGTGCCATCGCCGGCCTGCACATCGGCCCCCTGAATCAGCAGGCTTTCCGGCAGTGACAGCTCGTCACCGATCAGCACTGTACCGCTGCCGTTGCCATCGAGGTCAGCGATCAGCGCCAGCCCCTGCAGGCTGGACTGAGCCGCGCGGGTGAAGTCGACATCATTGAGTGACGCCAGTGTCAGGTCATGAGCCTGCACATTCAGCTGGCCATCGATGCGTCCGGAGAATGCAGCAAAGCCGGGAGTGGTGGCTGTCAGGTTACCGGTCACCAGCACATCGATGTGGTTGCGGAACAGCGGAAGCGGATTGGGGCCTGAGGATCCGATGTCGTTGCTGACCTGCAGGAACAGATCGCTGGCCTGAATATTGGTCTGGATACCGGTGAGGTCATTGCCGTCGATCAGACTGCCGCCTGCGACCTGCAGTCTGACGGCACGGCCGATGTTCTCGATGCGTCCGATGGAGAGATTGCCGGGGTTACCGGTCTCAGCGATGTCAATGGTGCCTTCACTGGTATTGATGGCAGTCAGTGACAGCACATCGGTTTCCAGAGAGTCGGGGTTGCCGATGCCTTTGGTGGCGGTGATGTCCAGCAGTTCGCCGCGGAATGAGACCTGTTCGATCTGTCCGTCCAGAACCTCAGCCAGTGATTTGACGTGAATCGTACTGCGGGAATCGACGCGACCTGACACCACGATATCGCCACCGGCATCGAGGTCCACGGACTTGCCGTGCACGATGCCACCGATGTCGATGCGACCGGTGGCTGTGACACTGATCTGGTGATCGGGAGCGTCGAGGATCGGGTTGGGGCCGCGGGTGGCGTGCGTGAGCAGCACATTTCCGTCCGAGTGAATGCTGAACTGAGCGACGGTGGAGCTGGTTGTCAGGTTGATGGCATCATTGACGTAGACATCGATATCGCCCTGAGATGATTCGGCGAAAATGGAGATATTTCCGGACTGGCCGGGGCCCTGCAGCAGAGATTCCTGGACGGACAGCAGCGTGCCGTTGTTGAGGATGGAGATTCCGGGGGCGGTGTTGCCGATCCATTCACCCATCCCACTGCCGAGCTGGAACTGCAGTTCCCCTGGCCCTTCGCTGACATTCAGGGCTCCGGGGGCTGTGAAGTTGTCCACAGTCAGACCGGTGGCATTCAGCACGAAACTGGCGTTGAAGACTCGGCGGTCTTCCAGTCTGGCAAAGCGGATGGGTCGTGCGGCTGGGCGTGAGGTCGCCGGGGCTGTAGGCTGTGCGCGACGCTCGCCCTTCAGCAGCAGCAGCACTCGTGAAAGAAACGTGCGTAGGCTCATCTGTGGAACTGCCTTTCCGACTGATGCCGTGTCTGGCCGGACGCGGCATGCCGAAGGAGTGTGATGATCAGTGGTTTCCGGGAAGAATGCGAGGTCTGGGTAATATTCCCTGTTTTTCGGCAATCGCCAATGGATTCCGGTGTGTGGATCTGCAGAAAGTTTGACGATTTGGGGGGAAGAAACGCTGAGGGGATCTCGGCAGTTCCCCGGCAGCCTCAATCCCTGTTTTCATGATCTGTTCCTGCAGATCGATCCAATCCAGACATTCGCTTTTGTCGAAATAACCGGAAAACGGCGGATCCTGGTAACCCCGTTGGACTCGGGGCATAAAGTCACGCGAGGGGCGATTCCATGAAGGTATGCGGGTGCACGATCGGGCTGTTGGCGGGTTTGTTGAGTGTGGGTGGCATCTGTGCTGCGGACGACGACCGGAACGAGCAGTCTGGGTTGGCTGGTGGGACTGCGGTGGGTGATGTGTCAGAATCCGGGCGTGTGCGGGTGGATGCTTTATTTGCCCCGATTGGCCGTTTGACATTGCAGCCTCCGGCAGTGGCTGGCGCGGCGGCCGGGGTCGCTGGTGCCTCTGAAAAGGCACCGCCACTGGACGAGCTGATATCGCAGCAATTGGCGGCGGACGATGCGGCGGCTTATTTTGGCGAACGGCGTGTGGTACCAGCGGGATTGCGCAGTCGACCATTATCGACCGGGCGTAATCCTTACGGCTTCCGTCATCAGCCGTTGTATTTTGCGCAGCCTGCCATGGAGGTCTCGGGGCAATCGATGGTGGGTTTGAACCCGTTCATTTCGGTGGGATGGTTTGCAGTGGATGTGGCGTTGTTGCCCGTACGATTAGTGGCTCAGCCACCCTGTTCGAAAGTCAGTTCGGAGCGGGAATGAATTTGTCGTGGTCGGCCGGCTGTGGTTTGTTTGTTGAGTCAGGGTGTAACAGCCCGCTGGGCAGTGCGTTGCGGAGCGCGGTGGGTTTGTGGCGTGCGTCTTTTTGCAATTCAGGCCTGAAGGGCTGTTTTCCGGTAGTCTGAGGCGCAGCCCGCAATGCCCCCTGTTGCTGCGGTGATGGGTCTCCGAAGCATGCCGCACCCTGCCCCGAAGTTGGCCAACGGCGAGGCACAACGTTGCCTCGGGCATCGCCCGATGGACTCGGGTCAGAGGTCCCAAATCTGTTCCTGAGTTCACAGCCAATGCGTTCGACGATCTTCTTTGGCGGATTAGAGCGGTTTCGCCTGGCAGGCCGAAAAGTCTGAAATCCGTGGGATGCAGCGACGGAAAGGCATCGCAGACAACCAATTTCAGGATCAACGCGAAATCCTGTGCGTGGCAACGATTGCCTTGCCATGGGTGTTGACCCCTTTGGGAGGGCGAAGCTCCTGCTGAGCCGAATCCCTGTCAGTCCGCTGGATCGTCCGGCTCGGCGGGAGCCTCGCCCTGCCGAGGGGGTGGCGGTGGTGTGGGAAGGTTCTTGCGGCTCGGCGGGAGCCTCGCCCTCCCGAGGGAGTGGCGGTGGTGTGGGAAGGTTCTTGCGGCTCGGCGGGAGCCTCGCCCTGCCGAGGGGGTGGCGGTGGTGTGGGAAGGTTCTTGTGGCTCGGCGGGAGCCTCGCCCTGCCGAGGTTGGCCGGCTCGCCTCTGGATGACTCTGTACGTGGTGTCTTTCGTGGTCAAAATATTTCTTTACACCGCGTACTTCATTCTGCGTTGAGCCAAATTTTATGGGTGATGACAAGGGCTAAAGCTCACGCTCCGGTTTTTGTCCACGGCGTCAGGAATGCCCGGGCTGCGTTTGTGGTCAAACGGGATTTTTCATGCCCGGTGGGGTACGAGGGGATGGTGTGTGCCCGGGCTGAAGCCTCGTCATTACCCATGAAACCAAGCGGTCCCCCGGAGCGACTGTTTCGTTTTGCTCTGCCCGCGTTTGCGATTCAGGCCTGAAGGGCCGATTTCCGAAAGCCCAGGGCGCAGCCCTGGGTCCGGGGCACCCCCCAAATTGGTTTCGAGGCCTGAAGGGCCGATTTCAAGACGTCTGCTGTTTTCGCGGTCGGGTACGGCTCTCCGAGGTGCTTACGCACCTCGCTCTGCTGAAACCGGCCCTTCAGGCCTGCGGGGGTGTTTAAGGGTGTCGCGACCAGGTGCTTACGCACCTGGCTTCGC
>CAITYU010000526.1 GCA_903896675.1 uncultured Planctomycetaceae bacterium
AAGGGAGTATCGGACCGCGTTTGGGGCTGGTTGAGGAAACGAAGTGGACAAAAACCGTAGCGTGGGCTTAGCCCGGCCCAGCCCTCAAAAAACACGGCGATACTGAATGAATTGAAGTCGGTTTGACGCCGCCGGATGGTTTTTGTCCATGGCGTCAGACTTCACGCCGAGGACAAAAGGTAGCCCGAGCATTCCTGCTCGGCCCCGTACTCTGAAAAACACCGGGAATTTCAAGGATGACGAGAAGTTCGTGCCCGGGCTAAAGCCCACGCTACGGTTTTTGTCCACTTCGTTGCCTGAACCAACCCCAAATGCGGTCCGATACTCCCTTCCCGCCACCACACCCCCCGCCTCGCAATTCCCCTGAAAACCCACAGCAAATGCGTGGAATTCTTGACCGCGGGAAGCCGATTGGGTTACAGTGATCTTCGGTAACCCGCATCGCGGTTGCCTCTGATCTCCCTCCCCGTACCTTCCCCACCGGTTGCCTGCCTCGGTTCATCGCCTGCGTTTCTGGGCAACTCACATTCCTGCTCCTCCTTCCACTGGAAGCACATCATGCTGACGATTCTCGGCCAGTCCGCAGGTTCGCAAACCCGTCGAACTGGCTTTTGCGATGGGCTTTCGCGGCGCAATTTTCTGACCATTGGTGGGATGGCGTTGGGTGGCATTTCGCTGGCGGACGGTCTGCGTGCGGACCAGCAGCAGCGATCCGGACGTTCGCACAAGGCGATCATCAACATTTATCTGCCGGGTGGACCGCCGCATCTGGACATGTGGGATCCCAAGCCTGAAGCTCCGGCGGAAATCCGCGGTGAATTCTCGGCCATCCCCACCAGTGTTCCGGGCATTTATGTCAGTGAGCTGTTCCCCCGGATGGCTCAGTTGATGGACAAATTCGTACTGGTGCGATCGCTGTCGGATTCTGACGGCGGGCATGATGCGTATCAGTGCATGACGGGCCGTCGCAAGGGCAGCCGTCAGCCTCCGGGTGGCTGGCCGTCGGGTGGTGCGTGGGTGTCGAAGATGGCGGGGCAGGTGACACCGGCCATCCCGGCCAACGTGGCCTTGATGTACAACACGGGCAACCGCACGTGGGGCGAACCCGGCGGTGGTGGATTCCTCGGTGTGGCCCACGCCCCGTTCAACCTTGTCGGGCGTGAAGCCCGCAGCAAACCGGAAAACATGACGCTGAACGGGATCACTCTCGAGAAGCTGCAGGATCGCACAGCGCTGATGAAGTCACTGGACCGATTCCGTCGCGACGCGGATCAGCGGCGACAGATGGAAAGCCTGGACGTGTATGCTGAGCAGGCCATGGGGATCCTGACCACCTCAAGGCTCGTGGATGCCCTCGACCTGTCGCAGGAGGATCCGCGGGTGGTGGCCAGTTATGGCGCCAGCAGCGAGGCCTTTCAGCGTGACGGCGCGCCGCCGATGGTCGAGAATTTCTGCGTGGCCCGGCGACTGGTGGAAGCCGGAGCACGGTTTGTTTCGCTGAACTTCAGCCGCTGGGACTGGCACGGCGGCGACGGCATGAATTTCCCGAAATGCCGCGAAGAATGTCCGCGACTGGACCAGGGGTTGGCGGCACTGGTGACAGATCTGCACCAGCGAGGCCTGGATCGCGACGTTGCGGTCGTGGTCTGGGGCGAATTCGGCCGCACGCCGAAAATCAACGCCACCAACAGCCGCGATCACTGGCCGCAGGCCAACACGGCCGTGATCTTCGGCGGTGGCATGCGGACAGGCCAGGTGATTGGCGCGACCAACCGCTACGGCGAAACTCCGCAGCTGCGTCCTGTCACCTTCCAGGAAGTCTTTGCAACGCTGTACCACTGTGCCGGGATTGATGCCCAGAACACTCGCATCTTCGACCTTGCCGGAGTCCCCCAGTATCTGGTGGACCAGGGCAACAAGCCGATGCACGAAGTGATTTAAGATCGGCTGCCACAACACAGTGCCTGTCCCTGCAGTCCGGAACCGTCACCTGTTCGTAGCGGGGCAGGGGAGGTCCCCGGGCGGAGGCCACCGAGTTTCTCTAATTCGCGGAAGACGCTGAGGCCGGCTCTTTGGTCCTCGAGGTGGTACTGGGGCCCCGTGTATTGGTTCGTTTTGCCGGGCTTGCGATTGAGGCCTGAGGGGCCGATTTCCTGTGGTCGAGGGCGCAGCCCTCGGTGTCGGGGCGCCCGAAAACCAGTGATTTCAAGGCCTGCAGGGTCGAAATCCAGGCGTCTGTGGTTCCGGGGGGGGCGGGGCCATGCACCGCGAGGAGGTGCTGACGCGTAAAGCAGGTGCTGTTCAATCTTTCGCTTTGATGTTGGACAACGCGGGATTCTCGATCGAGTACGAAGCTGGCACAGCGGCAGCGGTGCCTCACACGGGCGCGACGGACTTTTGTTCAAGGCACCCGGAATGACGGTGGAGGACAAAAGGTCGCTTGGGACTGCAACGGAGGGGCAGCGATTTCCACCGCGGTGTTTTGCTTTAAGCAAACCAAACACACGCCCCCAACGGCCCCCCTGCCCCCAGGCCTGAAGGGCCTGTTTCAGCAGAGCCACGTGCGTGAGCACCTGGAACGCCGTGCATGACCCCGCAACCAAATTCGCCTTAAAATCGGCCCTTCAGGCCTTACGAACCAATTTGGGGGGTGCCCCAGACCCAGGGCTGCGCCCTGGGCTACCGGAAAACGGCCCTTCAGGCCTGAATCGCAACCGCAGGCACGGCACAAACCAACCGCACCCACAGCACAAATCAAACACACGCCGCCACGGCCTCAAGGCCCGACCAGTTTTGCGGGTAATGATAAGGCCTGAAGCCCACGCTCCGGTGGCACCGGTGCCTCCGGAACCAGCCAGCCCGGGGCACTGGTTCCATCAGCACTCGATGATGTTCACTGCCAGGCCGCCACGCGATGTTTCCTTGTACCGAGCATTCATGTCGCGTCCGGTGTCACGCATGGTGCGAATCACTTTGTCCAGTGAGACAAAGTGCTTGCCGTCACCGCGCATCGCCAGCCGCGCTGCGTTGATTGCTTTGACCGCTCCCATCGCATTCCGCTCAATACACGGGACCTGCACCAGACCACCAATCGGATCACACGTCAGGCCCAGATTGTGCTCCATCCCGATCTCAGCCGCGTTCTCAACCTGCTGAGGCGTCCCGCCAAGGACCTCGGCCAGCCCCGCTGCCGCCATACTGCAGGCCGCCCCCACCTCACCCTGACAACCCACCTCCGCACCCGAAATCGATGCATTCATCTTGAACAGCATGCCAACAGCCCCTGCCGTCAGCAGAAAACGCACCGTGCCATCGTCGTCCGCTCCCCCACAGAAGTGATGGTAATAGTGCAGCACCGCCGGAATGATGCCGGCCGCTCCGTTCGTCGGGGCCGTCACCACCTTCCCACCAGCCGCGTTCTCTTCATTCACCGCTATCGCCCACAAATTCACCCACTCCATGCTGGCAAACGCATCCGCTTCCGCCTTCTCGGCATGCAGTTTGCGATACAACTGCGGAGCTCGACGCCGCACCTTCAAACCCCCAGGCAGAATTCCCTCGTTGCGACAGCCCCGCTCCACACACTGCTGCATCACCGACCACAGATGCAGCAATCCGCAGCGCACCTCCGATTCACTCCGCCACGCCAGCTCGTTCCGCAGCATCAGACTGCTGATCGACAACCCCGCTGACTCACAGTGCCGCAACAATTCATTCGCCGTGGAAAATGGATGCGCTAACTCCGTGCGATCCTCCACAATCCGATTGCCACCCACAGCCGTCTCATCCACGACGAAACCACCACCCACCGAATAATAGGTGCGCTCGTACACAAGCTGACCACCGCCGTCATACGCACCAATCTGCATGCCGTTCGGGTGGTATGGCAATGATTCACTGAGAAACAGCAGGTCGGTCGCCGGACGAAAGACAATCCGATGACCGCCCAGCAGCTCCAGATCCTCACCCGCCTCCAGCCGCTGCTGCAACCGATCAATGGCCTCCGGCGTCGTCA
>CAITYU010000527.1 GCA_903896675.1 uncultured Planctomycetaceae bacterium
GCCGGACAGGCTCTGGCGACGCTGGCGATGCTGGCCGAGCAGCAGCCGGATCCTGAGACGCTGACGGCGATTCAGGCGGGCTTGCGGCATGGGGATCCGCGTGTGCGAGCGTTGTCGGTGCAATTGCTGGAACCGCAGTTGCGCGTGGGGTCGACCGAGGTGTTGCAGGCTGTTGCGACACTGGAGTCGGACGGTGACGAGCGAGTGCGGCAGCAGCTTGTTTTGAGTCTGGGTGAGGTGCCCGGGAGTGCTGCGGCTGCGTTGCTGGGGCGACTGCTGGCAGCGGCTCCGGATCGCCAGTGGGTGCAGCGAGCGGGGCTGACTTCGCTGTCCGCCGAGAATATCGGGGATGTACTTGAGTCTGTTCTGCAGTTGAATGCCGAGGGCACTGACGAGCTGACTGGGCAACTGTTGTCTCAGGCTGCCGAGTTCGGCAGGTCGGAGGCACTGGCGGGGCCTTTGCGGAGCATGCTGCAGCGGGTTACCGACCAGCCGGAGCGGGTGAATATTACAGCGGTGTCCGGCGTCGTACGATCGGTACTTGGGGGGGCCGCCGGAGCGGCCTTGCGATCTGACGGTGGGATGCAGATGGCACTGCAGTCTGCCAGCAACGCGGTAACCGGTGTCGCGCGGGATGCTGACGCTGAATCCGGTCAACGAGCTGCCTGTGTGGGGTTTCTGGATGCCGTTGGAGTGGATCCTGTGCAGCTCAAGGATCTGTTGCAGCCGCAGGTGCCAGTGGAGGTGCAGCGGATGGCGGCTTCGGTGATTTCTCGACGTGGAGCGGAGTCGACGCTGTCGGAGGTCCTGAGGGAATTCAGCGGTCTGTCTCCGGCAGTGCGAGCGGAGCTGCTGGACGGCATGCTGAGTCGTTCGACATCAGTGGATTGGCTGCTGGCAGCGCTGGAGGCGGGCATTCTTTCTGCTGTGGATCTGGATGCGGCACAGCGGGACCGGTTGCTGAGTGATCGGCGTGAGGCTGTCGCGAAGCGTGCTCAGCGGTTGCTGGAGGTATCGGGAGCGGGGGATCGCGTGGCTGTGGTTGAGCAGCAGCAAAAGCAGATGGCGGGCCTTGTGGGGCAAGCGGCAGCCGGTGCAGTGGTATTTGAGAAACGCTGCGGAAGCTGTCATCGACTGCAGAACATTGGTCGTGAAGTTGGGGCTGACCTCGCGGCATTGAAGGATCGTTCGACTGGCGCTCTGCTGACGGCAATTCTGGATCCGAACCGGGCGGTAGAGTCGAAGTTTCTGAGTTACACAGCGGTGACGACAGAGGGTGTGCAGCATGTGGGCATGCTGCGTGGCGAGAGTGGTAACGCGATTACGCTGCTGGGGCCTGACGGTCGCGAGCAGACTCTGGCCCGCAGTGAACTTGAGGTTCTGACTGCTTCGAAGCGATCGCTGATGCCGGAGGGGCTGGAGAAGGACCTGGGTGCTCAGGATCTGGCAGACGTTATCGCGTTCGTGCAGTCGGCTGGGGCTGCGTGGAAGCAGTTTGAGGGGAATCTGCCGACCGTGGGTCAGTTGCAGGCTGACGGCTCAATTCTGCTGCCGGCATCGGGAGCGGAGATTTACGGTCCCAGTCTGGTGTATGAGGGGAAATACGGAAATCTTGGATTCTGGTGCAGTCCGGAGGATTATGCGCGGTGGACATTTGATGTGCCGCACAGCGGGGACTGGCGGGTGGAGCTGGAATTTGCGTGTGAGGACGGGACGGCGGGAAGTCCGATTCGTTTTTCGACGGGCACGCGGCTGCTGACAGCGCGGGTTCCGGGGACGGGGACGTGGGACGAGTATCGTCGCTGGGAGGCGGGGACGATTGATCTGCATCGTGGTCGCGGACAGTTGATCGTGACAGCCCCGGAGCAGCCCGGGATGGCGTTGATTGATCTGAAGGCGATCCGGCTGCTGCCACCGAAGTAGTGTGCGGGGGGCGGATGTGGATTGGCTGCCGTGGTTGGTTCAGTGTGAAGAGGGGACAACGTGATGACTTCTGGCCTGAAAAACGTAGGTTGGTCCGGTAGATGGTTGGCAGTGACCGGAATTCTCTGCTGGCTGTATCTGTTGAGTGCCGGGGCGCATGCACAGAATCAGATTCAGCGGGAGAATGCGCTGCCTGGGGCTACGGACTGGCAGTTGACTCGAGTGAAGATCGTGGGCAGTGGATGTCGTTCGGTTCCGGTGGAGGCGTATTGTTCGCGTCAGAGTGTGGCTGCGGGTGAAACGATCGATATTATGGCTTCTACGAATCCCGCGCGGGCCTTTCGTCTGGAGATTTTCAGAACGGGCTGGTATGGCGGTCGAGGGGCTCGACTGATGCAGACCATTGAGCGTGTGGACTGCGCGACTCAACCGGATCCGCAGCCTGGTGAGAAGAATCTGCATGAGTGTCGCTGGAAGCCGACGGTGTCGCTGACAATTCCGGAAGACTGGCTGAGCGGTGTGTATCTGGGGCGACTGACAACGATCCCGGACGGGCATGAGCCGTACTGGCAGAGCTATGTGATTTTTATTGTGAGGGACGACCGACCGGCCGACGTTCTGTTCCAGTGTTCTGATAACACGTGGCAGGCGTACAATGTCTGGCCATCGAATTTTTCCGTTTACACGCATCCGAAAGGCGGTCAGGGGCCGTGGGCGGACGTCAGTTTTGATCGTCCGTATGGCCGTGAGTCTCAGTACACTTCTGTGGTGAATGATCCGCTGACTGTGGGTGCGGGTGAGTTTCTGCCGTATGAGTTCCCGATGACGTACTGGCTTGAGCAGCAGGGATATGATGTGACGTACGTCTCGAATTCCGACATGCTGACTCCGGATCGTGGTCTGAAGTGTCGCAGTTTCATCAGCATTGGTCATGACGAGTACTGGGATCAGCGGCAGTTTGACAGTGTGTCAAAGATGCGGGATGCGGGAGTGGACCTGCTGTTTCTGAGTGGCAACAGCGTGTGCTGGGTCAGTCCGTTGCGTGCCGGGGCTGACGGGCGACTGAATCGGATATTCTTTCGTGGGGGGCCGTACGGCGGCGAGAACGACTATGCGGTGCAGCGTGAGCGTGAGCACGGGCCGTTTCCGCATCGCGGGCCGGACGAGGGGTTGCTGATGGGGGCGCGCAACGTGGAACCGGTGAATGGTGGAGGCGACTGGACCGTGACAAAATCGGATCACTGGATGTTTCGCGGCACTGGTGTGAAGAATGGTGATTCGATTCCGGGTTTGATTGGCTGGGAGTATCACGGCCAACCGGCGGAGATACCTGGTCTGGAGGTGGTTGCCGGTGGGACGGCGTGGCAGGGTGGTGTGAACCCGCAGCAGTGGACGGCGACGATTTATCCGGGTCCAAAGGGGAACTTTGTGTTCAATGCGGCGACGATCTGGTGGGCTCAGGCGCTGGGGGATCCTCCTGGGCATACTTTGCCGTGGTCACATTACAGTCGTCCGCATGGGCCTGATGAGCGGGTGCAGATCATGACTCACAATCTGCTGCAGCGGGCGATTGAAAACTGAAATTTTCGGAAAAATCCTGGGTTTCAGGGAGCCTTTGGCAACTTATGGACGTCAAATGTTGTGTGGGGGTCTGTGTGCCGTGAGAAACTGATGACAGACAGTGAGGGAGCGTCCAATGAGCGGTCTGCTGCTGGTCCCGGGTTGTGATGTCTGCCATGATGTTCTGCGACCAGCGGACTCGCGTTTGTCGAGGTCGGTGTTGTTTGTGGGTATTGTTGCTCTGAGCAGCCTGCTGAGTGTGGAAGTTGCCGGTCAGGACGTCGCTATTCCGGGACCGCGGCCATTGCCGATTCCGGTGCCGGCGCCGGTGGCAGACTATGAGATCAGTCGTCTGGAGGTGCATGCTGTTGTCCGTCAGCAGTCGGCGAGGGTGCGGGTCAGCAATGTGCTGAAAAATCCGGGTCCGGGGACGATTGAGGCTGCGTTTCTGTTCCCACTGCCTGATGACGCCGTGGTTGGTTCGCTGACACTGCTGGTGGATGGCAAGGAGCTCACGGGGCAGGTGCTTGAAGCGAAAGAGGCGCGGCGGATTTACGAAGCAACGGTGCGTCGTCAAAAGGACCCGGCGCTGCTGGAGTATGCGGGGCGTCGGTTATTGCGCAGCAGTGTGTTTCCGATTCCGGCCGGTGCCGAGCGAACGGTGGAGTTTGAGTACGTCGTACTTCCGGTGCCTCGTGGCAGTCTGCGTGAACTGAGGTTGCCACTCCGCTCGGTGCGGGCCGCACAGTCGCTGGGTACGGTGGGAGCGGCACCCCTGAAGGTGCAGCAGTTGGAGGTGACTGTCACGATTCACAGTGAGCAGCCACTCTCGACGCTGTACAGTCCTTCGCATGCGGACATGACAATCAGCGGCGGTGCTGAGCAGAAGACTGTGTCTGTGAGACAGTCTTCGCCGGGTGTTCCCGCTGACTTTGTGCTGATGTACAACAGTGGTGTTGAGGACGGCGTGCCGGCTGTTCTCAGTTATCGTCGTGATGCAGCAGAGCCGGGTTATTTCATGGTGCTGGCTGCTCCGGCGGATCAGCAACCGCGACCGGTGCCGGGTGGACGCAGCATTGTGCTGGTGGTTGACAGATCGGGTTCGATGCGGGGTGAAAAGTTTCTGCAGGCACAGCAGGGAATTCGGCGTTTGCTCGAATCGCTGAGTGCGGACGATTATTTTGATCTGTTGGTTTACGACAGTGATGTGGAGTTGTTCCGAAATCAACTGCAACAGGCGACTCCTGAGAACATCCAACTGGCGCTGCAGTGGTCTGATGCGTTGAAGCCGCAGGGGGGGACAAATATTTCTGAGGGGCTGACGGCCGCTCTCAGGCTGGCAGCGAAGGGTGAACGCCCGGCGTGGGTGTTGTTTCTGACGGATGGACTGCCGACTGCGGGGGTTGTTGATGAGAAGCAGATTGCGGAGCTGGCGTTGCAGGAAAATCGCGGCGAGGCTCGAATTTTCTCTCTTGGTGTGGGTTATGACGTGAATTCGCGGCTGCTGGACCGTTTAAGTGCAGCGCATCGAGGACGAACAGCATACGTACTGCCGGGTGCGCAGATCGATGCGGCCGTTGCGGCGATTGAAGCAGGGATTGCCAGTCCACTGCTGACGGACCTGCAGCTCCGTCTGACCGATGCAGCCGGTCGGGAAGCCGAGGGGATTACTCGGACATGGCCGAAGAAATCCAGCGATCTTTATCGCGGTGAGGTTTTTGTGTACACGGGGCGTTATCGTGATGCTGGCGAGGTGCGGCTGGAATTGACCGGAAAGCGTGACGGTGGACCGGTGACCCTGACGGGTACTGGTCAATTGACGGCACAGAGCAGTGATTCCTCATTATCCTTCGTGGAGCGGCTCTGGGCGGGACGCCGGATCGCGGAACTGACGGCTCAAATGGATCAGAATGGGGAGAGTGACGAGTTATTGACGGAACTGCTGGAGCTTTCGAAGAAGCATGGCATTCTGACTCCGTGGACATCCTTTCTGGCTGACGAGCGGCAGTCGCTGGACGCGGTGACTGCTCTGCCGGCATTGCGGGGTGCGGTGCGCGAACAGGCGCAGCGGGTGTCGGGGGCAGCGGCGATTCACAGCCGAAGTGCTCTGCAGCGGCTGGCCGCATCGGCTGGTGCTGCGCCCGCATTTGGCAGTGGAGGAATGCTGAGCGGTGCGGCTGGTCAATCGTCGGCACCGCGCCCGGGGGCAACTGCTGTTGATGCTGCGACGGCAAAGCGTGGGATCCTGAGCCCGCGAGTGGTCGGGAACCGGACGTTTTTCTGGAAGGAATCCTGCTGGGTGGAAGTGGATCTGCAGACTGCGGATCGGAATTCGGCGGAGCGTGTGGTGATGTTTTCCGATCAGTACTTTGCATTGTCGGACAAGGATGCGGACGCGTCACTGTGTCTGGCAGCATTTGGTGAGCAGCCTGTACTGATCAGACTGGGGCAGGTTGTGTATCTGATTGAACCGGCCCGTGGGGCAGGTGAATCGACTGAACGGCCCTGACAGAAACTTCGCAGCAAAGGATGCCGGCTTGCGGGTGAGGCATCTGGGCAGAGTGTCCGGGTCGTGGCCACTGCGGCAGTGCACGGTTTGGTGCTGCCGAGGGTTGGTTCACCACGCCGGGGTTTCCAGCAGCTTTTCGACGACTTTGCGACGACTGCCGGTTTGTTCGTAGATTTCCAGTTGTCGGCGGGCGCCGCTGGCTGCGGGGATCTCAGCAAGTCTTTCCAGTTCATCCCGGCACTGCAGTTCGGTGGCGGCAGGCCCCAGTCGGGTAATCAGGTCGTCAACCAGTTGTGGCACGGAACGCTGCTGGAAGTCGCGATAGCTGACCAGTGAGGCATCGGCTCCATAGCGGGTGGCTCGCCACTTGTTCTGTTCCACCATCATGGGGTGGTATTCAGACTGAAAGGTTCCTTCGTCGATTTCGCTGGAGATGGTGTGCACGAGGCACTGGATGAGTGCTGTCAGTGAAAGCACGTGGCTGAGGCTTGGGGGAATGTCGCAGACACGAACCTCAATGGTGCCGAAATGGTGATGCGGTCGAATATCCCACCAGATTTCTCGGATGGAGTTGATAAAGCCGGTGTCCATCAGATGTTTGACCAGCCAGACATATTCGCTCCAGTTGCGCATTTGATATGGCAGGCCAGCGGTGGGCAGACCTTCCATGATTTTTGAGCGGTTTGAATGCAGTCCGGTGCTGCGACCTTCCCAGAATGGTGAGTTCGCGGAGAGGGCCAGCAACAGCGGCAGGTGATGCAGCATGCGATCGCAGATCATCACCGCCTTATCACCGGAGTCGACTCCGATGTGTACATGCAGTCCGAACGTGACCAGTCGTCTGACGACGTCTTCCATGAGCGTGACGAGGCGGTGGTAGCGTTCATGGAACGTGATTTTCTGGTGTCTCCACGAGGAAAACGGGTGCGTTCCAGCCCACAGGAGTCGAATGCCCAGCGGGTGCAGTACCTGTTCGATCTGAGCCAGTTTACAGCGGAGGTCGTCTCCGGCTTCCTGGACAGTGCTGCAGACTTTCGTGTTGATTTCGACGTAGCACTGCATGAGTTCCGGCTTGACCGAATCCATCAGTGAGTCGGGCAGGACGCTCAGTACCTGATCGATACAGCTTTTCAGGGAAAGTTCGCGGGAATCGATGAGCTGCAGCTCGATTTCAACTCCGATGGTCGGTTTGGGGTTCGGCGTGAACCTCATGACAGTCATGTGCGGTATCCTGGGGCGATAAGCTTTCGGCGGTCGGTGATTCTGAACTGGGGTAGTGCGGATCGCAAGGTCAGGTCGCGATTTGCCGATTGGCAGTGGAGTGGAGGGGCGAGGCAGTCTGAGAATTCCGGCGAAAACTGCGGGGTACTGTTTTTTTCCCGAGTGCATCCTGACTGTGATCAGCGGCAGTTGCAGGAAACGGAGAATCCTGGGACACTTTCATGGCAACATCGGGGCCGTTGAGGGATACCTGTCGTGTCGTATCGCGCACTGAAAAAGCTGATCGGCGAAACCAGCCTTGAACGCAAGTGTCGGTTTCTGTTCGGTGCTGCGCTGGGTCTGCTGATTACAGCAAGCCTGTGGTGGCATGCATCGCGGACGCGGGACCTGGTGAACAACCAGCAGGAAAACGCGGCCCGCCGTCTTGTGCCGCAGATTCTGCGACTGCATCACTACCAGAAAATTCTTGACCCGGCGATTCCGGCGGTTCTGACGGGCGCGGAGGATGCTGCCGAATTTCGGCAGACCTTCGGTGGTGGCAACGAGCCCGCAGCAGATGTGAATCTTCCGATCTGGCAGCTGATTTCCGCGAATGAACTGGGGGCAAATGCTTCGACTTTCGAGGCAAAAAAACAGTTTGATCTCGACAACACGAGGACTGACTGGTTTCGGTATGTGGTTGTGGATGGTCAGCGGCGGCTGCAGTTTTTCAGTCCGATTCGACTGACCCGCAGCTGTCTTGTATGTCACAGTAAGGACTCGCTTGCCACTTCAGAAAATGTTGCTGAAGCGACGGCGACATTCAATGCTGCGACGCGGCCTTTGGCTGTGCCTGCAGATCTTTCGACTGACAGCGAGCAGGCTCCGGCGGATGCGGAGCTGGTGTCGCAACTGCCTGCGCCGGGTAATCGCGATTTGCCACTGTTCGCGATCGCTGCAATTGATATGCCGCTGGGCGAGGTGGATCAGCAGTTGGCCCGAAACTGGGCCATGCTGGTCGCATCGGGGATTGTGACTGCATTTCTGGCCATGCTGGCAGCCTACGTGATTGTGCGGTATGTGATTGTGAAGCCGGTGCAGCATTTGAAGGATGTCAGTGATGCAATCGCTCGCGGGACTCTCAATCTGCGGGCGGAAATCAGCACTGGGGATGAATTTGAAGAGCTGAGTCAGGCATTCAATCGGATGCTGCGGTATATGAACGCCAAGGGTGATGAGCTGCGGGGTGTCAACGAACGTCTGGACGGAAAGATTGATCAACTGGCACGTGCCAACATGGAGCTGTTCAACAATAACCGTCTGAAGGACGATTTTCTGGCAACGATCAGCCACGAGCTGCGGACACCGCTGAACAGCATTCTGGGCTTCAGTGACATTCTGCAGTCTGCCCCCAACCTGGATGAGCGTCAGCGCCGGTATGTCACAAACATTCAGACTTCCGGGCAATCGTTGATGGTGCAGATCAACGATCTGCTGGATCTGGCAAAGATTGAATCCGGCAAGATGGAGCTTCATCCTGCGTCATTCGCTCTGAGTGATGTGCTGGAACTGCAGGTTCAGCAGATGATGCCCCTCGCGGACCGCCGTCACATTGATCTGCGAACAGATCCGCCGCCTGTGCCGGTGTCTCCTGTGTTTCAGGACCGCGGCAAGATCAGTCAGATCGTGAATAATCTGCTGTCGAATGCCATCAAATTCACTCCGGAAGGCGGCCGGATCAGAGTCTCGTGGCGGGCCAGCGATCCAGGTTTTCTGAGTTTCAGTGTGGAGGACACGGGGATCGGCATTCCCCTCCAGGAACAGGAACACATTTTTGAGAAGTTCCGTCAGGGCTCGACATCGGCCGAGGGACGGGACCATACGAAGCGGGAGTATGAGGGTACAGGCCTCGGGTTGTCGATTGTCCGCGAGCTGTCGAGGCTGCTGGGTGGTGAAGTGAGTCTGAAGAGCGAATTTGGACGAGGCAGCATTTTTTCCGTACGTCTTCCGCTTGAGCTGCCTCTGCGGAGTGACACGGTCAATGCGGATCCGATTGACGGAACGGTTCAGGCACCTCCGTTGATCACAGCCACAGACATTGAGATTCCTGCAAAAGCCGATGCAGAGACCGCAGAAGTACGACTGGACGTGCAAACGATCGGTGGATGAGATCATTCCGTTGGTGGTTCAGGTTTGATTAACACGCCACCTCCAGCGGCTGTGATTCTTATGGAGCCATCAGTGGCAGTTCTCTGGACAGAGACCGGGAATGTCAGCGGAATACTGTCAGCCGCTGACACTTCCGTGCCATCAGTATCGCGTAACACGCTGATCCTTACATCGAGCGGGATGCTGGATGCCTTCCGCATCTTCTCAGACTGATTCAGTGACTTCAGCAGGACAAAGACTCCGGAGTTGCCGCCGGCGGGGCGGTACAGATCGCTGAACGAGACGGTGTCCGTCGACCACAGGACGGCTCCGGTGAGAGGATCGATACGCAGCAGGCAGCCCAGTGCGGGACTGGTCATCACTCCGGAATGTTCCGGGAAACGATCCCAGTTTCTCAGCAGTACGTAAAGGCCGCCATCGGACTCGAAAGCATGCAGATCAGACGCCGGAAACTCGAGCCGCGGATCATCAGACCGGAACAGCACTCGCCCCGTGTTCAGGTCAACAGCGATCAGTCCCCGTCCGTCGGCAGCAGCCAGCAGACGATTGCCGGGAAGCAGGGAGCAGAACCTGTGAATGAGAAGGGGCGGTACTGTGACTTCAGGCTGGTCTGCCAGCAGGTCCAACCCGGTGATACCATCGATGATCAGCAGCCTGCCGGACTCGCTTGAGGCGATAAGGAATCGGCCACATGACACGGGTCTGTTGCCCAGTCCGATTTGCAGTTGCCCTTCGGCAATGAGTCTTCCGGTAGCTGCATCCCAGACGCTCCGTGTCCCGGCCAACGGATCGAACAGAATGATGGCAGAGTCATCACCGAACAGCGGAAGATGATCGGTCGGGTTGAAGAAGAACGGCAAATCCTCACGAAGAGACAATCCGGTTCTCCGCCAGAGTTCGCGGCCTGTGAGGGCGTGACTGCAGTGCAGGCTGTCACCCTGCAACCAGTAAACTCGACCGGCGATGATCGGACCAGGCAGAATGGGTTCATCGGAATCAGGGAATCTGCGTGTCGGAGCGGTCCACAGCCTGCTGAGCTTTCCATTCGGGGCCAGATGGATGGCTGTCAGGCGATTGCGGAACGCCAGAGTCATCAGACCGGGTGCAGAGTCATTGGGGTTTCGCGGTAACTGCAGTCGCATTCTTTGCCCTGTGGATTCCACTGGCAGACTGGACAGCACGTCGCCGGTTTCATCTGCAGCCTGTATCAGGACGGCGTCGTCATCAGTGTTGATATGCATGCCGACTCGCAGTCTCAGCCACGGTGGCGGGGTTTCCACGGGCTCGACGGTCACATCCGGCGTTTCCGAATACCGTGGTGGAAGCGGGTGAACATCAGGAATGATGCTCCAGCCTGAGACGGGTTCCTGTTGCTGAGTCGGTGGTGCATGGAGCAGGGGGGCCGTCATCCGCATGGCTGCACGTGCAGCCCGCAGTGCACTCTGAGCGATCTGCAGTTCGTCGGGGCTGCTGTGCCGGGAAAAATTCAGCCATGCGCAGCCCCACAAATCGGACGCCTCGGCCATCCCGGCTGCCTGCAGGTACTGCAGAAGTTCCAGACGCTCTGCTGCATCCTGCAGCAGGCCGGGGTGCAGAATGGCGGCTTCCACATGTTCGGCGGTGAACTTTGGCTGCGGAATACGGGTGACTTTGAACGATTCGGCTGGTATCGGCCATGCGAATGGACTGACAGACCAGGATCTCGTCACGGGAAGCATTGCCGGATTGAAAGGCTGAGTGTAGTTCGGGAGGCCAGCCTCTGTCGCGTTCAGCCCCAGCAGCCTCGCCAGTATGGAAGTGCGCATGAGACGCTGAGCATCGGGTTTCAGTGTCAGGATCTTTTCGAGTCTGGCTGCAGCGTTCGGTGTGTCGCGGTGCTGGTTTTCAAGGTCGTCAACCAGTGTTTCAAGCAGCAGGTCCACGTACAGCATGTCAACAGTCGTCGCTGCTGGTTCCCTGCGGGCAGCCCTCAGGGCAGAACTGCGGGCCTCGAGGGCAGCACTTCTGGACAGAAGCGATTCAGCCATCGCGGCCTGCAGCGAGCTATCGTTGCTCAACGGATCGGCGGTTTTCGTTCCAGTTGGAATCCGCAGCATGTGCTCGACCGTTGGCCACGCGGTGACTGAACCCGGAGTGGCTGAGAAAACACTCCGATGATCGACGCTGCAGGCCCCGACGGGAAACTGCATGCGAATAGGCAGGTTGATGCGGGATCCCGGTAATTCCCGTCCCGTGCGAACATCGATGACAGCAACACCAGTACCCCGCAGAGGAAGCAGGCAGTAGTCACCGCTGACAACACCCGTGCCACACAGGTTTCCCGGTGAGATGTGCC
>CAITYU010000528.1 GCA_903896675.1 uncultured Planctomycetaceae bacterium
TGCGTAAGCACCTGGGAGAGCCGTACCCGACCGCGAAAACAGCAGACGTCTTGAAATCGGCCCTTCAGGCCTCGAAACCAATTTGGGGGGTGCCCCGGATCCAGGGCTGCGCCCTGGGCTTTCGGAAATCGGCCCTTCAGGCCTGAATCGCAAACGCGGGCAGAGCAAAACGAAACAGTCGCTCCGGGGGACCGCTTGGTTTCATGGGTAATGACAAGGGCTAAAGCCCACGCTACAATTTTTGTCCCTGAAGGCAAAATCTGCGCGTTTGGTCAGGGGCCGGCCACCGATGCGATCGAAGGCTTCCCGCCGGAGCACATCGCTGGCGACGTTCCCGGGGATGGCCTCTGCCCACACAGCATCCCCGGACCTCCACAGCCCATGGCCCACATCATTTCGCGGCAGCGAAATCCACACAGATGATCTGATTGTCGTTCCGCACATACACATGCCGGTTCGCAAAAGCCGGCATGCTCCACACGACTTCACGACCAAACGCAAAATTACTGGGCTCGATCACCTTCGACCGACCAAGCTCCCGGTAACCCTCAGGAGTCAGCTCGGCCAACAACAACTCGCCCAGCTCGTTGAACAGCACGTAACGATTGCCCTGCCGCACAATGAATGCTGTTTCCGATCCGGCCGGACGCTTGCCAATGGCATCAGACGTCTCCCACAATCGCTTGCCCTCCGGTATCGTCAATGCACGAAGCACACCCTTCTGATCAAACCCGTAAAGCACGTCCTTGTCAAGAAACGGCTGCACGTTCACAGGACAGATGATATTCGATTTATCCCGCCACAATTCCCGCGCAGCCGGCCTGGCCGGATCCAGTTCCATCATCAGACTCTTGTTGCTGTAACCCGCTGCATACAGGTAATTGCCGGAAAGTACCGGAGACATAATGATGGAACCGTTGGAGGCCTCATACGGCAGTGACCAGTACTGCTTCCCGGTGGCCGGATCCAGTGAAACCACCGCATCCGGTTTGTACATGATCAACTGACGAACACCACCATGATTGATGATGGTCGGCGGACAGTAGCCCTGTCCCTGGGCCCCCGATGCAGTGCTGCGCCAGACTTCTTTGCCCGTCAGACGATTGAGGGCCACAATATGAGTTCCCTCTCCACCGGCCAGCGTCAGCAGATTGTCACCATCCAGCAGCGGGTGGGCGGCATATCCCCACAGTGGAGCTGTCGTCCCATACTCAGCCTTCAGATCATGCGACCAGACAACTTTGCCACTGTCCGTGCTGAGGCAGAACAAATGCCCCTCAGCGCCGAGGGCGTACACCAGTCCGTCGTGAACCACCGGCGTGCAGCGCGGTCCGGCCGGATAGGAAATCGAATATTTCACCGGGTACTCGTGAGTCCACAGCACCTTGCCGGTGCTCTCCTCGAGACAATGGATGCGTTCCGTGCCAGAGAACTCGCGGCGGTCGAAGTTATCAACCTTGACGTTGTCACCGGTGACATAATCCGTGATGTACACTTTCCCGCCCGCGACCGCTGGCCCCGAATAACCACCGGCTACCGACGTGCTCCACAGCACCTTCAAACCACCCTCTGGAAATTTCTCCAGCAAACCGTCCTCGCGCCAGACATTATCACGCTGTGGCCCCATCCACTGCGGCCAGTCATCAGCACCCGCCAGACTGGTGCTCAGAGACAGAATCATTCCGAGACTGAGGGCGCGGATTGTCGTCTGAAGAGCCATCGGCGGGGTCCTTTTGTGGTTTTCTGCGAAGGTGACACTGAGTTGTCAGACGTGCATGATGGACAAAAGTCAGGCTTTCGGCCAGTTGATTCCCCGCGGTTCTCGCGGATCGCAGCGGGTGGGAACGCCGTGACCAGACCAACCTGCGACAGACTTCCCCTCAGCCCGTGCAGAAATCACGAAAGCCCGCATTTTTTCGATGTTTTTGTGCCCGGGCTGATGCTCAATCCCGCCCGCCGCATCGACTCCGAAAGGCTGCAGTGTCCGAATTGCCGCAGCCACATTGTCCGGATCCAGACCACCCGCAAGAATCAGTGGCAGCGACGTTTTCTGCTGACAGGTCATAAAGACAGACGCTTCCAGGCGGGCTCCCGTGCCGCCGAAGTTTCCCGGAACAAAGGCGTCCAGCAGCAGCGCATCCACAGCCCCGGATCGCTGCAACTGCTCAATTTCGGCCAGCAGCTCAGGCTGTCGCTGGACAGACGCCCGCAAGGCTCGGATCAGCAGCGTCCGGGGCAGCAGTCGGCGGACCTCAAGCACAGTGTCAGGGGTTTCGTCGCCGTGCAACTGCACTGCATCCAGCCCGACGATATCAACCGTGTCTCGGATCTGCACGGGGTCAGCGTTCACAAAAACTCCCACCAGCAAACAGCCAGCAGGCTGCTGCGGACTGCTGGCAGGATCATCATCGCTGCTGCTGGCAGCACGAGCGGCAGCCGCCAGCTTTCTGGCGTGGTCCGGCGGGACAAAGCGTTTGGAGCCGGGAAAGAAATTCAGTCCCAGTGCATCAGCTCCCGACTGCACCACGGCCACGGCGTCTTCCGTTCGAGTGGCTCCGCAGAATTTGATCCACATCTTCAACCTCGGTTTCCCGCAACAGCACGCCAGACGAACATCCATCCGAGCACAATCAGGCCAGCCGCAGCAGCAGCAGCCAGCGCCAATTGCCGCCGGGCATTTCGCTCCATCTGCAGGATCGGCTCGAGAACCCCGGAACGCCGTTCCTGGACAATCACAGCCCAGCGTGTCCCCTGGACCGGAGCGACTGCCGCCATCCAGTCGCCAGCCCACGGTTGAGCAATCGGTGACTGAATTTTCCCGACCGGGTCAAGGTACAGTCTGAGCCTTGCCTCAGCGGCATCGCCCGGATGCTGCAACAGCCGCTGGATGCTGGCTGCGGCATCGGCATCCAGGATCAGCTCGCGAAACAGGGCCTCATCGCGCGCCTGCACCTCCTGAGTTCGGAGAAATTCCTCGGTCAGACAGGGATGGTCCAGCAGTCGTACTTCGTCGGCATCCCGCACTTCGGCGAGGGCAATAATGCGTTCGACACTGCCCTGCCCTTCAGCCGACATGCGGCCACGCAGCCGCGCCTGCAGATCGCCAAGGTGCACGGTACGAGCAAACACGCCGATGATCGAACCGTCAGAGGCGAACAGAGGAACGCTGAGCGCCACAGTCTGCCTGTCGGTGGTCGTACTCTTGTAGGCGGCACTCACGTGTGGCTGTCTGAGCGGTGGCAGGCCCTGCGGCTGTTGCCCGCGTTCGAAATCCACCCCCTGCCCATGGAAGTAATCTCGCCACGCGAAGTTCTCGCCAATGGTGCGTTCGCTGTATTCACGCCGCCAGATCTGGGTGCCGTCGACGGCCGTAACAAACCAGCTTGTGTCATTGCCGCGGTTGCTGGCGACAGACGCCTCGCGGGCACGCTGCCACGCGGAATCCAGCAACTGCATCCAGCGCGGTCTGCCTGCAAAGTCCGCTTCGGCTGTTGCTCGCACCTCCGTGATGACCTCCGCAGCCGGTCGACGCATCAGCGTCTCAAGCTCGCGACGCAGGTCATCGGCCGCGGCAATCGTTTCCAGTTCCTGCAGACGCTGCCGCAGCTCGTCCTCCAGTGCCGCAGCCTGCAGACGGGCTGACAGAGCATCGCTTTCCAGCGCCCGTTCAGTCATCTGCAGCTCGGCGGCGTCGCGGTTGCGTGACAGCGCATAGCCCAGTATCGGCAACAGCGCCGCAGTCAGCAGCAGTGGCACAAGAAAGCCCACCAGCAGCAGCGGCCGCCGTGACCGCTGGCGATCACGAGCCGCCAGTGCGTCCAGCACCGCCTGAGCATTCGGAAAACGGCGCGTGCTGTCCGCGGCGAGGCAGCGATCAAGAATTTCCATGAGCCGAACATCGATGCCCGGGATGCCACGATGCGTGCCCAGCTGCCCGGCGGCGATCACCATCCGACGATAAGTCGCCAGCCGTTCCTCAAGGCTGCTGGTTTCCTGCAGGCGACGCTCGACCTCCGCATCGCGATGCGGTGGAGCACCGGTCAGCATCTGATACAGGATCGCACCAACAGCGTAGACGTCCCAGCGCGCGTCCGGTGGTGATTCCAGGTCCGCCTGTTCAGGCGCCATGTAGTACAGGGTCCCCAGAGCAGGACTGTGATCGTGCGACATCCGGGCCTGCCCGAAATCGCACAGCCGGACTCGCCCCTGACCATCCAGCAGCACATTGTCCGGCTTCAGGTCACAGTGCAGCACACCGGCACCGTGGGCATCCACGAGGGCACTGCAGATTTCCCTCGCAATGCGCACCGCCTCGTCAGTCGAAAGTCGCGCACCCGACAGGCGCGTCCCCAGTGAGCCACCTTCGACATATTCCATGACGAAGTAAGGCGGATCTGCAGTCCACCCGACGTCCAGCAGTCGCACAATGTGGTGCGATGTGTAAACGGCGGCCAGTTTTTCCACTTCACGGCTGAGCAGCGTCCAGTTCATGCCACGCTGGCGCGGGTAGAACTTGATGGCCACCATCCGCCCGGTGCGATCTTCCCGCGCAAGCCAGACAACTCCAAAAGCCCCCATGCCCAGACGTCGCACAAATGAGTATCCAGGCACGTCGGCAGGCGGTCTGACACCCTGCAGGCTGAGCAGACGTGATTGCTCACGTCCCGCGTCATCCAGTACCAGTGTGTCACCGACACTCATCAGCAAAACTCCATGTCACCAGCAGTGTTGATGCCTTCTGCCGATCAGAAATCCGAACGAATCAGATACAAACAGCCAAAGCCAAGCATCACGATGATGAACGTGACATTACTCCACAGTGAGCCCCACGGGTCAAACACAATCCGCTTGTCTTCCAGATTGTCACGCGACGAGCCCCCCTGTCCGTCTTCCAGCCGAATACTGGTTTCTCCGGTCACGAGGTAACGCACAGCATAGTCCAGCTCTGATGGTTTCGGGAAGACCCGATAAAGTGGCCTGATCAGGTAGTCGTAGAGGGCATAGGGCCATGCCTGCAGCCCTGTGTACTGTTGCGAATCAGCCTGCCCCGTGACCGGATCCAGAACCCTGAGCGTGCGTCGATCAGACACAGTCAGTCGGCCATCCGGAAGAAAACTGATGGAGGCGTAACGTGTGCTGCCACCCGCGGGAAGCGGCTGCAGGCAGCCTGGGTTCCACAGGAAGATTTTCCCTGAGTGTGTGAGCACAGCGCCGCGGCTGCCATCCTGAGCGATCTCGCAGCGTTTGGGTTTTTCGGCCGTGGGCAGCGTGAGCTGTTCCAGTTCATTCAGATTTTCGTCAAGGATGCGGACAACAGCATCCGACTGAGCGACAAGAATGCGACTGGGTGCAGCGGCGATCACCGCAGCAAGTTCTTTCGCGACTTCGCGTGCGGACGCCTGCTGGTAGGTTCCGTCAGGCAACCGCTGCAGTCGGGCCATCCGCCCCTGATCCCAGGAAACAATCGAGGCATCAGTACGGCTGAAGGCCACGGCGGCATCGGGGCGGAGCACATCGCGGCGTCCGGTGGAGAGCGTTTTGAAGCCGCGGCTGCCCGCTGGTACCACATTCCCCAGCATTCCCCGCAGCCATTGGCGTGCATCCGGCTGGTCCCCGCTGACACCTTCGAACTGGTGAATGTTGCGGAGACCGGGCAGAATCAGTGCTCCGCTGGAATCGCTGTAGATCCCAAAGACGGCTTCGGGTGTACCGGCCAGCGCTTCACGGGCAAATTCATCGGCCTCGCCTCGAATCAGTGTCGCTGCCCCGGCCTGACCAAACCTGGAAAAGTCTGCCTGCAGGGTATGCACTCGCCTGCCGTCCGTTGAAACCGCCAGTCCATAGCGACGCCCGCCGGCCAGCATGCCAAGCAACTGCGCTGCTCCGGGGTTTTCCTGCGCCATGATCGGCTGCCAGTCGGACAGTGCGGCGTTCCAGCGCAGCACCGTGCGGGAGCCGTCCACCGCGAAGACCTGCTCCCCGGCGAACGTGACATCCTCGATCTGCTGTCCGGGCATCCACGCATCAGTCATGAAGCCGTTCACAACACCGGCCGTTGTCTGCACGATCCAGAACAGCACCACCAGAATCAGGCTGACGATGGCATTCCGCCAGACGGCTCCGGCAAGGGCACTGACGGAGTAGTAGATGGCGAAGAGGAACACGTAGAGCGGGATGCACAGCAGCAGCTCGGTTCGCCACAGTCCAAACCGCAGTCCCAGCAGCAGCCACGTCCCCGTGACCAGTTCCGCGGCACACAGCAGCGTGAAAATGCAGCCGCCGGCAAAGCGAGTCAGATAGATGGTGATGCGGCGGACGGGCTTGCTGAGCAGCAGCGAGATTTCACCGGGCTCAAACGTGCGGGGAATGATGGAAGCCGTCACCAGCAGCGAGCCGAAGACGCCGAAAAAGCCAAGAAATACCGTCAGCACTCCAATGATGATTTCATTGATCAGGTCATCGGTCTGACTGGGTGGCAGCCGCAGTGGGCCGAACAGCGTCATGCTGCCGTAGGAAAGTTCCAGAGATTTTTCATCCTGAATGTCGATGGCGTCGGGGAAGGCAGCCGCCAGACGTTTCAGGTTGCGAGCCGCGCGCTGCGGTTTTGTCAGCCCCGCGACATCCGCACTGCGCAGACTTTCGTCAATTCCAGCCTGCTGCCACGTTTCCGACTGCCACTGCTCCGGGCTGTAAAAGTTCTCCTTGTCCAGCACACTGTTGACGGCATCCACGACGCGACTTTGAAATCGCCGCCGGTCCCTGTCACTCGCCTCAGGGCCGGGAGGCGTGAGACCGCGGACGGTTTCCTGAGTTTTCGGGTCAAGCAGACTCCAGATCTGGTGCGCCGGACCGGTTGTGGCGTTAGCACCCTGCTGCAGCGATTGCAGCAGCCCTTCCGTGTCAACCAGTTCAAAGGGACGCAGACGCGTGCTGGGAACCGATTTGAGACCCATGGGTGCCAGCACCGCCAGCACCAGCGCTATGGCCCCCAGTGCCAGCCAGAGAATTCGTGATGCTGCAGCCTCGCGAAAGGCATCCTTCAGAATCGCCAGACATGCCCTCATCTGGAAGCCTCCCCTACGATTGTCATAAAGACCTCCTCCAGAGTGCGTTCACGGCGCGCCATGCGGAAGATACTGACACCGCGTGCCCGCAGGGCGTCAATCAGCCGGTCGGCGTCCTGCTGCTCCGTGATCGGGACCTCGATTTCGCAGGCACCAGGCGCCGCTTCGCGGAGTGTCGCTGCCGGCCATCCGGCGAGCACCTGCTCAATCGACGGACGGTCCCCGAACAACTGAAGTTGCAGCGGAGCCCCCTTGATGGCTTTGGTGAGCTCCTGCACGGTACCGGTCCGCAGCAACTGACCCTTGTTCAGAATGGCCACCTGAGTGCAGATCAGCTCAATTTCCTGCAGCAGGTGGCTGTTGAGGAAAATGGTGTGCCCCTCCGCCGCCAGTTGACGCAGAACATCACGGATTTCACGGCGACCAACCGGGTCCACACCGTCAGTCGGTTCGTCCAGCACGATCAGCCTCGGTTTGTGCAGCATCGCCTGTGCCAGCCCCAGTCGCTGCAGCATCCCCTTGGAATAGCCGGATACCCGCTCGCGCTCACGCCCCTTCAGCCCCACCTGCTCCAGCAGCAGCGGGCGGGCAGCCCGAATCTGCGACATGGTCATCCCACTGAGACTGCCGTAATACTCAAGAGCCGTATTCGCGGAAAGGTGCCGCGGAAGTCGGTGGTTTTCAGGCAGGTAGCCGATCTGCCGACGAGCGGCCATGGACCCGGCCGGGTGCCCCAGCACGGATGCCGTGCCGGCGGTCCGCGAAATGATGCCCAACAGTATCTTGATCAGTGTGGTCTTCCCTGCCCCGTTGGGACCCAGCAGACCGTAAATTGTCCCCTGAGGCACCTGCAGTGTGACATTGTTCAATGCCTGAAAGCGGGTACGCCTGAAAATACCGGACCGCCACGTCTTGCTGAGACCCGACGTTTCGATGACCGGCGCTGCGCCGTTGCTCATGATGGAATTCCTTGCTTTGCAGAAGTTCTGCACTGCTTCGACGGCGGGGTGATAATCCTGGAGGAATTCCGTGCGGAATTCAGAATCGGAAAACGCAGTGGCAGTTGGTCAGCCCGATTCCGCCTGCAGCTGCAAATGACCACCACAATGCTTGCAAACCACCTTATGACCAATGTATTTCAGCCCCGCACGGATCTCCTGCTGACAGTGCGGGCAGCCCATGTAGGCCGCTTGAATTTCCACTGAGGTGTCATACGGAAAAGCATGCTGGCAGTGCTTACACTGCACTCGCAGGCCTTTGTACTTGCTGTGAATTCGCAGCTCCTGCAGACACCCCGGACAACTGACATAGTGACCGCGAGGGGAAGCTGAGGCTGTCACACTGATCTCCGGCAGGGCAAAGAAACTGGGAATCTCGATGCTGTCTTCCGTCAGTTCAGAATTCAGCAGCGCACGACACGAACGGCAATGCACAAGTCGGGCAGGCATTTCTTCGCCGCACTGCGGGCAGGGTCCCCCCAGCCATTCTCCTGTCATTGGAACGGTCCTTTTCAGTGGTCAGTTTCCGTAGGCAGTTTCCGTAGTCAGTTTCAGCGAGCTGCCTGAATCGCGATGACGTGTTTGAACGTGTGGAAATACAGGTGGCCGTTGGCAACGGCGGGTGTGGAATGGCAATCATCGCCCAACGGAGTGCGTCCCAGCTCCCTGAACTGCCGACCCGCTTCAAGGACGACCACAATCCCGTCTTCAGTGACGCAGTAGATGCGATCTTCAATCAGAATCGGGGAACCGCTGTACTGTCCATCAATGCGTTCAGACCAGACTTCGTTGCCGGTGGCAGCTTCCAGACACACCATGATGCCTTTATCCCCCCACAGGAACAACAGATCATCGCGGCGAATCAGACACGGAACATAGGGCAGCATGGTCCTGCGTTCCCACGCAATACGCTGGTCGGCCGGCACGTCAAGCCCGGTGCGGACTGCCGCGAAGTATTTGCCATTGCCACCCTCACCGCAGGTCGCAAACGCGAGGCCATCAAGAACGATCGGCGAAGCCACTGTTCGCATCGGCAGTTTGGGGGTCTGCCAGAGCTGCCTGCCGGTTTTCAGATCAAGCCCGCTGACGCCACCGGATTCGCTGACCGTGACAATCTGGCTGCCACCCGCTCCGTCGGGAGCGACGGTGGGAGTGCTGTAGGATGTTTTTCCAGGCAGACGTTCGGTTTTCCAGGCCACTTTTCCGCTGGCTGCCTGCAGAGCAATCAAGGAACTGGGACCGACCTGATCATTGGCAATGATCACCAGTCCGTCTTCGATGATGGCCGAGACACCCAGATTGTGTTCACTTTCATAGGTTCCCAGATCCACGGACCAGACTTCTTTGCCACTGAAGTCCCACGCTTTGACGACCAGTCGCTGGGCATCAGCGAACAGACAGCAGACGATGTTCCCGTCCGTCGCCGGAGTACTGGAGGCCCAACTGTTCTTCTGGTGCTTGCGGCTGGCTTCCATTTTGAACGAGGCATTCCAGAGGGATGCTCCGGAGTCCGCGTTGTAGCAGTGGATGAATCGTTCGCTGCCACCGTCCGTGGCGGAAGTCACGAACAGGTGCTTGCCCCAGATCACCGGGGACGAGTGGCCAATGGTGGGCAACTGCACTTTCCACGTCGGCTGGTCTGCATTCCACGTGACCGGGATGCCACTTTGTGCACTGACGCCCAGACCGGCGGCACCGCGAAAACGAGGCCAGTTTTCCTGAGCAGTGGCAGTGGAGCAGTGCAGCAGACACAGGTGCAGCGCAAGCAGCGACAGACAGCAGCGAACGTGATGAACCACAGAGGAAACCCCTTCACATTAAGAATGTGGCTGAGTGGGACTGTGCAGGCGGAGTCCGGCCACTGGCGTGAGTGTAACCGACTGGGGGTGTCGCGGGCTACTCAACGGCCCGCTTCCGGGCCTCGATTCACGGTGCGTGGCGGCGAGTGTGCGGGGTATGCAGGCTGGGGGGGACTGCGGAACCGGCGTTTTTCGGCGGACTTTCCGGAACAATCGGCAGTGCTACAATGCAACCATTCCGCTGTTCCATTTGCTGCAGAAAGACCCGACGATGAGAGTCAGAGCAATTTTGGTGGTGTGGGCTGTGCTGGCTGCGCCCGGTTTGGCCTCGTTTGTGTCGGCTGATGAACCGGTCGTCCTGCGATCCGTCGAAGGCATCTCGGAATATCGCCTCGACAACGGACTGCAGGTACTGCTGTTTCCGGACAGTTCCAGCCCGAAGGTCACGGTCAATCTGACGATCTTTGCCGGCTCGCGGCACGAGGGTTATGGCGAAGCGGGGATGGCTCACCTGCTGGAGCACATGGTCTTCAAGGGCACTCCGACGTTCCCCCAGATCCCCGCGGAACTCAAAAAACGCGGGGCGGATTTTAACGGCACCACGTGGCTGGATCGCACAAACTACTACGAGACGCTGCCCGCCGGGGATGAGAATCTGGAATTCGCCCTGCAGATGGAAGCGGACCGCATGGTGAACAGCCTGATTCGAGCTGAAGACCTCGCATCAGAAATGACCGTGGTGCGGAATGAATTTGAAAGCGGAGAGAACAGTCCTCAGAACGTGCTGATGGAACGCGTGATGGCAGCAGCCTTCGAATGGCACAACTACGGGCAGTCCACAATCGGCAATCAGGCCGACATCATGCGAGTTCCCGTTGATCGTCTGCGAAAGTTCTATGAACGATTTTATCAGCCTGATAATGCCATGCTGGTGGTGGCCGGTCGCTTTGATTCGAAGCAGGCCATGTCACTGATCCTCAGATACTTCGGTGCTCTGCCGAAACCGGCTCGCGAACTGGATCGAACGTACACGGAAGAGCCGGCCCAGGACGGCGAGCGGATGGTGACGGTGCGTCGTGTGGGTGACGTCCCTGCTGCAGCACTGCTGTATCATATTCCGGCCGGGGCCCATCCGGATTACGCCGCCGTGGATGTGCTGGCGACCGTGATGGCCAGCGAGCCGGCCGGTCGACTGTATGAGGGCCTTGTGCGGCGACGCCTTGCCGCCAGCTGCTATGGGTTTTCTTTTGCTCTGCACGATCCGGGTGCCCTGCTGTTCGGGGCTGACGCCGCAGAAGGCACCGACGGCTCCACCCTGCTGCAATCGCTTGTGGAGTCCGTTGAGACCGCCTCCGAAAAGGAATTTACTGCAGAGGAGACAGATCGTGCGAAGGCCGAGTTGCTGAAATCAAGGGAACTGCAGATGGCCAATTCTCAGCAGGTCGCAATTGAACTCAGTGAATGGGCGGCCCAGGGAGACTGGCGGCTGTTCTTTCTGCATCGGGATCGCCTCGAATCCGTCACTGCTGCAGACGTGAATCGTGTGGCCAAAAAGTATCTGGTGCGTACGAACCGCACGGCGGGAGTCTTTGAACCGACAAAGGCGCCTGAACGAGCAGAGATACCGGCAACGCCCGATCTCGCCGAACTGCTGCAGGATTATCGCGGACGCGCCGCAGTGGCACAGGGCGAGGAGTTTGATGCATCCCCGCAGGCGATCGAAGCAAAACTGCAGCGAGCCAAACTCGAGAGCGGGATCCGGGTGACCCTGCTGCCAAAGAAAACTCGAGGCAGCATGGCCACGCTCCAGTTAACCCTCAGATACGGCAACCTGCAGGCTCTGGAAAATCTGGGGCTGGCAGCCGAACTGTTGCCGGAACTGCTGATGCGTGGAACGGCAAATCGCAGTCGTCAGGACATTGCCGACGAATTGAACACCTATCGGGCCCGTATGAGCCTCAGCGGGGCCCCGGGAACACTGACTGCCCGCATCCAGGTATCCCGCGAAAACCTGCCACCGGTACTGAATCTGCTGCGCGATGTGCTGAGGAATCCGGCCTTTCCAGCCGACGAAATGGAGCTGCTGCGGGAGGAACAACTGGCCGCGATTGGCCAGCAGGTGTCTGATCCCGTGGCGCTGGCATTTTCGGCCGCCACCCGCAGGATTTCACCCTACGGCCCCGCCGATCCTCGTCACGAAGCCTCGCTGCCTGAGCAACTGGAACGCCTGAA
>CAITYU010000529.1 GCA_903896675.1 uncultured Planctomycetaceae bacterium
CGGACGCCGGTACATGGAATCCTGACTGAAGTACTCACTGCACCAATCCTCCGCTGCCTGTGCTGCTGGCCCCGGCTGCACCCGAAGCACTGCCCCGGGACTTTGTCTGCTGCAGACGATTGGCGTTGATCAGCAGTGCCGAATCACTGTCCAGTGAGAACTCCGGAGCCCCGAGAGTCTGCACGGATTCGGCCGCAACCTGCGTATTCAATGCCGCCAGCAGCTCACGGACAGACTCACGTCGGGCGCTGTCCAGCACGGGGCCTGCACCGGAAGCTTCCACCAGCACTCGGCCAGCCTGCACCGGCAGCAGTCGGCTGATGCGGGCCAGTCGCGCCTGCCCGGCGTCGTTCAGCTCTGAACTGCCCGCCTTGAAATCATACCGATACAGCGTCATGCGGGCTGGCTGTGCCTGCTGACGCTGCTGTGCCAGCAGACCATGCACGGCCATACCAACCGGCGGACGCTGAAATTCCTCAGGATATCCATACATGCGATCCCGCCACTTCGCTCGCTGCCGCTGCATCCATGCGGAAAAGCCACCTTCAGCAGACTCCGCACAACCCGCATCCGCACACGGCAGATCGGCAGACCTGCGCACTCCGGAGTCCGCAGCCAGCACCGGAACCATGGCCGGTTCAACAGCTTCTGCTTCGTATGGTACTGCCGGGATTGCCGGGACTTCGTCCGCTGTGGGAACAGGCGGCACTTCTGTTGCCGACACCGGAGTCAGCACGCTGCGATCGGACAGAACATCCTGAGCCGCTGCGGGTCGCACACATGCCGCTGTCACCAGCAGTAGCCCGCCGGCACGCACCCATCGCCTTCGCTGATTCATTGCTTCGTCTCCCTGTACTTCCGGCTTCACTGAGAAAATCCGTGAGGGCCCTGGATGTAACTGCCTTCCACCTGCATCTTCCGAAAACAGCCGAGCGGGTCTTCGCCGTTCGTCGTCGAACGAAACTCCGCATGTCCGGTGTGACCTTCGATCCGATTCAACAGATAGAATTCGAGGTCGTTGGGTTCATACACTTCGGCACCCGGCAGTGGTCCCAGCTCCTCGGCATTCACGGCGGCCACCAGATGCGGCGTCACCAGTACAATCAGTTCCTTCTCGACCCGCTGATTTGTCGTGTTGCTGAAGAATGGACCGATGTAAGGCAGATCTCCCATCCCGGGAATTCGGTCGGTCCGACCAGCCAGATCCACCTGCATCAGCCCGGCAATCGCCAGCGTCTGGCCTTCCCGCATCTCCACCGTGGTGTGTGAGCGTCGCGTGTTCAGGCCGGGGACACTGACGCCACTGATCTGTGTGCCCAGCGAGTAGTCGATGGAGCTGACTTCGGGATCCACTTCCATCCGAATCAGATCGCCATCCAGCACGTAGGGCACGAAAGCCAGTTGCACCCCGAACTTTTTGTACTGAATGGTGACTGTTGGAGTTCCACCGCCGGCTCCCGACTGCGGTACAGGTACCGGGAATTCACCGCCCGCCAGAAAGTCGGCTCGATGACCGTGCATCGCGACAAGGTTTGGTTCCGCCAGCACCTTCAGCACACTGTTCCGACGCAGGGCCGAAATGAATGCCTGGAATCCCAGGCCCTCGAAAATTCCAAAAGCTGTGGTTGACGCTGATCCGCCACCGGCACTCGCCGTCGCACTGCCAAAGACACCCGCCCCGGTCGCTGACGCACTGCCCGCTGCGGCACCCGTCATGCGCGTGCCAATCATGTTGCCTGAGTCTGCAAACAGCAGGTCTGAGCCGATCTGTCGGTAGGCCGTGCGGTTCAGCTCCGCAATCTGCACCATCAGCATCACCTGCTGCGGTCCCGGAATCCGCATCAGATTGATGATTTCCACCTCCTGTGGGCTGCCGCCGCCAGGAGCTCCTCCTTTGGCTGTTGTCAGCGGCACACTCTCTGATTCGCCCGCAGACATGTCGTTTTGTTGCGGATCTGCAGGCGGTTCCGGAGTCGGTGGTTCGTCCACGACAGGATCCTGTCGACGCCCCCGGGAAACGCGCCGCAGCACTCCATACTCTCCTGTCTCCAGTGCCTCGTCCAGTGGCACCTCGTCAGGCTTTGCTGCCGCACGAATTCCGCGTGCTGCACCCGGCAGGACCGCGTACCCCTGAGCCGCACCGGAACCAGAACCACCACCTGATGAAACAGATGTCTGTACCGATTTCTGCAGCACGTCATTGATCCGCGCCAACTGCTGTGCATCCCGGGCTTCCCCTTCCACCAGCAGCTTGGGACCCAGATGGGCCAGTTGGACCGAAGCATCCGGAAACAACTGTCGCAGACGAGCTTCCAGCAGTCGCAGGTCCAGCACCACACGCACTTCAAAGGTCACCAGTTCTCCGTTACCAGTGCTGATCGTCAGATCTGTTGTCCCCAGCCGCCGGCCCAGCACACGCAGTTGCCGAGCACCAATCAGCAGGACATCCGCTACCCCGGGTTCAGACACCGAAACGGATGGTACCGGGGCATCGCCGTCTTCCTGCCATGCCAAAGGCTGTTCCAGCACCATCGTGCGACTCTGACCAAGAATCACCTCAAACGCCGCATCCGATTCCGTCAGCTTCTGCACCAGACTGGAGGCTCGGTTCAGCCGCAGTGAGGGATTCTCCAGCTTCGACGGCAGGTCCGGTACGGCCGCGTCGGCCACTGGCTCATCCTGAGCCCGCAGCACAACGTGCAGTCCGGAGCCGAGGGCCGTAACAGCCACTGCCCCCAGTCCAAACACCAGAAACCAACGCGATCCAATCAGCCGATTCGCGATTCGCATGGCACCCGACTCATTCCAAACCCAGTCTCCGGAAGATGACAGTCGAGCCTGTACAGCCCGAACAGATCGCAGATCCCGGAGATAGCAAACGAAAGACAACACCGACACCACTGTCACGTCGGTTACAATCGTCACTAAGGGTATTCCGCCACCCCGCTTCCAGCCTGAAACGGCAGATCAAGCACGATCCGCCGGCCAGATATGCCAATGCTGACGGAAGAATTGAGCGTGTCGGTAATTCCGGCTGGTCGGTTGAACTGAGGAGAATCGGAGCCGAATTTCAGCCTTGTCGGTGGAAAAGCTGAAGTTTTCTGATCTTTCGCATCAGCTTTGGCGTCGAGCAGCGGCTTCTCGCAGCTCCTTTGCCAGTTCCGCAAGGCGCCGGCTGAACTTCGCAGAGGGTGCCGTCAACTGCAGGGGTTCACCATTGTTGACAGCCCGCAGCATCGCTTTTGCTTCGTCCGGCAAATCCACTGCTGAGGGCATCTGCAGGGCTTCCGTAGCCTGTGCCACGGAAACTTCTCCGGATAAACCGGTGCGGTTCACCACCAGCCGCACCCGACTTCGATCCAGCCCGGATTCACCCAGCCATTCCAGCATCAGCTTGGTACGTCGCAGTGAAACAAAATCCGGACGCATCACACACAGCAGGAAGTCCGCCGACTGTGCCATCGTGAAGGCCACATGACTGAGACAGCGATCCAGATCGACTACGAGGTAGTCCACCTGCCGGCCCAGCAGGGACAGGGCTCGCTGGACCCCCCGAGTATCCACGGGGGCAAAGCTGGGGTAATCAGCAGCGGCCGAAAGCAACTGCACGCCACTGCCGTGTGGCACGAGGCAGGTTCTTAACACAGTGATATCCAGTCCGTCGACATTGCGACTGGCATCGGCCAGTGTGTGTGTCACCTTCAGATTCAGCAGCGTCGCCAGATCGCCACCCTCCACCTTCAGGTCCACAAGTCCACATGAGCCCGGTTTCTTCGCAAGCTCGCAGGCGAGATTTGTTGCTACGACGCTGCTGCCCGCGCCACCGCAGGCTGACCAGACGCCGATGGTGCATGCACGAACCCTCCGCTGATCAATCCGATCCAGTGCATGATTCAGCTCACTGGCCAGCTCAGACTGATCCAGATACTCCGTCGCACCCTGTCGTATGGCCCGCAATACCAGCCGGCTGTCCGAAATCCCGCCAATCAGCAGCAGCCGACAATGCAGTTCACTGTGAATCAGCCCGACCGCATCCAGCCCGCGCTCGGCATCCTCCGGCATCACCAGCAGAATGGTGGTCTGCGACTCGGGACCAGCGGCAGTCCCCTGTCGAGCTTCAGTGGCCAGCGTCTGGCTGAGAGTACGAATCAGACCCGGTACCCCGGCAAGGCGACACTGATTGCCCGCAGGAAACTCCAGTCCCCGGTCCAGAATCGCTGTACGTATCAGCGAAGCAGCCGTCTCGTCGTCACTGATCAGGTAGAACTTCATGCTGCGCGGTGCGCTCCGGAACCTGGGATTCGCTCAGTTTGTGATTTACAGATCTCCACCTTACTCCCACATGGCCAGTACTTCCAGCAGCAGGTCACAAAAATCAGGTTTCCTGAAATCCCGGAGTCGCATCCCAGCCATTCAGGTGCAGGAACTGCTGTCGCCAGTAGTAGGAGTCCAGCAGGCCGGTGGTCGGCCGTCGCAGAATTCGCAGAGCCGCATACAAAGCCTCAATCGTCGCCAGCCCACCCTCCGGGTCGTCGTAGATTTCCGACTTTCTGGGGTAGGCCGTCTGCACGGGCGGCAGTGACCGCACCGGCAGATGCTCGTAAGATGGCAGCATACCGGCGGCCCGCCGCCATGTTCCGTCCAGCAGCAGCAGCCCACTGTCCGCATCAGCCTCCGACAGCAGCGGACCACCGATCCCCAGCCGCACGTACCCGGTCAGATCCACCGGTACCGGCTGCGGAAAGGTCGTGAAGATGTATTCCGGATCACCTCGCAGTGGCTCCACAGAACACTTGCTCCGACGCTCACGCGGATGGATCACGATCACCGTGCGGGGCCACGCCCTGCCCGTCTGCAGCTCCACACCCATGCCTGGAACCTCAGCCTTCCTTCCGAATCTTCTCAATCTCGGCATTGAGCTGCGCGATCTGCTTCTCCAGCGAGGGAATCTCAGCCGGATCATCCGGCTGCCTGCGAGCCGCATTCAGGAGCTGCTGCAGCCGCTGGATCTTGTTCTTTGCCGCGTCGATCTGCTTCTGCTGCTTTTTGTTCAGTGTCATGTTCTGGTATTCTGAGCAATTTGACGGAACCTGCCTGTAACAACACCGGCAGACTACTGTGCTGACGCCGTGGACAAAAACCGTTTTGTGGTGTGCAGCGGAGGTTCAGCTTTTGAAAACCCCTTTGTTTTCAGGGATCGGGCCGGGCAGCAATGTCCGGGCTGCCTTTTGCTCCATGGCGTTATTCCTGCCTGGGTTGCTGCCCAGGCGAAAAACTGACCCTCAGCGTCACATACGTGCAGAGTAGCGAACCGAAGCATGATTCGAAAGGCTGCCGGAGACAGGAACCCATGACCGACGTCGCAGATCCCGCCCAGGAACTGCAGCAGCTGCTGCAGTCTGCTGCCACAGGTCAGTTGGTGCTGGCTGTCTTCAGCAGTCCTGCCTCTGCCGCTGCGCCCCATATCCGTGTGGATGTACGCCCTGTTCGCCTGAAGGATTCGGCAGCACTGCAGTTTGCTGCCCGCACGACCACCCAGGAATTCCACTCCAACCTCAGCCTCGCCGCTGCCGTCCCGCACCTGTACGAACTGGCCGATGGTCGGTTTCGCAACATTCGGATCGTGACCAGTCACGGTGAAACACAGGCTGTCGCTGGAAAAAATGGACGCTGGAAACTGCATCGAAAATACAGCTCGCCCACCCCACCACCAACCACAGACACTGCTTTGCCCGGGCACGATCGCAACCGCAATCACCTGATCCCGGCCGGACAGCCCTGCCCGTTTCTGATTCATACCGGAGTCATGACAGCCGACGGCACAGTTCGCAGCAGCCACTCCCGGAAATTCCGCCAGATCAATCGCTTCCTCGAATTCATCCAGGATGTTGCCGACGCTTTACCCGCAGACCGCACACTGCACGTCGTGGATTTCGGCTGCGGAAAAAGCTATCTCACCTTCGCCACGCACCACCTGCTGGCCACACTGCTGCAGCGTTCCTGCCGCATCACCGGACTGGACCGTCGCGAAGATGTGGTGGCCACGTGCCGTCAGATCAGCAGTGACCTGCGCCTGCCCGAGCTGCAGTTTCAGGCCGGAGAAATCTCCGGTTTTGCACCGGAATGTCCGCCGGATCTGGTCGTATCGCTTCACGCCTGCGATACCGCGACCGATGATGCCCTCGCTCAGGCCGTACAATGGCAGGCCAGCGTGGTGCTGGCCGTCCCCTGCTGTCAGCACGAAATGCACTCGCTGATACAGAACAGCCCGCTCGGGCCTGTCACCGACTTCGGTATCACTCGCGAACGCTTCTGTGCCCTCGCAACAGATGCCATCCGCGCTGCTCTGATGACCGCTGCCGGGTACTCCGTGCAACTGCTCGAATTCATCGACATGGAACATACTCCCAAAAACATCCTGCTGCGCTGCGTCCGCAGACGATCGGCCGACAGCCCGACCGTCCGCGCCGCGGCACTGCAGAAAGCCCGCGAGCTCCGACGCTCACTGGCACTGCCACCACTCAGACTGGAACGACTGCTGTTCCCGGAAACGGCTGATGGACCTGCACCGGAGGCCCGTACGTGAGCATTCTGGTGACGCTTTGCACTTACAACGAAGTCGAGAATCTGCGCGAACTGCTGCCGCTGCTGCTGGCACTGCGCCCCGATCTGCAGGTGCTCGTCATCGATGACAATTCACCCGATGGCACAGGTCGCTTTGTTGATCAGCTGCGACTCAGCGAAAACCGACTGCACGTCCTGCACCGACCCGGAAAACTGGGACTGGGAACCGCCATGACGGCCGGTTTCCAGTACGGAATCCGGCAGAACTACGACCTGCTGGTCAATATGGATGCGGACTTCAGCCACCCCGTCGATACCATCCCCGCTCTGATCGCCGCCTGTGAACACTGCGATGTCGCCATTGCCTCACGGTACGTGCCCGGTGGCGGAGTTCTTGGCTGGTCCTTCGGTCGGAAAGTGATGAGTCGACTGATCAACATGTGGGCTCGCATGCTGCTGGGGCTGACCTGCCGTGACAACAGCGGCAGCTTCCGCTGCTACCGCATGGATCTGCTGCGACGCATTGACTGGTCCAAAGCCATTGCACGCGGCTACGCCATTCCGGAAGAAGTCCTGTTCCGCTGCCGTAAAGCCGGTGCCCGCATGCAGGAAGTGCCATTCTATTTCGATGACAGACGCTACGGCGTCACCAAGATCAACTTTCGCGAAAGCCTGTCAGCTGTCCTGACCATCCTGCGACTGGGACTCCGCAGACTGCTGCACAGTGAATAATTCACGCGACAACGTTCCACCTGACCCTTCACGCCCCATCCTCGTTTTCAGCTCCTGCACTTATGACTGCTCAATATGTAATCGGTATCGATCTTGGCACCACCAACAGCGTGCTGGCGTATGCAGCACTCTCAGATGACGCGGCACAGGTGCAGTTGCTGCCCATTCCGCAGCTCGTGGCCGCTCAGACCGTGGAATCCCGCCCCGCGCTGCCCTCCTTCCTGTACCTCGCCGCAGACCACGAAGTGCAGAATGGGCTGTTCCGACTGCCCTGGGATCAGTCCGGTCGTTGCGCCGTCGGGACTGCTGCTCGCAGTCTGGCGGCCGAGTTTCCGGAACGCACAGTCAGTGCCGCCAAATCGTGGCTCTGCCACACGCGAGTCGACCGGAGGCAACCGATCCTGCCGTGGCAGGCCCCCGAGACTGTTCCTCAAATCTCACCCGTGGCCGCCTCCCGACAGGTCCTTGAACATCTGATCGCCGCATGGCAGCAGGCCTTCCCGGACGCACCCTTTCAGCAGCAGTCCATCGTGCTGACAGTCCCCGCCTCCTTCGACGCCAGTGCCCGTGAACTCACCCGCGAAGCCGCACTCGAAGCCGGATTTCCGGATTCGTTTCTGATGCTTGAGGAGCCTCAGGCGGCCACCTACTCATGGCTGCACCGCTGCGGAGAACGCTGGCGAAAAATCCTGCGTCCGGCCGATCGACTGCTGGTCTGTGACGTTGGCGGTGGAACCACGGACCTGACACTGGTGGAAGCAGCGGAAGACTCAGGCGAATTGGCACTGAACCGAGCTGCCGTGGGGAATCACCTGCTGGTGGGTGGTGACAACATGGACCTCGCACTGGCCCATCATGTCGCCGGACTGTTCGCTGAACAGGGACTGCAACTGGATCCGTGGCAGTCCGTCTCATTGTGGCACGCCTGCCGCAACGCCAAGGAACAGTTGCTGGCTGCAGACGGACCGGCTCAGCAGACCATTTCCGTCCCCGGACGCGGGCGTCGGCTGATTGGAGGCCTGGTATCGGTGGTGATGGAACGCAGCCACGCGGCCGACATCCTGCTGTCCGGGTTTTTCCCCGCCAGCACTCTCACCGATCGACCGCAGCGACCACGCAGCTCGGGGTTCCGCGAACTGGGCCTGCCGTGGGAAGCCGATACCGCCATCACCAGACATCTGGCCGCCTTTCTCGCCACCAGCGGCAATGAAACACCCGTCAGTCACGTTCTGTTCAACGGCGGTGTCTTTCGCAGTCCGCTGCTGAGACAGAGATTACTGGATCAGTTGCAGCAGTGGTTCCCCGGCCGTCCGCCTGTCTCCGTGGACGGTGGCGATGATCTGGACTTTGCTGTGGCTCGCGGGGCCTGCTACTACGGCTGGACGCGCCTGCATGGCGGGGTCCGGATTCGAGGAGGTGCTGCCCGCAGTTGTTATGTCGGCATTGAAACGGCGGGACTGGCACTGCCCGGCATCGGGCGACCACTCAAAGCCCTCTGCGTGGCGGCTCAGGGCATGGAAGAAGGCACGGCTGTCGATGTGCCATCCGCGGAAGTCGGCCTCGTTGTTGGCGAACCCGCCAGATTTCGCTTCTTTGGCGCCGCCGGCAGAAAACAGGATCGCCCTGGCGACCTGCTGACCCGCTGGGCTGCGGACGAACTGATTGAAACAGACAGTCTGGAAGCCACACTGCCCGCCAATGAAGATTCTGAAGACGGCTGGGTCCCCGTCCGTTTTCACACCCAACTCACGGAACTGGGGATACTTGAACTGTGGTGCGTGCATGCTGCCTCCGGTCGTCGCTGGAAACTGGAATTCAGTGTCCGCGACGAGCTGTCGGCCACGTCCTGACATCATATCAGCACCTGTGTTTGTACAAGCCGCATCCGCTGCCCACACGAGGCCTGAAGGGCCGATTTCAGCAGAGCCACGTGCGTGAGCACGTGGAACGCTCACTGTTGTGTGTTGGTGAGCGTCCTTGTGAGCGCCCCGGCGCCAGCCGCCGGCTTGTCATGCGCCATGACAAACGCCGACGCCCTGCCCGCGCTGCCACCAACCGGCCCAGCGGGCTTGCCTTGGGCTCAATCAGGTTGCCTCGTGGTTCACGCCGGCAGCGAACGGAATCGCAGCAAACCCAGCACGTAGAATACCGCGGCAAATGCCAGCAACATGCCGCACGAGCTGCCGATCACGGCCAGCGACGGCTGGTCCTTCGCCAGCATTTCGTTGTAGGCGTCCAGTGCCCACGCATGCGGTGTCATCAGGCTGATCTTCTGTGTCAGTGGCGGCATCCACGCGCGAGGCACGAGGCAGCCACTGATCCCCGCACTCGACAGCAGGATCAGGTTCCCAAAGCTGCTGACCTGGGATTCAGTGCGTGCCACAGTGGAAAACAGCAGCCCCAAAGCCGTCGCAGCCGCCGATGTGCACAGCATGATTGGCAGCAGCAGCCACGGCTGCGAACCCCACGACATGCCGAACAGCAGTCGACCGGAAATCATCAGAATACAGGTCTGTACCAGTGACAGCACCAGAAATGGCAGCGTCTTGCCAATCAGAATGGATGCCGGGCGAATCGGTGCCACCCGCAGGCGGCGCAGGGTCCCGGTTTCACGCTCGTTGATGAACGAGCGTCCCATGATGTTGACCAGAAAAAAAACAAACAGCACGGTGTAGCTGGGAATAAAAAACTCGTACACCCGATTACTTTTCTCGGCCGCGTCACTTTCGCGGGGCTGCTGGTCTTCCCATGCCGGCGGGATGACGGACGCCCTCGCGGCGCCGCGAAAGGCCGGGACCTTCTGAGCAATCACGGGCAGCAGAGCATTCTGCAGGGACAGTTTGATCAGTGTTTTGGTCAGTCCTTCCATCATCGGGTCCGGCGCGGTGGTGTTGAAGGCCAGTTGCAGGTCCAGTGCTTCAAGTCCGCCTTCACGCGTCGTCTGGTCGGGTGATGTGAGTTCCTTCGGCGTCTTTGCTCGCACGATGGCTTCGAACTGCGGGCCGATGATCAGACGGGCGTCGGATTCCCCTTCCGGACGCGACTGCTGCAGGGTGGTCAGCAGGCCGGTATCCTGCGGTGCCGGAACTGGTAGTGGTCTGACCAGCACATGTTCGTAGCTGGCCAGAAATCCGGAAAGGCGACGGGACGATTCCGTACTGCAGAAGTCAGCCACTTCGACCTGCAGGCCTTCCCGATTTTTTTCGCGGGAAGCGCGCAGTCGACCGGTTGATGAGCCGACGATGGCGATGATCACCATGGGCATGGCCACCAGAATGACCAGTGCGCGGCGATCTCGTCGCAGCAGCAACAGGTCTTTCATCGTGATTGTGAGGGCGTCCAGCACGGTGGTTACCAGCGGTAAGGGGGGCAGTCGAATGGGTCGGCTGAGCAGCCGACGGTGGCAGAATACGGCAGCCACGGCTGCAGGCAAACAGCACAATCCGAGTTTCCGGAGGGAAGCTGAGTGTTTTTCCCGTGAACCGCGATCGACTGCCATTGCCAGAATGTCGCGGATGGGCGAATCTGTGGAACAGTTCCGGGTCGGATGACCGGTGATCTGCAGTCAATTGCTTGAATTTCTGTTCGCCCGTATGCTCAGACTTCCCCGCAACCTGTTTCGCCGACGCCGTGCAGGCTCAGCCCGCCGACCATTTCGGCGACCGACACCTGCTCGCAGCGCGCTGCTGCTGTTCGCCGGCTTTGTGCTGTTGCGCTGGTTTGTGCTGCCGGTTGAGCAGACTGGTCGGCAGGCAGCCCGCAGTGCACAGACCGTGCACTGGGTGATTGATGGTGATACGTTTGACCTGCAGGACGGTCGCCGCATAAGACTGCTGGGGATTGATGCCCCAGAGCTGCCGCATCTGGACAAACCGGGCGAAACGTGGGCCGAAGAATCAACAGCGTGGCTGAAGGAACTGATTGAACGTCGTCAGGTGTCCCTGCAGTTTCAGGGTCAGGACAAGTATGGTCGACATCTGGCGTGGGCATGGACTGCTGACGGGCGACTGATCAATCAGGCCAGCCTGAATGCCGGCATGTCGCGGTTACTGGACGCCTTCGGTCTGCCTGCGGATCTGGAACCGGCACTGCGACAGGCCGAAAGCGAAGCGCGACTGCTGAAAAAAGGGCTGTGGCAAAAAGGTCGCAGGCGGTAATCCCAAATTCCCCCTCGGTAGGGCGAGGCCACCGCCGAGCCGGCACCCCCTTGGGAGGGCGAGGCTCCCGCCGAGCCGGACGATCCAGCGGACTGACAGGCATTCGGCTCAGCGCGAGCTTCGCCCTCCCAGGATCGCAGTCAACAACTCTGACAATGCAGTCTGCAGCTCCGCGCAGGATTTCGCGTTGAGCCTTTTTTGGCCGCGGAAAAACGCGGAATGACGTGACCGCGGATTGCGCGGTCCAGAAACCGTAGCGTGGGCTTTAGCCCGCGCAAGTAGCGCATGCGATTGTTCAATAACGGTGTTTTCAACCGGAAACCATCGCTCACCACGGAACACACGGAAGACACGGAAAAGAGATCGTAGGAGTAGCGGTGTCCGGGGAGGCTGGAATTGGAGACAGGAATGTTGTGAACGGGGGGGGCAGGGCAGGTTGTTTTGCGTATGTGTGTTTTTTTTGGCCGCTGAAGAACGCGGAATAACGCGGAATGACGTGACCTTGTTTTGCGCGCGCATTCGTGGCACCGCGGTCCAACAACCGTAGCGTGGGCTTTAGCCCGCGCAAGTAGCGCATGGGCTTGTTCAATAAAGGTGTTTGCAACTGGAAACCATCGCTCACCACGGAACACACGGAAAAGGAATCGTGGGTGTGTCGTTTTTTTGGCCCCGGAAGAACGCGGAAAAACGCGGAATGACGTGACCGCGGATTGCGCGCGCATTCGTGCCACCCCGGGCCAA
>CAITYU010000530.1 GCA_903896675.1 uncultured Planctomycetaceae bacterium
GACCCCTCCATCACGAACACGCCCAGACTGCCACGCTGAAAGCTGACCCAGTCCTCCAGCAGCTCAGCTACCGAATCTGACTTTGGAGCCGTGACGCCCTGATCCCCCAGCTTCTGCAGAATCCTCCGCAGCACGGCCGCATGCTGATACAGACTTCTTGACATCGCAACTGTGTGCAATTGCAGCCGAGCATTGAATGACTGAATCTGCGAATCATGGCTGACCCACAGGTTGGCAAGGATCAACGGAGCCCACAACAGGGCCACCAGCAGACCAACCGCCAAAGCATCGCGGACCGGACGCCACTTCAGACGGCCCGTTGCCACGACCGGTCCCCTGTCTGCCTCCTTCGAACAAACCTGCTCTGCTTCCACTGCATGTCACCGCGGTTTCACCGTGCCCTCAGGCACAATGCCTCCCTCTGACAGAACCGCAGTACGTTCCGACGACTGCGCATTGGACGCGTTGTCCGAAGACTCACCAAAGCCAATCATCCCGGCAAGCTTCGCCGGAAGCTCGGCACCATACTGCCAGCCAAGCCACAGCACCATGCCGATCACGCCCAACAGCACCAGCAGGCTGGCCACACCAAAGATATTGCGAAAGAAATCCTTCACCTTTCGCTTCAGATAGAACATCTTCTGTTCACGCTCAACTCGGCTGTACAGCGATTTCATGTCCTCCTTGCGAATCGCCGCCGTCCGCCGCGCAATACTGTCTTCCACCGCCTTCGCAAACTCCGGAAACTGCGCCAACGGATAATAGGCACCGTCAGCCGACACTTTGGCCTTCGCCTTAGCCGTCAATTGTCCAGCCGCCAGCATCTTCAGAATTCGACCCGTGGAATGCTTCTCCACAACCGACTTGCCCTTCGCGTCCTCAAACTGGACATACCAGATACGAGTCCCTGTCTGGGTCGCAGTTTCGGAACCAAACGAAGGCGCAGTTGAACCGGCCTTGCGAGCCCCCGGGGCAGTGGCCGTCAACGGAACATTTCCTGCAGGTCGCAGCACCGGAGCCGCTTCAGCGCCGGCAATGAATGATAACGCATCAGTCTGCAATCCCAGTGCCTGCAGGTCCTTCAGCACATCTTCACAGGACTTGTAACGCTGCGCCGGATCCTTCGCCATCATCTTGTCGACGATCATGTCCAGACGCTCAGATAACTCAGGACGCAGCGATCGAGCTGAAGCGTAACGCCCCTTCTCCTTCGCCATGATCACTTCCAGAGTCGTCTTGCCGGTGTAGGGCAACTGACCCGTCAACATGTGATACAAAGTCACACCCAGAGCATAAATGTCGCAGCGACTGTCAACATGCTTGGCATTCCGAGCCTGCTCGGGAGCCATGTACAGGGGAGTCCCCAGACCGGTGCCACTCTGAGTCATCGAAACGTCATCGTCCATCGCCTTCGCCAGACCAAAATCCGCGACCTTCACCACACCCTTCTTCGTCAGCAGAATGTTGTCCGGCTTGATGTCCCGATGAATCATGTTCTCGGCATGAGCATAACGGAGCGCCTCTGCACAGCGGATCGCCAGGTGCACAGCATCACCAACGGCCAGCCTGCCCAACTGATCCAGCCACTTCTGCAGGCTTTGACCGTCCACATACTCAATCGCCGCAAAGTGAATTCCATGCGCGGAATCCACCGCATAAATCTTCAGCACATTCGGGTGGTCGATCTTCGCCATCGAGCGCGCCTCACGCTCGAATCGGGCGATGAAGCCCTCCTTTTTTGACAGCTCACGTGACAACGTCTTCACGGCGACAAGGCGATCAAGACTGACCTGCCGAGCCAGAAAGACTTTGCCCATGCCACCCTGACCGAGCTCTCGCTGCAGCGCAAAATCGCCCAGCTGTGTCACCTTGTTCGACGGTTTAGGGTTCTGGGATTCTTCAGACACGGCTCACTTCCCACCTGTCCCGAACTGTACAGAACTGTACAGAACATTCAAACACTATGACACGCGTTCAGCTTCGACACAATCGAATAGCCTTCCCCACAGGTCAAATCTGGGTGAAAAACCGCCCACAAACCGGGAAATCCTGAGACAGACTGTCGCAATTTCGGGGATATTTGTCAACACGCCAGCCAATTCAGCCCCCCAGAATCGCCTCAATCGCATGACCATGGTCCAGATCCAGTCGTTTCCGATCCGGCAATTCCAGTCGACGTGAATCCAACCCCAACTGTCGCAGAATCGTAGCGTGAATGTCCGTCACGTAATGCCGGTCCTCCACCGCATGAAAGCCGATCTCATCCGTCGCACCATGCACCACGCCACCCCGCACACCCCCACCCGCCAGCCATACCGAAAACCCATAAATGTGGTGGTCCCGCCCGTCAGAACCCTGAGTTCCCGGAGTCCTGCCAAATTCACTGGCAAACAACACCAGCGTCGAATCCAGCAGCCCACGCTGCTTCAAATCCCTCAACAACCCACCAATCGGTTTGTCCACCGCCCGAAAATTCCGCTCATGATTGGCCTTCAACCCCCCATGAGCATCCCAGACACCCGCACCGCCCGCACCATGCTGCACCTGAATAAAACGCACTCCCCGCTCAACCAGACGACGAACCGCCAGCATTTGAGTCCCGAATTCCCGCGTTTCCGGCTGGTCCATCCCGTACATCCTCTGAGTCTCCTCGGTCTCTGAACTCAGTTGCAGAACCTCCGGCACAGACATCTGCATTCGATATGCCAGCTCGTACGCCCGAATCCGAGCCTCCAGGGCCGCATCACCCGGATACTGCTCACCACGCAGGCGATTCCAGCGTTCCGTCAGTCGAAATCCCAGCCGCTGCTGACGCTCACTCACACCCGCCGGACGCTGCCCGTAATCCAGCGGATTCGCCGGATCAATTCGCACCGGAACCGCATCATGCTCCGGACCCAGATAATGACCGTCCTTCGCATTCCAGTACTCCCGGCCACCAATCGAAATAAACTGCGGCAGATTGTCGTTCAGTGAACCCAGACCATAGTGCACCCACGCCCCCAGTGTCGGAAACTCACCGTCCAGCATGTGACGCCCGGAATGGAACTGCGTCTGAGCACCATGGTTGTCGTCCGTCGTAAACATCGAACGCACCACCGCCAGATCATCCGCACACGCACCCATCTCAGGCACCCAGTCACTCAACTCCATCCCACTCTGACCATACCGACGATACCCCACCTGCAGCGGATACAGCCGATTCCGCTGCTGACCGTTCGCGTCGTTCACCACCGTCACGCGAGCCAGCTTCAGCTTGTCAGGATTCTGCGAATCGGCAAACGGAGTCTCCGCGATCGTTTTCCCCGCGTACTTCGTCAGCATCGGCTTCGGATCAAATGACTCCATGTGCGAAACACCGCCGTTCATAAACAGCCAGATCACACTCTTCGCACGTGGCGCAAAATGCGGCACACCATCCGGCAACTGCCAGCCCGCCACGCCCCCGGACTCCCCGACCTCACCCGCAGACAAAACACCGTCACCCCGCAACAACTCACAAACAGCCATCCCCCCAAGGCCCAACGATGACGTCGCCAGAAACGAACGACGCCCAACTGCGCCCACGCCAGCACCAGCCACCATTCGCTGAAACATCAGGAATTCCTCCCACACCCGCTACAACGCCACTTACACAACCCACACCCACACACGCTGTCACGCTGCTGCCGCAAACTCAGTCCACCGCACCACCCGGCACACCATACAACAGCGGAAAAAATTGCCCCCCCAGTGCCTGCCCCCGAGGAATCACAGGGACACCTTCCAGCAAAGGACTGTCGGACTCGCTGCGCACACCGTCCCGCACCATATTCACCACCACCGCACGCCGCGGATTCTTCGTCCGATTCTCAAACGATCCATGCACCGTCAAAGGATGATGAAACACACACTCACCCGCTCGCAACTGCACCGGCACCGGATTGCGAAACTGCTCCCACTGACCCTCAGTCAGCACACCCCGAATGGCACCCATATCTCCCGCCAGACCCGTTATCGGCAGCAAATCCCACCGATGACTGCCCGGCACATAATACACACAACCATTCTCCACCGTACTGTCGTCCAGCCCGATCCAGCACGTCAGATGGGCCATCGGCCTCGTCCTCGTCCAGTAGGAATAGTCCTGATGCCACGCCACCACTCCTCCATGCTCCGCCGGCTTGCAGAACAACTGGTCATGCCAGAATCGCACCGATCCACCCAGCAACTGCGACGCCGCAGTCGTCAGCGCCGGATGCCACAGCAGATCATGCATCCCCACCCCAATCCGCCACGCTCCCAATGCATGAAACAACACCCGACCCGGCTCACGAGACTCATTCGAATGATACTCGTACCAGAACTCCTGACCCGGATGGCCCGGCTGAGTCATCAGTGACAACTCAGCCCGCAACTGCTCAATCTGCACACCCTCCAGCAACCGCGGCCCCACCACATACCCATGCTGCTCGAAAAATGACAACTGCTCCACCGATAACCGCCACAGCTCCCGCCCTGCCTCATCCACCACCCGCGGAAACAAATCACTGATCGGACCATGCTGCAACGACAAATCCCGCGCGACACCCGTATGCATTCCACTCACTCCCCACAAATCCACCACCCACCACCAACCACCAACTGAAAACCGTTTCCGTGTCTTCCGTGTCTTCCGTGGTTCAAAATCTCCCCCACTGCCCACTGCCCACCGAAAACTGAAAACCGAAAACTGAAAACCGAAAACTGAAAACTGAGAACTGGCAACTGAGAACTGGCAACTGAGAACTGGCAACTGAGAACTGGCAACTGAGATCTGGCAACTGAGAAC
>CAITYU010000531.1 GCA_903896675.1 uncultured Planctomycetaceae bacterium
CCTGCCCGCCCCCCAAAAAACAACCCCCCGTACCGCAACACCACCCTGCGGCTCGGCAGAAGACTCGCCCTCCCAAACGCAAACCCCACTGACCACTGACAACTGACAACTGAAAACTGAAAACTAATCCATCCACTCGTCCCGATGCTCAAGCACAAACTCATCATCCGACAACTCCGGATACGTCCGGTAGACCCGCTCAATCTCCGCCGCCTGACCGGGACTTAATCCCTCTGTTTCATCCAGACACCAGATCCCCTCCAACAACCCCTGCCGCTGCAACACCGCGTGCAGCCCCGCTATACAGCCACGAAAACCGTTCGCCGCATCAAAAAACGCCGCATTGCAGTCCGTCACCGCCGTATTCAAAGCCAGTAGCTCAGCCGAAACAGGCTCCTCCTGACACCGCCGTAACTGCTCCACCGCACGCTTCGTCCACACCGCCCAATGACCCAGCAACCCACCCACGATCCGACATTCCCGACCACCCAGACGAAACGGCGTCACCAGATCCGCGATCAGATTGTCATCATTGCCCGTGTACAGAGCCAGATCCGTCCGCCCGGATTCCAGTACCGCACGCACCACATCCAGAGTCTGATAGCGATTGAATGGCGCTACCTTGATCGCTACCGCCTGCTCAAGCTCCACAAAACGACGCCAAAACGCACTCGACAGGAATCGCCCACCAACCGCAGGCTGCAGATAAAACCCCACCAGCGGCAATACCTCACCAATCCGCTGACAATGCTCAATCAACTCCGCCTCGCCTGCCGCCCCCAACGCTGCCAGACTGACCATCCCGGCGTGATACCCCAGACGCCGCAGCAACTCAGCCTCCGCAATCGCCTGCCTCGTCCCACCACAGATGCCGCCAATCAGCACCGTCGGCCGATCAGCTCGCCCAGCCTCCTCCGCCGCCAGCGCCAATACCGGTTCCAGTAATCCATGCTCCGGCTGACGAATCGCAAACTGCGTCGTATGCACACCCACAGCCAGACCACCAGCACCCGCCGCCAGATAATAGCGACTCAGCGCACGCTGTCGCCGCTCGTCCAGCCTCCGCTCCGCCGTCAGCGCCAGTGGATGTGCCGGAATCACCAGTCCCCGCTGCAGCAGTCTGCGAAGTTCAGTAGTTTCCATCACGCACTTCAAAATGAGTCGGTTTGTTCAGAGTCCTGCCACCACCCTGCACCCACGCCACAGTCGCCTCAATCATCTCTTCCAAAGACACCAGCGGCTCACCAAACAAGTCATACGAACGCCTCGCATCCCACAACCACGCCGTCGCACTTTCCGTCCCGCTGTACTGCACCGCACAACCCAGACGCTCACCGAAACGCTGAGCCAGCTCGCGGACAGAAATTCGCCCCATACCCGTCACGTTCAACGCCACGGCCGGTGACGCCGCATGCTGCAGACCACGAATCGCCCGCGAACACGCATCCGCCTGCCAGATCACCTGCACCCAACCCATCGATACATCCACCGGCTGACCGGAAGCCACGCGAGTCGCCACGTCCAGCAACACCCCATAGCGCAGATCAATCGCATAACACAACCGGAACTGCAGCACCCGCGTCCCATACCTCTCAGCCACATAGCCAAACATCCGCTCGCGACCAACACACGACGACGCATATTCGCCCGGCGGAGTCAGCGGATCATCCTCACAGGCACCCCGACCCGTCACCGGCATCAGTGGATACACACAACCAGTCGAAAACACCACGATCCTCGACCCCCGATATCGCTCCGCCACGATCGCCGGCACCAGCACATTCATCGCCCACGTCTGCTCGGGCTGACCACTGGTCCCGAACTTCTGACCAGCCATAAAAATCACATTCGCCACCTCCGGCAGACGCGCTACCGATTCCCGATCCAGCAGATCACAGGACCGAGTTTCAATGCCCTGCTGCTGCAGAGCCTCGGCAGCCGAACCGGCCTGAAATCGAGACACCGCCACGACACGCCGCCGCTCGCCACCCGTGGCATCCAGCGCCCGCCGCAGCATCCGACACAGCGTCGGACCCATCTTGCCACCAGCACCCAGCACCACGAAGTCACCCCGCAACTCACACACCGCCTCCAGCACCGCCGCATCAGGACGGCTCAGTACCTCCTCCAGCTCCGCTTCACTGCCAATCGACTGCATCCCGGCGATCCTCCCCCACTACGGCTTTAAAGCCCGTGGATACCCCGCCAGTATCTGCCGCAGACGCACCAGCTCCGCCGGCCGATCACTCGCCAGATTGCGACTCTCCACGGGATCCGTCAGATAATCATACAGCTCATACTCCGCTTCCGCCGCTTCGTCACCCACCTGACTCCACTCCACCAGCCGATAACGCTCCGTCCGTATCGCTCGACCCAGACGCCCCTTCGGAAAAACATGATAGGCATGATCGCGGACACGCACCCCGGTATCATGCAGCACCGGTACCAGACTGACTCCGTCCAGGGCCGGTGTAAGCTGCGGTCGAACCAGACCGGCCAGCTCCACCAGCGTCGGATACAAATCCACAGACTCGGCCGGCTGGGCCGTCACGGCAGCCGACATGCCCGGAACAGCGATCAGCAGCGGAATCCGATTCGCCTGCTCATAATTCGTGTGCTTCGTCCAGATCCCCAGATCACCCAGATGAAAACCATGATCGCCCCATAACACCACAATCGTCGATCGATCCAGCCGCAGCCGAGATAACTCACTCAGCACCCTGCCAATCTGCGCATCCACATAACTGACACTGGCATAGTACCCGTGAATCAGCTCACGCTGCAAAACCTCATCCACCTCACCGCTCTCCGGCACTGGCCGATAATTGCTGATCTCACCACCCCGCTTACCGGCTGCCAGCGGAGCCCCCTCGGGAAGCTGCCGACGCTGCGGCTGAGGTAATCGGTCAGCATCATGCAGATCCCAGTACTTCCGCGGAGCACTGAACGGCAGATGCGGACGCACAAAACCAACCGCCATGAAAAACGGAGCACCGCCGTCGCGAAGCCGCTGCTCCGCAGACTGCAGCCTCCGCACCGCCTCAGACGCCACTCGA
>CAITYU010000532.1 GCA_903896675.1 uncultured Planctomycetaceae bacterium
CAGCGGGATGTTCATCGCGGTACGACGTATCTGGCAGAGCTTGAGATTGTGCGGAAGGCCGGATTTACGGGCGAAGTGACGCTGGTGATGACTGGTCAGCAGGACCGCAATCGACAGGGCATGCTGGGAGAGACGACAGTGATCCCGCCGGGAGAAACGAAAGCGTTCTACCCATGTTTCATGCCGGAATGGCTGGCCACGGATATCACTCGACGGATGATTGTGCATGGAATTGCCGTGGTTCCGGATCCGCAGGGACATCTGCGTTACCTGACGAAGCCGGGTGACGCTCGGATCACGATGATTATGGAGGGGGCGTTGCTGAAGTTGGCGCTGGGTACGGCCAGCGTGTCCGCTCAGCAGAGCAGTGTGTTGGAAGTACCATTCAGCATTTCACGATCGCCGCGGCTGCCTCTGCCGGTGACAGTGCGAGTGCATGTTCCGGAGGAGTTGTCGGGGGCCCTGCAGTGCGCTGCTGTGGAGCTGCTGCCGGGAACCGATCAGGGTGTCCTGCGAATTGAGGCTGCAGCAGACAGCCGATTGCAGGGGCTGTGGCCATTGAAAGTGACTGCGACCGCTCTGCAGGGTGGACGCTGGCCGGTGGTTTCGGAGTCTGAGCTGGAACTGGGCTTTCCTGGTGGTTGTCACTGAGGCAGTGGCGTTCAGAGAAGAGGGCAGGCTGGTGGCATGTTTTGGTGGCAAAAAGCAGCGGGGCCGATGGTTGGTCGGCCCCGCGTGCGTTAAGCGATGAAAGAACAGGAACTGTCGAGCAGGACGATTCTCAGTTCAGTAATGCCGTCTGCAGTTCAATGCTGCTGAACAGGTCATCGATCGAACCCATCATGGGCGGTTCTACCGAAGTTGCTGTGGCGGTTGTTGGCAGGCTGCTGCTGGCCGTGGCCATGGGCTTTGTGATTCGCCCAGTCGCCACTGCGTTGCTCCGCAGTTCTGTTCGCCGCGGATTGCCGGTCCCGTTGCTGCTGGCTGCAGTCGGGCTGTTGTCAATGTTCCGGAACAGACTGATTCTGCGTGCCGCAGCGGGAGCGGGATCCCAGGTGCTGTACTGCGGACCGGCACTGAAGGATTCTTCAGTCGTAGTGCTGACCGGTGGCGGGTCAGCAATACCCTGAGCGTTGGAGTTGGCCACGGAGAGTGCGAAGGAGTCTGCGAGCAGCGGCTGTACGGATGTTCGACCACTGGGATATCGATAGACTCGATCGGAACTGCTGTCGCAGATCCAGATGTCCATGGATCCGTTGGAAGGGTCAAGGGTAATTCCGGTGGGGCTGCTGTTTTCGGGGCTGATGCCCCAGGCACTGCTGCCCGTGGAGACACCGGATCCATTCAGCTGATACCGGAAGACTCGGTCGAATCCAGTGCCGTCATCGACGACCCAGAGGAAGTTTGTGCCGTTCTGTGAGCCGAAGACGACGTCTTTGGGAGTGGTGTTTCCGGTATTGAGGGCAAAGTTGGCGGTAGCCGTCTGTGTCCCTGATGTGCGGGCTGCGGCGTTGGCGTAGTAGTAGGCGCGTCGAGCGGAGCGGTCAACGACCCACAGGTGCGTACCGTTGGTGGCGATACCCTCCACGAGGGCAGTTGTGGGCAGTGTGCCCAGTGTCCACGAGCCCTGCAGGGTACCGCTGTTGTTGTACACGTAAACCCTGCGATTGGCGTCCAGCACCCAGATTCGAGTTCCGGCAGCGTTTGTGGCGATGCCTCGAGTGGTGGTGTTGGTGGCATCGAGCGTGTAGTTTTCGACTGCGTTACCGGCCGGATCATATTCGTACGTGCGATCGACAGTGGAGTCATTCACGACATAGAACTTGGTATCACCGACGGTGGGGTCATTATCGATGTTGACCAGAGCGATATCTGCCGGGTTGAGACCGCTGTAGAGCGGGTCGGAGGAGTTGGAGTTTCCGATGATGGCTGTCCAGGCCACATCACCATCATCGATGGTATCGTCAACTCCTGTGGCGGTCACAAGCTGTCCGACGGACCAGTTGGATGCATTGAATATCAGCATACCGGGGTTGACAGATCCTTCGGTGGTGTCGCTGGAGCTGATGGGGATCATCACCGATGACAGCGGTTCGGAATCCAGTCGGACGACGAAGGTGATGGATCCGCCGGTTTCCGTGGTGCTGGTACCTGATGGCGGGCTGACGGTAATTCCGGCAGTGTCGTCGTCAACGTTGAGCAGACTGATATCGGCCGAGTCAATTCCGTTGTAGAGGACATCGGGTGATTGTGACGGGCCGATGAGGATGCTGTAGTCGATGTCGCCATCGTCGACGAAGTCATTGACTCCGGTGACAGTGACGGTCTGTGGCACGAACCAGTTGGCGGTTGAGAAGGCAACGAGGTTTGTGGAGACTGCTCCTTCGGTTGTGTCAGAGCTGAAGACGGGTACGTAGACCCACGCTGCGGGCTGGCTGTTCAGCACGATGGTGAAGGAGGTCTGAGCACCGGCTTCGGTGGTGCGAGTGGCGGTGGGTGATGAGACGATGATGGCGGGCAGAGGTCCGATGAGGAAGTCGACGACTCGGAACATGAATGCCTGCTGGTTACTGGGGGCTGCCGCCGTGGTGCTCATGGCTTCCAGCGGAACAGTGGAGAACACCATTCCGAAGCCGCCAGCGGCATAGTTACCGCGGTAGCTGACAGCCGAGAACGACGATGAGGCGGTGCTTACACCGTGTCGCAGGAACCCGGTGGCTCCGGTTGCCGGCGTGACAGCGTCGACGTAGAGAGTCTGCACGTCTGCATTGGTGGCGACCGGAATGTTCATGCCGTTGCCGATCGGGTGACCGCTGACACCGACTTCGTTGTGGTTGACTGTCTGCACGTCGTCTTCGTAGCTGGCCACTTTGAGGTAGTTTGTGCGGAAGGCTGTGCTGACTCCGGAGAACAGTACATCCTGTCCGGAGATGAAGATGCGACCACCGTTATTGAGGTAGGTGCTGATGGCCAGTTCGTCAGCGGGCAGGAGTGCGGAGTTGAATTCAACTCCGGTGTTCCAGATGACCATGCGGTAGGCATTCAGGTCACCGGCGAGTGGTTGACCGTTTTCGGCTGCGAGGTCCCACGAATCGCTGGAGAAGAGGTTTGCAGCGAGTGCGTCGGTGAAAACGCGTTCGGTGGTGGCACCGCTGTCATCGTCAATGACGAGGATGGGTTGAGCGATGGTGGTGACGAAGGAGTTGATTTCCGAGGCGCCGCTGTTGCCGAGGGCATCGGTGCTGATGATCTGATAGTAGTACTGTGTCTGGGGTACCAGTCCGCTGACGGTCATCAGGTGGCTGGAGCCGAAGCCCTGTCCATCGTAGACGAGGGAGAGACTGGTGGGGCTGGTGCCTACGAGGATCTGTTCGAAGGAATCTTCGTCAGTGGTCCAGGAAATATTGGCTCGAGTCGGGTGCGCCGTGGCAGCGATGTTGCTGGCATTGGGTGGCAGTCCATCGATGATGGCGGTGTCGAAGCTGCCGGAGGTGGGCAGGACAGCGTAGATTGTGTCATTGTGCACCACCTGCAGGATGGAGTCGGCGGAGTCAACCGGGGCCGGTCCGAGCTGGAATGTGCCGGTGAACACGCCGGAATCAACATCTGTTTCGGTCAGAACGACAGTGAGTGGGGCCAGTTCACTGGAGCTGTAGACTTCCACGGTGGTGGTGTCGACGGCGAAGTAGTCGACGTTTGGAGCAGAGTCGCGGACCGTGATAGTGGGAGTCTGAGTCATCCCGTAGACTGGCAGTTCGATATCAATGACGCCGGGCAGCGGTCCGATCAGGTATTCGATGATGCGGCGCATGACAGTGGCTGAGTCGTTCGGGGCAATATCGAACTGGCTGATGGATTCGAAGGGCAAAGTTGTGAGGACCATGCCGAAGCCACCGGCGGCGTAATCACCTCGGTAGCTGACGGACGAGAACGGATAGAATGCGGAGGGATTATTGTGCAGCAGGAAGCCTTCGGCATCCGGGGTGGGCAGCAGTTCGTCGACGTATAATGAGCCGAAGGTGAGTGGCCGCGTTGCGGTCAGTGAGAGATTTCGGCCGATGGGGTGGCCGGGTATGCCGGTTTCCATGTGGTCATAAGTTACGATGTCATCGAAGTAGTCGGCCACTTTGAGGTAGCGGGTCTGAAAATTCGCACTGACGCCTGACCAGAACACATCCTGGCCGGAGATATAGATTCGGCCGCCGTTGTCGAGGTATGTGGAGATGGCGGATTCATCCGACGGCAGGATCGCTGCGGTGAAATCGTAGCCGGTATTCCAGATGACCATTTTGTAGTTGGCGAGATCCGCTGCTGTCGGGCTGGCTCCCATAGCAGCGACATTCCACGTATCGTATCGAACCTGGTTGGCGAACAGGGCATAGTCGAAGAACTGTTCATCGGCCGCACCATTGTCATCATCGACAAACAGGATGTCCGGTGCTGACTGTGTGGTAAAGGATTCAATCTGTGACACGGCGATGTTGCCGGCTTCGTCAGTGGACTGGACCTGATAGAAGTAGACGGTGTTGGGGCTGAGCCCGGTGATGTTGAGTGAGTGTTCGGTTCTGAGTGCAGTGGAGCTGACACTTTGTGTGAGCGTTCCTGGGCTGGTGCCGTAGCGAACCAGTTCGTCTGCGGGTTCGTCGGTCGTCCAGAAGACGTCGGCGGTACCGGAGTAGGGAATGACGAAGATATTGCTGATTGTCGGTGGCAGATCATCGACAACAGCCCGGTCAATCAGTCCCAGTGCGGGGTAGCTGGCGATAATGACATCGCCATGGACGACCTGCAGCAGGGAGTCCGGAATGGGTGCTCCGGGTGCCAGTTGAACAGTCCCTGAGAAGACTCCGGTGTTGACTGCGGTTTCGGTCAGGGTGACCGCCAGCGGTGCGGATTCGGTGGTGCTGAAAATCTGTGTGGAGATGGAATTCACCACGGTCGGACTGGTGTTGGCTGCAGCATGGCTGACAGTGATGGTTACGAGTCCAGTGGATCGGTAGACGGATTTGTCGAGGTAGATGAAGTTTGAGCTGCGGATGGCGTTGTAGACGTTGAGTCTGCCGTTGGTGGCCACTTTTCCATTGAGGGATGTGGTGGGGACCGCGGAGTTGAGGATGGCGGCACGGATTGAGGCTGCTGACTGGACAGTGGAGTGCACCGAGGCGTACAGCCCGATGGAGCCGGCGACATGTGGGGTAGCCATGGATGTTCCGTCATACAGCTCGTAAGTGCTGACGGGAACAGTTGACAGGACACCGGCCCCTGCAGCGCCGATGTCCACAGTGGTTGCGCCATAGCTTGAAAAGCCTGACAGAGCCCCGTTGCTGTCGAGTGAGGCTACTGCGATAACGGCATCGTAGGAGGCTGCTGTTTCTGTGGATGTGCCTACTGTGGTGTTCAGGTTGGCGGGGTACCGAGGAGCGGTGTCGTTATCAGCCGATCGGTTACTGGCGGCAGCGACGAGCAGAATATCGGCTTTGGCGTGTCGGATGGCAGCATCATGCAGGGACTGCGAGTAACTGCCGCCGCTCCACGAGTTATTTGTAGCGACAAGATTGATTCCGTGGCGGCTTTTCAGGTCCGTCATGTAGTCGAAGGCGCGCACGGCCATTTCCACTGTCGCCGCGTTGGCACCGAAGAACTTGGCAGAAATCAGGTTCACATTCCAGTTGACTCCGGCGACTCCCGTGCCATTTCCACCGGAGGCACCGATGGTGCCGGCAACATGGGTTCCGTGATCATCGGAGGGATCGTCGTAGACGGAGTTGTCGTCGTTGTTGAAGTCCCAGCCGTTGATGTCATCAGCGTAGCCGTTGCCATCATTATCGATGCCGTCTCCGGCGATTTCGAAGGGGTTGACCCAGATGTTTGCTGCGAGATCGGGGTGATCCAGCTGGATCCCGGTGTCAATCACTCCGATGTACACTCCTCGGTTGCCGATGAATCCGTCCCGCCACGCCTGTTCGGCCGCGGAACCGAACTGATTGGTGGTGCCACCAGGCCCGGCTGACGGGTTGTCATTACTGTACATGCCCCACAGGCTGCCATCGGTGTATGATGGGTCATTGCTGACGTAGTCCGGGTAGTAAATGTAGTTCGGCTCAGCAAATGCGACTCGCGGATGCTGCTGGAGGCGGTCGATGGACTGCTGCTGTGGAATATTGGCCGGCGTGCCAACGCGAACAAGCAATCCCTGACCGGAGGCCTGCATGGCGGCAGTCTGTGTGAAGGAGCGGACATCCAACCCGAGGGATGCGGCGATCTGGCTGGCCTGCTGACGACTGACCTCAGGCTTGAACTGCACGAGCAGTTCATTGGGCACGCGATCGGGTTGCGAGGGTCCTGGCAGGGGCAGGTCCATGCCGGGCTTGCCGACGGACAGTCCCGACAGCAGGCTGCGAATTTCGAGAGATTCCGCGGTGGGGCGGACTGAGAACGATGACGGCTTTCGGCCACGGGTTCGACGGAAGCGGGTCATGCCTGCTAAGCCTTTCTGCAGGGAAGGAGCACACAAATACGAAACAAAGATTTTCGGTTGCCGCGTCGCGCACGCTGCTGCTGCGGATTTTCAGAGGCTGTGTCCGCCAATCCGGACATAAGACAGCCACAGAGTGATCCTCGCAAGATACTGTACGGGCAGATTTCCCGGTGCGATGGGAAAACTGCAGCACTGCCCTGCAGGGGTTCACTGATTTTGCTAACTGCGCCAGCCGGCAGAACAGGTGTTTTTGTGTCGATTGTCGCAGTCGGACGGTTGCTTTGCGGGCCCCGCATCATGCAGAGCTTTTGGCGGCCCTGGGGGCAGACCTGCCATATTCTGCTGTTCCGGTTTTCTGTTAGTCAATCGCGGAGTCGTGTGTTTTGCCAGGATTTTGTGGCCTGCGTGAACCGCCCGGAATGTCAGGAATATTCAGCCTGGCAGCAGTTCCTGCGTCCGTTTTGCCAGCTGTCGCACGCGACATTCATCGATATCGATCGATAAACCCGGCCCGAGCAGCGAGCAGGCGTGGCCGGCTCGGCCGAATGTCAGGTCCTGTTCTGTCAGCCGATCGCGGACGAGGAAACGGTCGAAGCTGCCTTCAAGGAACCACAGATCTGAGACACTGCAGGCAAAGTGTCGACCGGCGGCTGAGAGAATTCCGGTTTCACCGACCTGGCAGCCGAGCTGGCAGCGGAGACCGTGTTTGCGGGCCAGTTGCACAAGCTGCAGCGAACGCAGGACTCCGCCGCATTTCGATAGTCGGATGTTGAAGGCATCGCACCACTGACCGGCAATCGCTCGTTCCGCATCCTCCGCGCAGCACAGGGACTCATCCAGCATGACGGGCAGGCCGGCCGGCTGCAGGAACTGGCGGCGGACTTCACCCAGTCCGGCGACTTCGGCGTGC
>CAITYU010000533.1 GCA_903896675.1 uncultured Planctomycetaceae bacterium
CTGCCGACGCTGCTCTGCAGCAGTGGCCTGCTGCGCGGTGCGAGCATCACGCTGCGACTGATACTGCGACTGCAGTTCGTGCTGTCTGTGTGTGTACTGCTGTCGTACGTCAGACAGCTTCTGCCAGACCTGCTGCAGCCGTTGCGTGGCCTGGGATGCCGTTTCCAGCAACTGTGACAACTGCCGCAGCTGATGTTCGAGGCCGGTTTGAGTCGGATTGTCCATAGTCGGAGTCCCGCTGAACACCTGTCTGCTGGTTTGTGAGAATGCAGACATTCTGCAGTGTACCCAGCTGCTGCAGATTTCAAAACGGCAGGCCCCGGAAAGGCTCCGGATCATCGGTGCCCTGATTTGCGGAGTTTTCAGGAATTGTGGGCTCAACGTAAAATGAAGTGCGCGGTGTGCAGAAGCATTCTGACCACGCCACGCACCAATTGTAGAGGCATTCCGAGGGCGAGCCGTTGGCGGAAGCCAATGGGTGTTGTCCTGAAAGGGGGCACCGAACTGGCGCCCGTTGGTTCCACCCTGGAGGGCGAGGCTGCCGCCGAGCCGCCAAACCTGGAGGGCGAGGCTCCTGCCGAGCCGCCAAACGTGGGAGGGCGAGGCTCCTGCCGAGCCGTGGGAGCCAACGGCCAGACGGGTGTTCGGCTCAGCAGGAGCTTCGCCCTCCCGAAGGGGCGGCCAGACAGGTGTTTCGGCTCAGCGGGAGCTTCGCCCTCCCGAAGGGGCGGCCAGACGGCTGTTCGGCTCAGCGGGAGCTTCGCCCTCCCGAAGGGGCGGCCAGACAGGTGTTTGGCTCAGCAGGAGCTTCGCCCTCCCGAAGGGGCGACACCCGTGGCAAGCCAATCTGCAGCTGCGCACAGGATTTTGCGTTGATCCGAATTGTGTTGGGGGCGCGTGGGCGCCCGCCGTCCACAGACCTCAGGACCCCTCTGTGAATTCGATTGCGTCCCGCTGCTGTCGATCGCCCGTGGCTGGCCCTGTGAACAGGGTCGCATGCTGATGGTCAGGGGGTGATTCGGGGAATGGTGAGCGGGTGGCCGGGCAGCCACCGTTGTTACGGCGTTGTGGGCGTTTCAGTGGAGGCTGTTCGCAGTCGCCGCTGCTGGGTTCTGAGGCGTCGGCATTCCCGCCGCAGCTCTTCCAGACGCACATCGCCCGGCGTCTGCTCATAACACCATTCGAACAGCTTTTCTGCATCTTCGTACTGCTGTTTTTCCATCAGCAGCAGTCCCAGTGCACGGCGAGGGGCTTCAGCCGCGGTGTCACAGACGATCGCGCGACGCAGCAGTGTCTGACTGACCGCATGCTGTTTCAGCGTCCAGGCGATGCGGTTGGCTTTCATGAGCACGGGAACATACTGCTCATGTCCTTCCAGTGTCTCGCCCTTCGCCACGTCCAGTCCTGCACTCTGATCGCGGATCGCCAGCATCAGGCGTTCCATGTCGGCGGGCCGGTTTTTCCGGCTGTACACATCATAGACATCTTCGAGTTCAAGCAGATTCGGCTGGAAGCTGACCAGCAGGGCATCGGCGGACAGCCGATCCACAAGCAACTGCAGCATCTGCAGTCGCATGGCCTTTGTCGAATGGAATACCACATTCCACTGTGCCAGTGCTTCATCCGGTCTTCCATCGAGGGCCAGCGACTGTCCGATGAAGAACCGGACTGTGGGATTGTGTTTTCCCAGTCGCATGGTTTGGGCCATGATGCGTGCATGGAGGGTATCGGCGGGGTCGTGGATGAAGCTGGTCAGCACAAGGGTTTTCCAGGGTTCAATCTGCAGCGGACAGCTCTGCAGGGCTCTGCGAGCCATCGTATCGGCCAGCACGATCAGCCGGATGTTTTCGCCGCAGGCTCGTTCCAGAAACTCACGCAGCTCCTGTCTGGACTGGAATTGTGCGTTGATGCAGGCATCCCGCATCTGTACCAGTGGCATCGGATTGTCCGACACCTGCTGCTGCAGTTCGAACAGTTCAAGGCTGCGACGGGCAATATTCTGGCAGATGTCGGCCTGATCGGGGCGTGCTGCGTGGGCCTGCAGCAGGTATGCCAGTCGTTTGCGGCAGGACGCGATTTTCTGTGCGCTGGTTTTCTGAGAACCCTGCTGCGGATCGTCATAGCCGGCTGTATCACCGGCTGCAGCGGAAGTTTCACTCAGCGAGGTTTCCGACTCGGCAGCGTCCGTGCCAAACGGAGTCTCGGAGGGTTCTGCAAACTGTACGGAATCACTGGCGGGCTCTGCCAGCAGGTCGATGTCACCAGCCATCGAGGGATAGTCACCTTCTTCCGGCTGATCGATGCCGTCGAGGTCCGGGAGTGGGTCGCCGGGTTCCGGCATCTGTGTGTCCGTGCCGCTGCGACTGGCTTCGAAGGAGGCCAGCAGATAGCGGTGCCACCAGTGTTCCCCGGCGATTCGATTTCCGAGTTCCGGCTGAACCATGACGAGCATGACGCAGCACCCGGCTGCCAGGACCAGCCATGCCGGTCGCGGTACCGTGATTCCGGCATGACCGCTGAAGCCATCGCACAGTCTCAGTCCTGTCACGGCGAGTGCGATGGTGGTGATGACGATTGCCGGAACGTACCAGATGAAGTCGGCGACGGCATGCAGTATGCCACCCATGATTCCCGCGAGGCAGGCGGCGATGGCGGTGGTGCGTGCGGCATCAGAGTCGCGGAGGATGGCTGTCAGCAGACGCAGCAGGATCAGCAGCAGTCCGGCTGCCAGCAGCACGACTCCCGCCAGACCCGCCTCCAGCCCGAGGTGCACCCACGAGCTTTCTGCGTGAGAGAAGCTGAACGTCATGAAGTCGGCCAGATCTTCCATGTAGGCGGGGTAGATGTAGCGGTGACTGCCGATTCCGGTGCCCAGAATCGGAAACTCACGCATGGCCGCGAGGTCTGCCTTCCAGATGGAGCGACGGGCATTGCTGGGATCCAGTGCTGCGGCATCCATGCTGGCGATATCTGAGACCCGTGTTTCGAGGGTTTGTCCGCCGAAGGCAGCGAGTCCACCCAGTGCCACGGCGGCGAGTGCCACCGTGGAGAGTGCGAGTCCGGAGCTGATGCGACCGGCTTTCCAGAGTCCTGCGAAGACGACTGCCGCGGCGGTGGCAGCGGCAATCATACCACCTCGCGACAGCGACAGCATGATGGCCGCAAAGACTCCGGCAGCTCCGGCCAGCCGCAGCAGCAGCAGGGCATCGATCATGTTGTCGAACTGCGAGTGATTGCCGCGAGCCGGTCCCAGTCCCCGTCGCTGCAGGACCTCAGCCGCCTCCTTTGGCTTGCGCGCGGCAATGGCCCACCACAGCAGCGGTCCGATTGACAGAGCGGCGAACTGAGCGAAGTGATTGCGGTTGGTAAAGGCGCCCTTCAGCACCTCGCGAGTGCCGGTAAAGGGATGCCGATAGAACCAGAAGAAGCAATCGTTGGACGTGACGAGCTGCAGAATCGCGAAGGCCGACATCAGCAGTCCGGAAATTCCCACGGCCTTCAGGACGAGGTGACAGTCACGTTCCGTGCGAATGCGCTGAGCCAGCACCAGACCGAAAATGCCATAGGCCAGCAGTACGAGGAATCCATGCCGTGTTTCGCCGGGGATGAAACTGGCGGTGGACCACGTCTGTGCGGCTTCCCCCGTGCCCGCCTGCAGCTCACTCCAGACCGGAATCAGCCGCTGGTATCCGGGGGACAATCGTGCCAGCACATCGGCGGGCAGATCGCGAGTCTGCAGCCAGACCAGCAGCAGTCCGGCCAGCAGCAGCGGTTCCAGAGCCAGCAGGCGGAGACGACCACCCTCAAAGACCCGGTGCAGGTGCCAGACGGTGCCCAGCAGAAAGGACAGTGTAATCAGCAGCCAGTGTCCCCACGCTTCACGCCCGCCCATGACGAAGGGCAGCAGCAGCAGCAGCAGGCCGATCAGCAGATCCGTCAGATTCAGCAGTCGCGGTCGTTCAGACAGCGCGCTCAGCCACGGTCGGCCGGGAGCCGTCGCACTGAAGGAGTTCTGTGGTGTTTTCCGACGACTGGACATGCTGCCTGGGTTTCTGTGATCTGTGTGCAAAATGTGTCAGGCGGCCCTTGATGAATCCCCGGAGCCCCGACCGCTACCCACCGAAATGCTGTAAAGTCCCGCAGAGACGGAGTGTCCGGAGGCCACGGGCGGCTCCGGGGCGGCTGACGGACTGTGCAGGCCGGAATGGCCTCCTGTGCCCGCATACCCGCCGGATCCCGTCTGTTCTTCCGGTTCCTGGTCATGACCATACCCATAGCCATAACCATAGCCGTAACCATACCCATACCCATATCCGCCGGCGTCGTCCACATTCAGGTGATTCACCACCACACCCAGCAGAGTACAGCCCAGTGTCCGCAGCGTTTCAGCGGCACGAATCACCATGCGGCGACGATCCTTGTCCGGTCGCACCACCAGCACGACGGCATCCACCAGTCTTCCGGCGATGGCCGGGTCACTGACGGCGAGGACCGGGGGAGCATCCACGATGATCTGGTCGTAGCGAGTTTCGGCCCATGACAGCAGTGCCGCGAATCGCTCGGAAGACAGCAGTTCAGCGGGATTGACGGGGCGTGGTCCGCAGGAGATTACGTCCAGTCCCTGCACGATCGTGGTCCGCAGGTTGGCGGCAATCGCGGTGTCCAGATCATCCGGTGACCGCAGCAGTCGCGACAGCCCCACGTCGTCGCGCAGACCGAGCAGTGTGGAGAGGCCCGGACGCCGCATATCAGCGTCAATCACCAGCGTCCGCCTGCCGGACTGAGCGTAAGCCACCGAGAGATTCATGGACACCGTGGTTTTGCCGTCGCCCGGTTCCGTGCTGGTCACCACGAGACGGTTGGTGTCCTGCGGAGAAAATTCGATGCTGGTGCGGAGGGCCCGGAACGGCTCCACTTCCCGTGAATGCGGTCGAACATGGCACATCACTGCCTCAAAACCCTCGCCCGGCAGCTCGGTCATCCGCGGAATCATTGACAGTACCTGAGTTTCCAGATGCAGCTTCAGTTCTTCCGGCGTTCTGAAGCGGTCGTCCATGATGTCCAGGACCCAGATCACGGCCAGTCCTGTGCCGGTACCGATCAGCAGCGACAGCAGCACGGCAATCGGCAGCCGCGGAGACACGGGGCGAATCGGCACTGTGGGACGACTGGAAACTTTGGTGCTGAGGAAGGTGTCCTTGTTCAGGCCGATTCCGTCGGACTGGGACTGCAGTGACTTCTGCTGTTCATACAGGTGTTCAATCTGGCGATCCAGATCACCCAGTTCAGTCAGCGTCTGCGACAGTTTCTGGGCCTTGGCCTGTTCTGCAGCCAGTCGTTCTCCGACGGCCTTCTCGTTCAGCTCCAGTTTCAGAATCTGCTGACTGAGGTACTGGACAAGTCGCGGTGCCAGCACTTCACGCGTCATGGTATCCGTGCGGGTTCGCTGCAGTTCCGGGAATTCGCGAAGATACTTTTCCTTGACAGCCAGTTCTGTTTCCAGAGCGCGGATGCGAGCGTGTTTTGCGCCGTATTTCTGGCGGGCTTCGGTCAGAGCGGACTGCCGATCCAGAATTTCCTGCATGATTCGCTGCACATGATAACTGTCCTGAGTTCCCAGTCCCATGGACTGTTCCACAAGCTGGCGACCGGCGGAATCCAGTGTTTCCATGGCGAACTGCAGGATGTCTTCGCCGCTGGCAATGGCTCGCTGCAGTTCCTGAGACGTCGTGCGGGCTTCTTCCGTGCGGCGACGGGAATTGGTGTACTCCTGGGTCAGCATCTCGATGTTCTTCGAGATGGTGTTGAGACTGTTCTGATTGCGTTCTCCGGTATCCACCAGTTCCGGGGCGGAGGCTTTCAGGTGCAGGCGTCGTGACTGCAGCTCCTTCACCTCGAGCTCAATGGCCCTGAGACGTGTTGCCAGTGTCTTCAGGCCCTGCTCTGACAGGCCCAGGTTGGTGTCATTCAGAAACTGTTCGTAGCCGGCCAGCATGGCAGTCAGCATGGCAGCCGCAGCGCGCGGATCCCGCGACCGATAACTGATATCCATCACATTGGTGTTGTAGGCCGAAGAAGCCTGCAGGTTGTCACGCACCATGCGGACCCATGCACTCTGCGGATAACCGGCCAGATCCACTCGCCGATACTTCTCCGGCATAATGCGAAGTGCCCGGGCAATCACTTCCTCCTCCGACATCAGTGCGATGTAGGTGGGCATTTCGGTGACGGGATTTGCCGAATTGGATGTGGTATCTGACGTGACTCCGGAACCCTTGCGCACGACGTACAGCGACGCTGTGGATTCGTAGATTCGTTCGGCCGTGATGTAATAGGTCATGCCCAGAATGGTGGACATGACGAGTGACGCCACGAGGATGCCCTTGCGGAATCTGACTGTGCGCAGAAAACGAAACAGCAGATGCAGCGTGGTCGCCGCCGCATTTGCTCCGTCCTGCGTGCCTGCCAGGATCCGATCCTGCTCCGTCATCCCGTTGCCTCCCTGACACTCACACCGCAACTCCTGTTCGGTCAGAACAGAGTTGTGGAGCCCGTTACACCGAACCTGATAATGTTGAGCACGTCCATGAAGACGGTGCCCGGAGTCTGTTCCACAGAGACCACATCACCAGGCCCCAGTCGAATGTTGGCCTCTGAACTGCGTTTCGCCCGCCGCCAGCTGCTTTGAATCAGCACCGGCTCCGTCTGGCCTTCCACCTGACGCACAATGAAGATTTTGTCAGCCATCTGATTGGACATGCCACCAGCCAGCGATATCGCGTCCAGCAGCCGCAGTTCCTTGCCAATCGGATACTCGTACTGATTCGCATTTCGTACCAGACCCTGCACGAAGATCGGCGGTGGATCGCGTTTCTCGACCATCACGATTCCACCATCTTCGACCAGATACTGTCCTTCGCCGGAACGTGCCGCGGATACCAGATCAATGGTGTAGGAAGCAGGTCGCATGTTTTTCGAGCTGCTGGCCTGAATCAGGGGACTGCCTGAGTTTCCTGCCATTGGCGGTGGTGTTGGTTCGGAAGGCATCAGAGTGGCGCCAGGATTCCGCACTTCCACCTTCTGCCCCGCATTGATCGCCAGCCCTCCGGCAGCGGCAATGGCTGACACGACGTCGCTGGAATTCGGGGACAGCTCGTAGGTGCCTTCGCTCTTGACGGCACCCAGGACTCGTACGCGATTCTTCTTCTGCTGTTTGACGAAGACGGTGACGGTGGGATTGCGATACAGGTCCTGCCGCACAGCTTCTGTCTGGATCATCGCTTCTGCCGCCTGCGGCTCCAGGCCGACGACCTGTACAGATCCGATATCGGGCAGAGTGATGGCGCCATCTTCCTGAACTCGCACCGCCGTTGTGGACTGATCATTTTCATGCAGACCTGCTGCGATCTGCACTTCGAGGTAGTCGCCAACGCCAATCTGCTGACTGCTGCCCGTCCCTCCGGCCAGTCGCGACAGGTCCACTTCCTGAGGATTGGACTGTCGTCGCAAACGCAGGTTTTCCGGCAGTTTGCGTCCGCCGTACCACGGACTTTCCGCGTAGTAATGATTGGCTTCCTGGCAGCCACTGCCCAGCAGGGGCAGCAGCAGCGCCGCAGCATAGACCGGCCACAGCAGTACATGTCGGTGCAGCCGATTCAATGCGCGCAGGACACCGGAGTCTCCGGTGTTTCGGAGTCCTTTCCGAAAGCCTGCATAGTGCATCAATGACCGCATGGATGTCTGCATTGCTGCTGAATGTGTCAACCGGCCCGGAGCCGCGTCCTGATCAGCTCGAAATTCCGGCAGGAATCCAGCACGGGCCTGCTCTGGTCGGCAGTTCTCGCTGGTTTCCCGCCGTTTTCTATTGCAACCGGCGGATTTGGGTCAATACGAAACAAGTACCTTTGGAATTGATACAAGGTATTGACTTGTTTGAGTTTACGCCGCGTAAGTACCGTTTGTGGAATGGTCCTTCAGGAAATCCTTGTGTGGTTTTTCTTTCAAATGCGCAGTGTGGGGTGACTGGGAGGTTTGGTTTGGTGGCTGCTGGCGGGGCAGGTGCCAGTTGTTCAGTGTCTGCTGGCTGTCTGGCTGCCGGGTGTTTTTTTGGTATCCTGAGGCAGTCTGCAGTGTTGCTTTGTTTTTTCCCACCCCACAGGAATCTCGCCGATGATTTCATCCTCGAACTGCTCTGCCGGTAACTGTTTGCCATGGCTCAGGGTGATTGCAGTCATGCTGCTGGGTGGACTGCTGCCGGCAACGCTGGCTGTGGCGGATGAAAAGGCTGTTGCAGGAAAATCGGCTGCGGAGTCGAAGGGGGATGCTGAAGGCTGGCAGCCGCTGTTCAACGGCAAGGATCTGGATGGATGGAAGGTGACCAATTTTGGAGGCGAGGGCGACGTCCTGGTGGAGAACGGGGACATCGTGATCACCCAGGGCGCAGATCTGTCGGGCATTCACACAGAGAAGAAGCTGCCGAAGTCGAATTATGAGGTGCAGTTTGAGGCGCAGCGGGAGGCTGGTGGAGATTTTTTTGCGGGGTTGACGTTTCCGATTCGGGACAGTTTCTGTTCGCTGATCATTGGTGGCTGGGGGGGTGGTGTGTGCGGCATCAGCAGTCTGGACGGCATGGATGCGTCTGAAAACGACACCACGTCCTACCAGCAGTTTGACAAGGGGCGCTGGTATCGGGTTCGTCTGGTGGTGCGTGACAATCACATCAGCGCCTGGATTGATGACAATCAGATTGTGGATGTGGACACGACCGATCGACGTATTGGGGTGCGATTTGAGGTGGAGCGTTCGAAGCCCTTTGGATTTGCGACTTACGCGACCACGGGACGCATCCGAAAAGCAAGAATTCGTTCCCTGCCCCCGGAATCTTCCGGTGCCAGGAAGTCGACTGCAGAGCAGTCGGACAAGAATTGACGCCGTTTGTGGTGCAGAGCTTCGCCGTCAGTGTTTCGCAGACCTTCGCAGAAAGAAGTCGACCCGTGCCGACCGCCGAATTTTCCTGGGAGCCGTTGTTTCAGACCGGAGCTGATCAGACGGCGTATCGCCTGCTGACAAAGGAGCACGTGCAGGTCCGGAGTTTTCAGGGGCAGGATGTGCTGTGTGTGGATCCGGCCGCACTGACACTGCTCAGTGCCCAGGCTTTTCACGATATCAACTTCTTTCTGCGTCCTGCGCATCTGCAGCAGGTGGCGGCGATTCTGGACGATCCTGAAGCATCGGAAAATGACCGCATGGTGGCGTTGACGATGCTGCGAAACGCCGATGTGGCCAGCAAGGGTGTGCTGCCCTTCTGTCAGGATACGGGGACGGCCACGATTCTGGGCAAGAAGGGACATGCCGTCTGGTCCTCGGGTGATGAGGCGGCGTTGTCGCGTGGCGTTTATGATGCCTACACCGAGAACAATCTGCGGTATTCCCAGAATGCTCCTTTGACCATGTGGGATGAAAAGAATACCAACACCAACCTGCCGGCTCAGATTGATCTGGCAGGCTGTGATGGTGATCAGTACCAGTTTCTGTTTGTCGCCAAGGGTGGTGGTTCCGCGAACAAGTCCTGGCTGTATCAGGAGACGCGGGCGATTCTGAATCCGCAGACTCTGGTGCAGTTTCTGACTGAGAAAATGACTTCGCTGGGGACAGCGGCCTGTCCGCCGTATCACCTGGTGTTCGTGATTGGCGGGACCTCCGCCGAGGCCACACTGAAGACAGTGAAGCTGGCCAGCACAAAGTATCTGGACCATCTGCCGACGACCGGCAGTCCTGGTGGGCGGGCGTTCCGGGATGTGGAGCTGGAAGCACAACTGCTGCAGGCTGCTCGCAACTGCGGCATTGGTGCGCAGTTTGGCGGTCGTTATTTCGCGCTGGATGTGCGAGTGATTCGGCTGCCGCGACACGGGGCATCTCTGCCGGTGGGGATTGGTGTTTCGTGCAGTGCCGACCGTCAGGCCAAAGGCAGGATTACTCGGGATGGAGTGTTTCTGGAGCAGTTGGAAACGAATCCGCTGCGGTTCATTCCGCAGGCACTCCGCGATGTGCGGGACGAAACAGCGGTGCGGATTGATCTGAATCGTCCGATGCCGGAGATTCTGCAGGAGCTGGATCGGTATCCGGTGACCACGCGGCTGCTGCTGAGCGGTCCGATCGTGGTAGCACGCGATATCGCGCATGCCAAACTGAAGGAACGACTGGATGCCGGGCAGCCTTTGCCACAGTACTTCCGCGACCATCCGGTGTACTACGCCGGGCCGGCGAAGAAGCCCGAGGGCTATGCCAGTGGGTCGTTCGGTCCAACGACTGCCGGTCGTATGGATTCATACGTCGATCTGTTTCAGAGTCATGGTGGCAGCATGGTGATGATTGCCAAGGGCAATCGCGGCAAACAGGTCACGGCAGCCTGTCAGAAGCACGGTGGCTTTTATCTTGGCAGTATCGGTGGTCCGGCGGCGATCCTCGCGAAGGAGAACATTCGTTCGGTGGAGGTTGTGGAGTTTGCCGAACTGGGTATGGAGGCCATCTGGAAGATCGACGTGGTCGATTTCCCGGCATTCATACTGGTGGACAACAAAGGCTGTGACTTCTTCGAAACGACCGGTGGCGGTTGTTCTCACTGAGTGGGCCTGCGGATGTGACTGAGGTGCAGCGGATGTTTCAGGTTGGTCTCAGCGAATCGCCGGTGGGACCACTGCTGATTGTCGGTACGGATCAGGGGCTGGAACAGATTCGGTTGAACTGTGACGCGCTGGCTGCAGGGCGGGAGCGATCCGGGCATCCGCTGGCGATACTGGCGGTTCAGCAGCTGCAGGCGTGGTTTGCAGGTCGTCTGCAGCACTTCGACCTGCCATTAACGCCTCGGGGGACTGATTTTCAGCAGCAGGTCTGGACTGCACTGCAGCAGATTCCCTGGGGCACCACGACCAGTTACGGGCAGATTGCCAGAGCGATTGGCCGACCGCAGGCCTGTCGCGCGGTGGGGTTGGCGAACGGGCGGAATCCGTTGCCGATTCTGATTCCCTGCCATCGGGTGATCGGCAGCAGCGGCAGGCTGGTTGGATATACCGGTGGTCTGCACATCAAGCAGACGCTGCTGTCGCTGGAAGGACACCACTTGTTCTGAAAGTCTCAGCGCAAAAAGAAAGGGGAAAGGCTTAAAGCCTTTCCCCTTTCCACCGCGAAGTCTGCAAGCAGACTTCTCGGCAGGAGCTTCCCGCTCGGGCCACGCACCCATGTGAGCGAGAACAGGCGAGATTCCTGACCTTCCCCTCCCTTGACCCCTGCAGAGTTAATGCAACCGGCGGGTCCCACCACTCCGCCGATTACCTCCGAATCTTTCCAAATGCAAGGTGTGTGCCAAACAGAAAAAATCGGAGCGGATTTTTGTGCGAGCGTTGCGAAGTGTCGTTTTTGCAGTGTTTTGAGGGTTTTCTTGTGGATCGCCGGTGCGGCAATGGGGCGAGGGCAAAAATTGCCGGCTGGTTTGCAGGCAGTTCTGCCCACGGTTTATGCAGCAGCCACGTGCGGCGTGCCATGCTGTTACAGGCTGCACAGGAACCACGTCAGGATGGCGAGGACAGCGGCGACCGCACCGACCAGCTGCCAGCGGGGTTTCGCGGGCGCCTGGCGCCCCTCCCGGGTGGCATACAGACCGCAGGCCGGACACTGTACTGCGTCTTCGTACATGTCCCGACCGCAGTGCTGGCAGGTGATCACGCTGGTCTCGTCCGCATCATCTGCCTCGTCGGCGGGCTCGTCGAATTCATCGTCCCACTCTGCATCCTGCCAGTCTGTCGTGACCATGGTTCGGCCGATCACTTGAATGTTGCTCAGAATCGGCACAGCGATTCGACGTATGCCGCAGAGCCATCGCGGAGCCAGCCATCGAGCTGGGCCGGGTCTTTCAGTTGTCGTCCCCGTTCGGTTGTGACGCCGAGGAAGCTGCAGCGAACATCGCTGAGTGCCGTCATGTCGCCCCACAGTTTTTCAAACTGCGAAACCGGGAAGACATCTTCCTGTCCGTTCCCCCAGCGTTTCTTGACATCCTTGAGAGTGATGTAGGTAGGCAGTCGTCGAGCCAGATCGCGAATCGCCGCATCCACCCGATCCTGATTGGCCAGCGTTTCGCGACTGAGTCCGAAGATGCTGAGCAATCGGTCGATGTCAATCCAGGTCGTGAGCGAGTTGTACCAGGTGAGCTGGAATTCGTCGTCTTCGCGAGGCATGGCGAGTCCTTCGACCAGTCGCACTCGCCCGTCCACGCGAGCCAGTCCGCCGCCGCGATCATCCAGTCTGCGGCAGATCACCTCGAAGCTGAGATCGGCAGCGGACTGAATGTGCAGTCCGAGGCAGCCGGGATCCAGAGCAGCCCCCAGTGTGTCAATGTTGTGCAGCATCAGCCAGCGCAGCTGCGGTCGGTCCTGCAGCATCCGCAGCAGAGTGCCATTGCGCAGCAGATTGGGAATTTCATACCAGTGTCCGACGGGATGCAGGCACTGCAGTGGCAGATTGTCGGTGTAATCAGCGGCTTCGCCGACGGTGCGAGCCCAGTTCATCAGTGCAGCCCGCAGACTGGTGCGGACTTTTTCCTTCTGCGGGTCCAGTACCTGCTGAGCCATTTCTTCCCATGTGAACTGCAGATCGCGGAGTGTGGGGATCATCCGCAGCCCGACGGATGCACCGCGTGAGACCTGCAGCAGTCCCTGCGCATCCAGATTCTGCACGGCCCGTCGCAGCGGTTTGTCCGTGAGGTAGCCGGAGGTGACGACGTGCAGGGGAGCGATTCCGAAGTCTGCGGCAGCGCGACGCGTTTTGGCCCAGTGGATATCGAGGAACGAGCGCCAGCGTCCGGCCATCCGACAGAACGGATTGAGGGCCTTGACGACTCCGGCCCCCTGCGTCCAGCGACTGCCGACTCCCGCAGCCAGCGTCACCACCGCGGCTTCACCGCGTGCGAGGGCCTGTCTGCCGATTTCGACGGCCGACTGCGGAATATCACGTCGGGCCTCGATCACATCACCCGGACGAACATCCGCAATCACAGCCGACTGATGCAATCGATTCTGTGCCATACCCAGTCGGCCGGATCGCAGATCCTCCCGCAGCTGTTCATGGGCGGTGGAGTCAAAGCCGTTGTCCCGCAGCAGATCTTCCAGACGGGCTGACTGTCGAGCCTCAGCGGATGTGGCTGGCAGCAGTCTCTGAATCAGGCTGGAGGCAAGTGGCAGGCCGCTGGCGGTGCGGCAGGTGTTGCCGACCCGTTCCAGTTCCCGACGAGTCATCGGGCTCAACTGATGCAGGCCCTTCCTCAGCCAGTCCGGAACAATCTGTGCGTGATACCCGCGCGGCAGTTCGCAGTCCTGACGCAGTTCGGCAAAGGTGCCGTTGTCATTGATCGAAAAATCATAGACCACCGGGTCCATGGCGAAGGGCACGGCGTCCTCCATACCGCGTTTGATTTCAACCATTGCAGTCTGCAGCCATTCACTGGCTTCGTTGCGGACGAGAGGATCAAAAATGAAACCCATGCCGCCGCCCGCCATGCCACCCAGCATCCAGAAACCATGAAAGCTGCTGCCATAGCGAGTCTGGCAGGCTGAGATAATGGCTTCCGTGTAGGCATTGCTGCACCACGGTATGATCTGCTGCAGAGGTTCGTGGAAATTCTGATGAGTTGCCCGACCGACGGCCGGAATGTCTCCGCTGCGCAGGGACGCGGTCATCTGATCAAGCAACTGGATTGCGCGACCGCGAGCCTGCCATTCCGCTTCGCACCGCAGCAGATACTTCTCTGTGACCATTTCCAGAATCGGTCCGACATTCTGGGCCATGCCGCCGTGTGCCAGCACCAGACTGTTCTGCAGACGCTGGCGTGTTTCGTCGGAAACTTCCGCGCGGGAAAATACGTGGTGCCGTGGCATCAGCCGGCCGCGACTGATCCCGTACTCCGGGTCGTCCGCTGTGGCAGCAGCCCCCGTGATCAGTTTGATGCCCGGCCAGATGCCGCCTGAGTCCTGCCAGCCACCGCCCGAGCCCCCCAGCCACTCGCCCAGTATCGCACGGGCCGCCACAATCCGACGGTCCGCCTCTTCCAGTTGCCCCGTCAATGACGCTACCTGACCGGTGGCCCGCATGCAGAGTGAAATCAGCGAGCCGAGCAGGTTGGTGGAAACGGCCAGTCGCGAGCCCTTGGGAATATCGTTCACACGGCTGGTGATTTCCAGACCCAGACCCGGGCCGATCATCCGCGAAAAGACGTCGGCCACCGAACCGCCACAACCCTCCATGCCCGGAGGAATCAGCCCGGCGGCAATCACGGCGGCCTTCAGCAGGCCAAGGTAGTCGCGAGCGAAGTCAAAGACTTCACTGAGATCCGTGATTTCAGCGCGGGCATCCAGATCCAGACTGGCCAGCCGCAGTACCGGCTCATCAATCACTCGCAGACTGCATTCGATCGGGGGTTCCGGAGTCGCGTGTCGACCGCGCACGGCCAGATCAATCGAAGCGTTGATCACTCGAGCGCCTTCCGGAAAATCCATCCCCAGAAAGAAGATATCGCTCCAGCCACTGTGCGAAAAATCCATTCGCACCGATGTGCGTTCCCGCAGAACCGGATATGTACCTGTCTGCGAACTGACCAGCAGCAGCTCGCGACGCAGTGTCAGCGGTACATCGGCCGGATGTCCCGTGCGAAACATCCACTGATTGCCACGCACCGTGCGGACACTGCGACGGACCTGATCGGCCAGAGTCTGAAAAGCCAGCCGATGACAGGCCTCGCCAAGTGCACTGCTCAGCGTGACGGAAGGGCCGTCCGTCGACTGCTGGAACAGAAACAGGTCAATCGCCTCAGGATAGCGACGATTCAGCATCTGCGCGTAGGCGACCGGCGAAATCCGGCCACTTTCCCTGCCACCTGCCGCCAGCCGCGGTGGCAGGTGAAAGCGATGGATCGCATACAGAAAAAACAGGGCTCGTACACGCTGATACAGATTCGACGACTGGCGCCGGAACTGATCCAGTACTTCGCATTCGGCCAGCAACTGGTCAATTGTCAGTGATTGACAGGCCACATCCAGCGAACGATCACGCACTGACCGTTCTTCAGCAGTGATGATCGGCAGCAGCAGTGAGGTGTACTGAGTCATGAGCGTTCTGCAGGAGGCAAAGGCAGTTTGAAAAGCGGCAGCGGACAGGTTGAAGTTGTGTGCGTGCGAGGGGCACAGTCGAACGGTCAGCGGGATGCCAGCAGATTCACCAGCTCGGTCAGAATCAGATCCCGATCCTGTCCGCTGAGACTGAATGCCAGCTGGGCCAGCAGCAGGCCATATTTTTCACTGATGTTGTAGCGGGTGCCGGCCACCGCAAAGGCCAGATAACGCTCCACAGTCGCCAACTGATTCAGGGCACTGCTGAGATCAATTCCCGTGCCGACAGGGGCCGCCTGCAGATTGCTGCTGAGAATGCCAAGGATTGCCGGTGTCAGCACATGCATGCCGAACAGACACAGATAATAGCCGGCACGCTGGCCCGCCACGATCAGCCGCTGCTCGGCAACAGTCGGAGTCGGTTTTTCAATGACTGCTGAGACTTCGTACAGACCCTGTTCGCGGGCCACCGGGCTGCCCCCGACGGTGCCAAAGTGCACAATCTCATTTTCACGAGTTGGCTGGATCGCAGAGACGCTGCATTCGTGTCGAGCCGCCATTTCCAGCAGTTGCCGCGCACACGGCTGATCAGTTCGGCTGAGATACAGATGA
>CAITYU010000534.1 GCA_903896675.1 uncultured Planctomycetaceae bacterium
AGTGGTCAGTGGTCAGTGGTCAGTGGTCAGTGGTCAGTGGTCAGTTTTCAGTGGTCAGTTTTCGGTTTTCGGTTTTCGGTTGCCGGTTGCCGGTTTTCAGTTGCCGGTGTGAGTTGGTGATAATCGTCGGGTTGTCGTGAGCTGGATTCCTGGTTGTCTGCTTTGCCCTCTGCGAGCGAGTGGATAGCAGTCAGGTTTCAGGCATCTGACCGCACTTCTCACTTCTCACTGCCTGTCAAATTCTGTTGTTGATGATTTTCCGCAGCACATCGCGTCCGGTGACTCCGTCCGCAATGGCCTCGTAGGTCAGCCGGATGCGGTGCAGGATCACGTCTTCGGCAAGTGCAAACAGGTCGTCGGGAGTGACGTAGGATCGTCCGTGGATGAGCGCGCGGGCGCGGGAGGCTTTGATGAGCGAGATGCCGGCGCGGGGGCTGCAGCCCAACTCAAGGTGGGGGTGCTGGCGAGTGTCGTTGACCAGTTGCACGACGTGCTGAATGAAGGTCTCACTGACATGGACCGAGTTGACAGCTTCCATGGCCGTGATCAGGTCCTCGGAGGTGCCGACAGGGCGTTTGTCGAGCACGTCGAATTCCGTCTGCACGACAGCGCCGCCATCACGTCGCTGGATCCCCAGTCCGGCGTTGCGGCGGAGCACTTCGGTTTCTTCGGCCTGAGTGGGGTATTGCAGCCGGTGGCACAGCATGAATCGGTCAAGCTGTGCTTCGGGCAGCTCAAATGTACCAGCCTGTTCCACCGGGTTCTGGGTGGCGATCACCAGAAATGGTGCGGGCAGGTTCCACGTTGCATCGCCGATCGTGACGCGACGTTCCTGCATGGCTTCCAGCAGAGCCCCCTGCACCTTCGGAGCCGCCCGGTTGATCTCGTCCGCCAGCAGCAGATTGGTGAAGATGGGACCCTTTTTCGTGCGAAATTCGCTGGTCCGCTGGTCAAGGATTTCAGAGCCGAGAATGTCTGATGGCAGCAGGTCGATGGTGAACTGGATCCGAGCGAACTGCAGGTCAATGCACCGCGACAGCACCGATACCAGCAGCGTCTTGGCAAGGCCCGGAACACCCTGCAGCAGCAGGTGACCGCTGGTGAGCAGCGCGATCAGTGCTCGCTCTACAACCACATCCTGGCCGACCACCACCTGCCCGACCTTCTGACGAACAGCCTGCAGGTACTGGGCGGTATGTTCGGACTGAAGTCCCGGAGACTGATTCATCGTACGATCCGCAATGCGTGATGGCAGCGCGGACAATGACGACACGGAACACATGCTGGCAGAGTGCCGCGCGACACTGCCACGCACGGAATCTGCAGGCCACGTGCGGGGCCATGCAGCGTCCGGCGGAAGTGTAAGCAACGGCTGACGCAGATGCGACTGCAGAAGTCAGTGGCGTCTGACGAAATGACAAAGTGGCTGGGGGCATGCCGAGGAGCGCATCCGGCGCATTCGGCAGCCCCGGCGTATGTCGTGGGGCGATGCGAATCAATCGGGGACTGAGCGACGATGCAGGTAACTGTCGCCGACTGCCACAGACACCGCTGAACGCCAGGGACGAGCGTCTGCGGGGTGCAGGCAGCTTTGAGCAGCCCGAATTGTTCGGACCGGACCTGTCAGGATTTCGGATCAGGAGCCGCTTCACGGCGAATGGCGTCGTACACCTCTTCGCGGTGCACGGTGACATCGCGGGGCGCTTCAATGCCCAGACGCACCTTGTCGCCTCTGATTTCGATCACCATCAGAGTAATGGAGTCACCGATTACGATTTTTTCATCTTTTTTGCGGCTGAGTACCAACATGTCCAGTCCCTGGTCAATCTTCTTCGTGAATGATTGCTGTCTGCTGGTTCAGAAAACCCTGAGACCAGACGCTGGCCTCACCTGACAGACAGTGAAAAGTCCGGATCATCCCCCTAAAGCGAAATTCTGCATTTTCACAGGAACAGGGAAGCGGATCCGAAGCCCCGGTCCGATCGGCTGTGCCGATCGCAGCAACTTCAATGATGCAAACGGGAGGCCAGGTACTGACCTCTGCAAAAGATGCGAACACAAGGCTGCCAACTCTAGGTTGAATTTCGACGCTCCGGCGCGAAGTTCTGCAGGAATTGCCGAAGCTGCGTGCCCACGCAGGCTGCTATCGGCGGTTTGTGCCGGGAAATCACTCTGTAACATTTCCGATTCTGCTGACTGCTTCGGTTCTGCCGGAAAAATGATGACCGTGAGGCAGTTTTGCGGAAGTTTGTGGAGCTGCGTTCGAGAAACGGTGGAAATCGCAGGCTGTTGCCGCAGGGCAGCAGATGATGCGCGCTGGCAACACTGGGCCGAATTTTCGGGTTGCCCGACACTTCCACCACAACCGCTCAAACTGGCAGCACTGTGCAATCTGCCGGATCCCGCATCCGCCCGGCATTCACCGGCCGCCACGCGGGGCCCAATCGGTGGCTGGCGAGGATTTTTGAGCTGGCGTTTTCCCGTTCGGACCATTTTCTGTATTCTCACGCCACTGTATTGCTCCCAACCCTGCTCCCAACCTGTTTGCCACAACGACGGAAGACCGCTGCCATGCTGCCACTGCGACCGCTGGGAAAAACCGGCCTGAATTTCACCTCGTTGTCTTTCGGGGCGTCCTCGCTGGGGGCCGAGTTTCGGAATGTGGATCTGCAGGACTGTCTGCGGAGCGTGACGACCGCCATTGAAGTGGGCATGAACTTCATTGATACGTCACCCTACTACGGCCGGGGCATGAGCGAAGTGCTGCTGGGACAGGTGCTCCCCGGTATCCCGCGTGACAGCTACTACCTCGGCACCAAGCTGGGACGCTACGCACCGCGGCACTTTGACTTCAGTGCCAAACGGGTGATCGAAAGCGTCGATATCTCACTCGAACGGATGCGGACGGATCATCTGGACATCGTGCTGTGTCACGATCTGGAATTTGTGGAGATGTCACAGATCGTCGAAGAGACTCTGCCAGCCCTGCGGCGACTGGTGCAGAAGGGCAAAGTACGTTACATCGGAGTCAGTGGTTATCCCATGAAGATGTTCAAATACGTGCTGCAGAATTCGGACGATGTGGACGTGATACTGACCTACAACCACTACACGCTGCAAAACGATATGGCGCTGGAGCTGGTGCCTTTGTGTCAGCAGAAGGGCGTGGGACTGATGAACGCCGCTCCGTTTTCAGCGCGGCTGCTTTCCAATGACCCGCTGCCAGTCTGGCACAAAGCGACTTCGGAAGTCCGTCGCATCGCTGCGGCCGCGGCACAGTTGTGTCGCGACCGCGGATCAGATCTCGCCAAACTGGCACTGCAGTTCTCGATCGCCAACCCGGATTTCACCACCTGCATTACAGGTTCCGCCAACCCGGCCCGAATCCGCCAGTGGGCAGCGTGGGCCCACGAACCGCTGGACCAGCAACTGCTGGCCGATGTTTTAAATGTGCTGCAGCCAATTCATAACTGGCATTACACCGAAGGAAGACCGGAGAATAACGATTGAGTGGTCAGTTCTCAGTTCTCAGTTCTCAGTTCTCAGTTCTCAGTTCTCAGTTCTCAGTTCTCAGTGGTCAGTTCTCAGTTCTCGGTTTTCGGTTTTCGGTTTTCGGTTTTCGGTTTTCGGTTTTCCGTGGGCAGTTTTCAGTGGGCAGTGGGCGGTGGGCGGTGGCTAATTTGAAGCACGAAAAGCACGAAACAGAATTGCTGGTGTGACGGTCCGGGGTGGGTCGGCGGCGGAGGCCGGCAGGTGTCGCGGTGGACAGTCCCCCGCAACGCCCCGTTGTTCCACGCATTACCCACCACCCATTCTCAATTGTCCACGTCCCACAGCAGGTCACGCTGGCGACGTTTCAATTGCTGCAGGTCGCACAGAATTCGCCCAGCGGCCGCCTGACCGCTCAGCCACGCAGATTCCACCGCACATGAACTGCGCCCATCTGCCAGCACCCAGTCTCCGCACAGTTGCAAACCCAGCCCGGCCAGTCGCTGCAACTCAACCGCAATCTGCCTCCGATCACCCGCCGTCGGTAAGGCATAACGCCAGTGATGAGCCTGCCACGTCCAGTCGCTCAGACCCCGAAACGCCCGGATCTCCCGCAGTGCATCGAACAGCATCTGCCCGGCAGCCTCGGCAGAGGTCTCACGCTGCCCCCGCGACCAGTCAGAACCTGCCGCAACCGCCAGTTGCTCGCCCGCTAACCCCGCATACCCCGGCCGCGTTTGACAGCGGCTGATGCGCGCGATCAAACCCTCGCAGAATTCCGCCTGCACCCAGTCCGCCGCGCTCAGATGCGGACTGGCCACCAGCAGCGTCCAGCACGAATCATAGTCCGGCATCACTGCCGCAACCGACAGACCGGCGGTGCTGAGTAATGCGTCCGCCTGAGGCCCCGGCAGGGCCAGCACCACCTGATCAAACGGCCCGGACCACTGCTGCTGTTCATCCTGCAATCGCCACTGTGAACCGTGCTGCTGCAACTGTACAACGCGAGTCTCCGTGCGCACAGGCAGCCCCTGCACCAGTTGCTGGCAGAGCGCAGACATCCGCGGTACCGCGATCAGACGTCGTCGCTGCGGAAGTTCTGTTTCCTGGCCGGCTGAATCCAGCAGGACAAATCGCCCGCGCCAGGGACGCACCAGATTCTGCTGTTCCCAGCTGCGAACATACCGTCGGAAACGTTCATCCCGCGCCGTGAACCAGGACGCGCCATGGTCGATCGTGAACTGCTCCGTACGCCGCGCTGACATGCGGCCACCCGGGCCACGGCTTTTTTCAAAGAGCTGCACCGGCAGTCCGTGATCAGCCACGATCCGTGCTGCACAACACCCCGACAAACCAGCACCAATGACCGCAATCGATGGCACCGGCTGGCAACGCGTCGTGGCTGTGATCTGGCGGTACGCTGGCACGTCCAGTCGCCGCGCGTGTTCGCGCACCGGTCGCGGTCGCACCGTCCCAAGAACCGACTGTTCCGGTTCAAACGGCCGATCAAACTGCCCCAGGCACCACAGAATTCCGCCATAAGATGCCGGATCCCGGCCATCCAGCGCATAGCGGTGATTCAGGTCAATCAGCAGTTGCAGTGCCTGCTGCGGAGTTTCCGTCCACGACAGCAACGCCTTGCCCCACGTCATCCGCACGTTGTTGTGCAGTTCGCCCTGCATCAGCAAAGACTGCTGGGCCGCATTCCACAGCGGTTCACCAGTGGTCCCGCGAGCCAGTTGTTCCCACGAATACAGCTGCGGCCTGCGGTCCCCGGCATGCTGCTCAAGCGTCCGTCTCGCCCAGCCCGGCAGGGCCGACCACTGGTCATGATCCGGGCGATAAAAGCAGAACCCATACGCCAGTTCGCGCCAGATCAGCAGTTCCTCAACGTACTTCTCGGCACCCGCACCGCCCACGGCTGCGGCTTCACGAGCAATCCGCAGCGGCGACACCATGCCATAATGCAGATAGGCCGACATGCGACTGGAGCCGTCCAGTAACGGGTCATTGCGACGATCTGCATAGCGTTTCAGTCCCTGCTGGCGAAACGCCTGCCAGCGGGCCATGCCCGCTGCCGTGCCACCAACCGTGTCCACCACCGGACCCACACTGTGATCAATGCGGCAGTCCGCGATCAGAGCAGGCAGCGACGCCTGCTGCAGATCGATCGGTGCAAAGGGCAGTTGCAGCGTGTTCCGCGAAACCTGCTGCGGAATCTGCGAACAGACAGGCCATGGCCGGTGCAGGCGTTCGTCGTACAACCGCTGCGTCGCATCACGAAACTGAAACGCGCGTTCGTATGACCGGCCCTGCAACAGCAGCGGAGCCACACAGGCGGTGTCCACAGCAACAACAGGGGTGGTGGTACGCGAAGCCAGACCGTGCAGAAACAGGCGGGCAGGAGCCGTCGGCATATCTTCCGTCAGCACCACACTCGCACGGTCCGCCAGCAGTTTCAGACTGTCGTGGCGAATTCCGTGCTGTTCGAGGTGAAACACATACGACAGTCCGCGTTCAGCCATCTGTCGCTGCACATCACGAGCCCCCTGCAGAATGAACATGTGATGCCGGTCGGAAGCGAACGGGTAAGTTTCCGAAAGTGCATGGTACACCAGCAGTGGCTTTTGCAGGGCGGTGGCCACATGGCAGGCAGTCTCCAGGGCCGGATTTTCCTCCGTGCGCACGGCGGTACACATCCAGTACAACACAAAATCTCCGGTCGATCCGGGAATTCCGGGGACGACGCAGCGGCATCGTTCGGCCAGATGTGCGGGCAATTGGCTGAGCCATGCGGGAGTCCTGATGTCAGTCTTCATCGACGGTTCCGGTGTCTGGCAGGCTGTGCCTGCGGGGTGTTTTGGCTGACGCTGATTTCCGGGGACGCAGTGTCTGCGGAATGTTTACTGCGACGACAGCGTTCGCTGCAGTATTTGACGTTGTCCCAGTCGCGAGCCCAGCGACGACGCCATTTGTAGGGGCGACCGCAGGCGACGCAGATTTTTTCGGGCAAAGGGGATTTCGGAGAAGCCATGGTCAGTTGTCAGTTGTCAGTTGTCAGTTGTCAGTTGTCAGTGGTCAGTTGTCAGTGGTCAGTTGTCAGTGGTCAGTTGTCAGTGGTCAGTTGTCAGTGGTCAGTTGTCAGTGGTCAGTTGTCAGTGGTCAGTTGTCAGTGGTCAGTTGTCAG
>CAITYU010000535.1 GCA_903896675.1 uncultured Planctomycetaceae bacterium
ACGGTGTTTTCAACCGGAAACCATGGCTCACCACAGAAGACACGGAACACACGGAAAAGGAATTGTTGGTGTGGCGGTGTCAGGGGAGGTTGGAAGCAGAGCGGGGAACGTTGTGAACGGTGGGGGCAGGGTAGGTTGTTTTGCGAGAGAGTGTGTGTCGTTTTTTTGGCCGCGGAAGAACGCGGAAAAACGCGGAATGAGGTGACCTCGGATTGCGCGCGCCAGCAACCGTAGCGTGGGCTTTAGCCCGGGCAAGTTACGCATGCGCTGGTTCAATCAGGGGGTTTTTGACCGGCCACCGTTGTAGCGCGACTTCAACCGACACTTGTCGCTGGCGTCATTGTTGTGAGGCAACGGCGTGGGAACGTGTGTGAAATGTTTTGAACCGCGGAAGACACGGAAGACACGAAAAGGAATCGTTGGTGCGGCAGTTGCAGGCGAGTCGTTGTGGGGCAGGGCCCGAAAAGGGGCGGTGGTGTTTTTTCCAGCGGGGTGATGGAGTATTCTGCCGTTGGTGGTGGGGTGCCGCGCGGGGGCGGTGCTGTTCAAGCTGGAAACGAGGGGGATGAACCGGGATGACACGATTACTGCTGCAGGTTCTGCTTGTGTGGCTGCTGAGTGTTGCGGGTTTGCAGGCGCAGGATGCCGCTGACGACCAGTTTACTCAGTTCGGCATCTATGCGGCGACAGCGCCGCGGGCGACTGCGGCAGAGCCGATCGTGACCGGGTTGCCGCTGCAACTGCAGCGGGGTGATCGAATCGCACTTATTGGGAATACGCTGCTGGAACGGTCGCAGGAGTTTGGTCATTTTGAAGCGATGCTGCAGCAGATGTTTCCTGAACTGCAACTGGTGGTGCGGCATCTGGCATGGTCGGCCGATGAAATCGGCCTGCAGCCGCGGCCGGCGAATTTCGCCGACACGGAACAGCATCTGGTGCACGAAAAGATCGATGTGATCATTGCGGCCTTCGGTTTCAATGAGTCGTTTGCCGGTGAACCGGGGTTGCCAGAGTTTCAGCGGCAACTGGCCGAGTGGCTGCAGTCACTGCGGTCTAAATCCTTCAATGGTCGTTCGGCTGCCCGAGTGGTGCTGATTTCGCCGATCGCCTGTGAGAATATTGCAGGAGTCCCGGCGGCCGATCGCAACAACCTGAATGTGCAGTTGTATCTGCAGGCGATGCAGCAGGAGGCAGCGCGGCAGCAGACCGGTTTCGTCGACGTGTTCACTGAGACGGCAGCCGCTATGCTGAGCCCGGGGACGGACCTGACCGTCAACGGGATTCACCTGAATCGGGAAGGTGATCTGCTGTTTTCCAGAGTGCTGTTGCAGGGGCTGTTTCACCGCGAACCTCCTGAGCCCTCCGGAACGCTGCTGGACACCGTTGTCAACAAAAATCAGCAGTACTTTCGCCGATTTCGGCCGCTGAATACCTTTTATTACACGGGCGGTCGGAACAAGGATTACGGCTATCTGGATTTTCTGCCGGCGATGCGGAATTTTGATCTGCTGGTGGATCAGCGGGATGCGCGAATTCATGCACTTGCCAGTCGTCAACCGGAGGCTGAATCACTGCCGTCGGTGGAGCTGCCACCACTGCCGGCGGTGAATCAGAGTCGTGGTGCGAACGAGTGGTTGTCGGCGGCTGACGAGCTGAAGGCATTTCAGGTGGATCCGCGATTCGAAGTGTCTCTGTTTGCCGGCGAAGAGCAGTTCCCGGATATTGCCAATCCGATTCAGATGCGGTGGGATGCGCGGGGGCGTCTGTGGGTCAGTTGTTCGACGACTTACCCGCATGTGTATCCGGGGCAGGAGCCGCAGGACAAGCTGGTAATTCTGGAGGACACTGATGGTGACGGTCGGGCCGATGTTTCCAGGGTGTTTGCTGACAACCTGCATATCCCGCTGTCATTTGAGTTTGGCAATGGCGGGGTGTATGTGTCTGAGCAGCCGCAGCTCACATTTCTGCGGGATGTGGATGGTGATGATCGGGCTGATCAGCGGCAGGTGGTGCTGTCAGGATTCGGGACCGAGGATTCTCATCACGCCCTGCACGACTTCATCTGGACTCCGGACGGCGATCTGCTGCTGCGTGAATCGGTATTTCATCATTCGCAGGTGGAAACTCCGTGGGGCCCTGTGCGGCAGCAGAACAGTGGCTGGTTTCGCTGGGAACCGGCGACTCATCGGCTGGTCAGTTTCGGCAGTTACAACAGTACAAATCCGTGGGGTGTCACGTTTGATGACTGGGGCCAGCACATGGCCAGTCATCCGGTATACGCTGCGGCGTTTCATTCGCTTGATCCGCCCTATCCTCAGCAGCATCCGGCTCCGAAGGGCCTGCAGGCTTATTCGGGCGTGTGTGGTCACGAGCTGGTGGATCAGCCGACATTTCCGGCGGAGCTGCAGGGCAGTTTCATCAAGGTGCGGTACAAGCCAACAAATCGGGTTGAGATTCTGAAGTGGAAGGCCGGGCCGAATGGTTACGAAGAGGAGTACACAGGCGACCTGCTGTTTTCCACGAATCTGAGCTTTATCCCGGTGGATCTGCAGTGGGGGCCGCGTGGTGATCTGTATGTCTGTGACTGGTACAATCCGGTGAAGGGTCACATGCAGTATTCGCTGCGTGACGAGCGTCGTGACCGGCATTCCGGGCGGATCTGGCGAATTACGGCCAAAGGTCTGCCGCTGACTGCGCCGGCGGTGATTGCTGACGCCTCGGTGGAACAGTTGCTGGATTTGCTGAAGCGTCCGGAATATCGGGTGCGTTACAGGGCCAAACGGGAGCTGCGGGAGCGCGATTCTGAAGCTGTGCGGGCGGCTCTGGACGTCTGGGCTGAGCAGTTGGATCCGGGGGATCCGCGTCATCGGCATCATCAACTGGAGGCTTTGTGGGCCTACCGCTGGGCGGGATTGGCAACGATGGCGGATGCGGTGGAGCTGGCGGCACCGCCGACCGTGGCTGAGGGGCCCGCTGCTGAGGCGCGTCGCGTACCCACCAGCCTGCTGCGGCAACTGCTGGTGTGTGATATCCCGGAGGCGCGTGCTGCTGCGGCGCAGCAGTTGCGATGGTGGCATCCGTGGCTGTCGGATTCGACCGAGCTGCTGAATGCAGCGGCCAACGATGAGTCTGGTCTGGTGCGGATGGAAGCGGCGATCGCAGCCAGTTATATCGGAACTCGCGAGGCCTTTGATGCGATGCGGGATGTCCTGAAGCATCCTCGCACGGGATCTGTGGGTTATGCCATCACCTGTGCGCTGGGCTCGAGGACTCTGAGACGTTACTGGGAAACAGATCCGCAGTCAGAGATTGCTCGTCTGCTGAAAGCGGCAGCCCGGGAGACAGAAATCCGGGAACCGAAGCCGACAAAGGCTGAAGCGGCGTTTGATCGTCAGGCGAATCTGAAGCTGGTGAGTATCAATTGTGTTCCTGAGCGGATGCTGTTTTCGCAGACTGAGTTTGTGGTGCAGCCGGGGCAGCCTGTGAAGCTGGTGTTCACGAATGCGGACGCGACGGATCACAATCTGGTGATCGTCCAGCCGGGTGCTTTGGCGGAAGTGGGCATCGCGGCGAATCTGATGGCGAAGGATCCGCGGAATGCCACGAGCGATTTTCTGCCGCCGGACAAGAGCGAGCTGATTGTGCAGGCCACGGCGATGATTGGAGCCGGTCGGTCGGCGCAGATTGATGTGCTGCGATTTGAAGCTCCGCGGCAGCCGGGTCTGTATCCTTATGTCTGCACATTTCCGGGGCACTGGATTGTGATGAATGGTCTGATGGTGGTCGCGGGCAGTGAGCGGCAGGCTCAGGAGCTTTTGGCGTCGGGGCGTCCGGCAATTGTGCGTGAATGGTCGATGGCGGATTTCGCGGACTTTGAGAACGAGGTGTTGCCGAAGACGGACGAAGTGCTGGCTCGGGGGCTGGCAGCATTTGTCAAAGCCCGCTGTAATCAGTGTCATGTGGCGGCGGGTCAGGGAGTGAATCTGGGTCCGGATCTGACGGAGTCCGTGAAGCAGTTGCGTGGTGCGGAGCTGCTGCGGCACGTGCTGGAGCCGTCTTTGAAGATTCATGAGAAGTTTCAGTCGCAGCAGTTTGTGCTGAATGACGGCCGGGTGTTTACCGGGGTGGTGATGCAGGAGACGGAGCGTCAGGTGAAGATTGCGGCCAACCTGCTGACTCCGAATACGCTGACCACCTTTTCGCGGGCGGACATAGAAGAGCGTGTGCCATTGACGATTTCGCCGATGCCAGTGGGGTTGCTGAATTATCTGACGAGGCAGGAGATTCTGGAGTTGCATGGGTATCTGGAGAACGGAGATTTTCGACTGCCGGAACATTTGCGGAAGCAGCATCTGCCGGCACCCGGGGCTGGCCGAGCCCCGTGACGACTCAGGGGATTGCGGCGTGTGTTTTTGGGAGGGCGCGGCTCCTGCCGAGCCGCGAGATGGGGTTGTTCGGCTCGGCGGCAGGCTCACCCTCCCAACGGGGGACTTTGTGATTACTGAGCACTGACGTCCGGTTCGGCGGGGAACGATGGCTGCGGAATAACGCGGAATGACGCGGAAGATTGAGCGTGTTGTGTGGTGTCGCCCTGCCGAGGGGATTGGGATGTTCGGCTCGGCGGGAGCCTCGCCCTCCCGAGGGGACTTTGCGATTACTGAACACTGATTACTGGGCACTGACGTCCGGCTCGGCGGGAAACGATGGCCGCGGAATAACGCGGAATGACGCGGAAGAGTGAGCGTGTTGTGTGGTGTCGCCCTGCCGAGGGGATTGGGATGTTCGGCTCGGCGGGAGCCTCGCCCTCCCGAGGGGACTTTGCGATTACTGAACACTGATTACTGGGCACTGACGTCCGG
>CAITYU010000536.1 GCA_903896675.1 uncultured Planctomycetaceae bacterium
CGGAGCGGGTCTGGATGGAACAGCAACACCGCGGCACGCTTGAGGTAGCGACCTTCGGTGAGCTTGAGCTTGTCCAGCAGCCCGGCGTCTGATTCTGCCAGGGCGGTGGCATCGAGCCGCCCGCTGCGTGCCGCAAGGCCGCGGAAGCGCGACAGCGCTGCCGGTGACAGATCCGGCACGGCTACGCCCGGAACCGGCGCGCCATCCCACGTGCGGCCGTAGCGGCGCAGCAGGAAGCGGTCCAGCGCCGCGCCTTTGAGTTCCTGCAGGGTGCTGCCGCTGCGCTGGTAGTAGTGGCCCCGGTAACTGATCGGGGTCGGGTAGGCCGGCGTCACGATCTCTATACAGTATTTCCCTCGCTCCGTGCGCAGATTGACTTCGGCCACCACACCCAACAGGTCGCGAATCTTGTTGGGCAGCTCCTCCAGCAGCTTCCGTGCGTCGCGCAGGCCGACGACCTGGCCTCGATCGTTGCGACCGATCACAAGCATGCCGCCCTCGCCATTGGCAAAGGCGCACACCCATTTCAGGTGCTCGTCGCGCCAGGACTCCTTCCATTCAAGTTGCTGGTGCTCCGTCATGCGAGGCATGTCCTTCCGGTGAGCAGCTCCTGAATCATCGCCTGCTGTAAGTCACGGGCCATCCACTTGTGGTTTACCACCAGCGTTTTGATCTCGGCCTGTTCCCAGGCGAAGCGGTAAGCCACAATCAGCGCGCTGGGCACGAGGTCGCAGGTCCAGCCCCTGTCCTTCTGTTGCCTTTTTTTGTCAGTCGCGACCGCCCTGTTGTCGAGCGTCTGCTTCAGGATCACGTTCGCGGCGCTGCCGCAATGGAGCTGGTCGCGCAGGACGTCGTCAGCGATGCCCCGGATGCAGGAGACGACCTTGTTGTGTTTGGCCTTGCCCATGTTCAGCATTTTCCCGCATTCTGCACCTTGAGTGAACGAAAAACAGAACGACCTGGGATTGAGGAATTCAGGAAACGAAGATGCCAGCGGGATGATTCACCCAAGAGTGTAACATGGAATGCCTGCATTTTCACGCAAAGCTACGGCTTTTGTTTGTGGAGCTCAGATGAACATCACCACGGTTCCGTATGTTCGTGCGTCGGGTGTGACAGACTCCTGTCCGACCTCAGGTTGAGACAACTCACAAATTCCTCGGAAAAAGGACACTCGAACCCGGTCACTGAAAAAGTGTGCTGAAATCGAGTATTTGTCCCACATGCCTGAGCAGAGACAACGGTGACGGTCGTACTTCTGCATTCACCTGCGAAGCTGCCGACCCCAGTTTATCCACGGATTCTGGTGAAGACAGAAACACCAGGATCAGCGGGGCACGCTTAGCCATGAGCACCCGGAGATCATCATGCCCCGCCGTCTGTTGCGCCGCCTGGCTCGGCGTTTGTGGGTCGGCGATTAAGGATAAACGACAGGAGACCTGGCACACACAACAACACACCACAGATCAGTGCCGGCAGGCCCATCGAGAGCGCCCGAGTACCGATCGCGAGGTTCTCATCCGGGCCCACATCGGCAAGGATTCCGAGATACCCGAGAACCGCAAACCCCAATAGGGGCAATGAAATCAAGAAGCTTGTTACGCCAGTGGCGAGCAGCATAAACCTGAGAATACGCACAAAATTATCCCTGACGAAAGTTCCCGCGAGTTCGACCCGAAGACGTCTTTGCAAATTCCCAGCCGAACGACCGCATTAACCGGGTTGCCGCCAGTCAATCTGAACATTCGGCTCTACGTAAAACAAAGTGCGCGGAGTTTTTCCAGTGATTATCCGATCAGGGCGAACTTTGCGAGGTGCAGGGCATAAAGTTTTGCGATGAAGTAGTCTTTGTCTCTGTACCCGTATGCCATTCGCTGGAGTGCTCCGATCTTGTTGTTGATACCTTCGATTGGTCCGCTGGAGATCGGGTAGTCGTACCAATTGAGGATTCCGATGCGATATCCTTCCAGTGTGTTGGCTATCGTGATCAGCACCCGGATTCCAGA
>CAITYU010000537.1 GCA_903896675.1 uncultured Planctomycetaceae bacterium
AGGGAGCCACGTGCTTTGGAGCGACCGGGCGAGTTGTTTTGGACGCTGACTGGCTGCTTTTCTTAGCCATGTGGGTGAAGTTCTGTTTGAGGACCGAAGTGGGGACGTGATGCAGCATCCTCCCCCGAGGGCAGGGATTCTGCAAGCGTCGGGCAGGCCGCAGGGACTGTTCAGCTCGCAGAGAACGATTCGGGGGGCGCCCAATTGGCCTTTGGAATGGCTGCGAAGAACGCTGGATTGAAACCAGTCAGAAGGTACTGCCGCCGATCAATCACCGAGGCGATACGCAGCGAGCTGGAAGCAAACAGCAGCACCAGCAGGCTGCCAAGGATAAACAGAGCGATCCCAATCAAACAGGTTATTGCGGCGTTTGGAAGTTCGAAACCAATCGCATCCTGTCCGAGCGGAAGGAAGAACAGACAGAAACCGATTCCCTTGAGCAGCAGATTGGTTCGCTGCATGCGGGCGCGGCGGCGGTGAATGCTTTTGTGCAGAAAGCAGTGGCAGAGCACCCAGTGCTGCCGGACGATTACGCGGTACCAGCGGAAGCTGAGTGATTCCGAGATGGGTATGAGGTCATCACGTTTGCCGGTGACAACGCAAACCGGCGGCAGAGAGACGCGTTTGTAGCACAGAATGTAGCGGCCATCGACAACGGTGAAGACATCCGGATCAGCCGCCATCTGCTGCTCGGGCTGCAGCATTGACGGGGCGAAAGGGTTTTCGCTTTCCATGGTGGGTTCCGGAAGCGTGGGAGTGAGGTGATTCATGGCAGACGGAGCAGACAGTCGCAAAGTTGTTGCTGGAGCATATCCCAGTCGCGGGGTGAATCACAGATGACTTCAAGACGACTGTCCCGGCGCCAGCATGAACGGCGAATGCTGGCTTCGCGCCCAGCCCGATTGACGCTCCACCAATCATCCTGGCAGCGGAAGACTCCTTTCAGCCGCTGCAGGCCCTGCACAGATTCCAGCAAATCCAACAGTGGGTCGCGATGAAAGACATCCAGCGGCGAGAACATCCAGCCGCAGGCGTGCCAGCCATTGCCACTGCTGGGGAATTGTTGCGGCGCACCGGGTACGGGCCGCGGGCGACCACCCAACTGCACCAGTTCTGCTGACACGGCCGACGTGGCCGGGGCGTGTAGCGAAGTTGCTGCATGGGCATCGGGAAATCGTGGCGGGCGATAGACGGTATTCGTCATGCTGAGCCATTCCGGACGGAGCTGGCCCTGGCTGGTTTCAGCAATCAGCAGCTTTGGTGGATCCAGCTGTTCCACAAAAGCTCTGCAGCGGGCGATGGATTCCGGGGAACGATGATCGGTGTGATTGATAACCACAATGTCCGCCATTTCCAGCTGATCATGAAACACCGGATTGCTGCGAATGCGGGGGTTATCTGCGTCCTGCGGGTCAACGATGCAAATTATGGCCTGCAGATCCAGCTGACTGCTGAAGAATCGCGATTCGCGCAGCAAATCCAGCACATTCGCCGGGTGCCCCGCTCCACTGGGTTCGATCAGCAGCCGATGCGGCCGCACCCTCCGCAGAAACTGCACGAGCATCGGCTTGAAGAGTTCTGCTGTCTCGCAGCAGAAGCAGCCCCCGGCCAACTCCTGAACACTCACCGGACTGTCTTCAGGCAGTTCCAGCAGCGCTTCATCGAGCGAAACAATTCCATACTCGTTGATGAACACTCCCCAGCGTTCGTCGGGCGGGCGTTGCTCGAGCAGCGAGCGGATCGCGGTGGTTTTGCCGGTCCCGAGGAAACCGGTGATGAGGGAGACGGGGGTCATGTTGGTGAGGAATGAGGAATGAGGAATGAGGGATGAGGAATTAGGAATTAGGGAT
>CAITYU010000538.1 GCA_903896675.1 uncultured Planctomycetaceae bacterium
GCATTGACCCGCCGAGCAATCTCGGGAAACAGATAGCCGGCACGCAGCTTCAGATAATGATGATTGATGTGCACCATAATTCAGATCAGTCCGAGCCTTCAAAAGTCCATGACCATAACAGCAACTCGGACAGTCCTGCCCGAGGCCACCCCACCTTACTTCAGAATCGCAACGACCTCGGTCTGCAACGGACCACCCGTCACTCGCACACCACTGCCGTCACGCTCAATGTACACGTTGATCTCACTGCGAACCCCGAAATCCGGCAGATAAATCCCCGGTTCAATCGTGAACAGAGTGCCGGGAAGTATGCGGCGGGTATCGCAGGTTTCCAGATTGTCCATGTGCGTCCCGTTGCCGTGCACTTCCTGAGCCAGATTGTGACCGGTGCGATGACAGAAATACTGTCCATACCCGGCCGCCTCAATCACTGCGCGGACCGCATCATCCACCTCGCCACCCGTGACCGGTCGCCCGGCAGCAAACGCATCCCGCGCACAGGACACTCCCGCATCCCTGGCCGCCGCAACCACATTGAACACCCTGGTAAAACGCTCGGGAACCTCGCTGCCCGCGTAACCGGTACGAGTCAGATCGCTGTAGCAGGAACCGGCAGGCTTCAACCGGGCCCAGAGATCCACCAGGACAAAATCCCCTTCGCGAATCGTCGTATTGGCCCCGGTGCCGGTGGCATAGTGCGGATTGCCACCATTGGCATTCACTCCCACAATCGGAGGACTGTAGGTGGTCGCTCCGTGCTCTTCAAAATGCTGCAGAATCTGATCACAGACTTCCTGCTCCTGCACCGAACCGCTGGCTCGGATCCGCGCCGCGATGAACGCCCACACTCGAGCATACGCGGAATTCGTGATCTCCGATGCTCGCAGATGACTTTCCAGCTGCTCCGGACTCAACACCGATTCAAACATCGATATCAAGTCGCCGGAAGACACGACGGTACTGCCGAATGATCGCACCAGTTCCACCGTGCCTGCATCGACTCGCGAAATATACGGATTGCCGTTCCGCGGTGAATACTCCATCGCTACCGTCCCGCAGCCGGCCACCAGTTCCGCCACCCCCGCTTCCAGCTCCTGCCACCGCAGATAGATCGTCTTCTCGCCCGGCAGATGATCCAGCACATCCGTCTCAATCCGATGCACCAGCTTGCGTGGCTTGCCAGTGGCAGGGATGAAATAGAAATAACGCCGTGACCCGTGAAAGCCCGCCGGCATTTTCAGCACACGCTGAGCCAGAATATTGGAACCCCGAAAATCGTACAACAGCCAGCCGTCAAATCCGAACTGTCGCAACGCCGCCTGAATCGCATCCAGATCAAACATCCGCACACTTCCTGTCAGCTAAGCCTTAACACCTGACCACAACCGCAGTACCGGCGAGAACAAATCAGGCAGGATCCACCGGAGTCGTGTCGCTGTTTCCAGCCTGCGACCTCTGATCCTTCAGGATCTGCCGGCGATCCAGAACCATTGCCAGTACAGACAGCACCAGAATCAACACAAACTCCACCACCAGCAGCGTGTTCCCGTGACGGTTCAGCAGTCGGGGCAGGGGAGCCCGCTCGTCCCCGAACAACACCGCTATCAGCGCCAGAACGGTAATCACAAACACACTGGTCGCCGGCACAACCAGCCGAAAAAACAGTGTTGGTTTCGAGCCCGGTCCGCGCATGTCTGACCCCACCGCCACTCATACCCTGTGACAAACCCGACGTCTGCCAGCACCCCCGCAGTATGACCCCACACCCCGCGGGTTGCCAGGGATCGGCCTGATTTTGCTGACTCTTCGGAAACCGCAAAAATCCCACTTTTTTCGCCTCCTCGACTCGTTTTTGCAGTATGTTCCGCTCAGGAACCAGTGTTGCGGTCGTCTCTGGCACCGCAAAATGCAACGTTTTCGCAGAATTCTGACCGGTCAGTCACCATGAAACCCGGACTCCAGCAGGGAACCATTGCCGATCTGACATGGATCGTGGATGCGTCCATGGTCATCACACTCGGTGGCGATGCGCGAGCCACTGTGTTCTCCACTCCCAATATGATCCTGCTGATGGAAAGAGCAGCTCGCGAGGCTCTGCGACCGTACCTTGACGCTGGTGAGGAGTCGGTCGGCATCGACGTCAATATTCGACACCTCGCCGGAACAGGGATGGGTGACACGGTGGTCGGAAAAGCCACCGTGACGGCCATCGAAGGACGGAAGATACATTTTGCTGTGGAATGCCGGGCCGGCGATCGCGTGCTGGGGCAGGGCACGCACGTCCGCGCTGTCGTCCCGGTTGCCAAAATCATCGAAAACCTCAACACACTGACACCCCACACCTCTGCCATGAACCTGTCGGCCAGCACTGCTGAGCTGCCAGTGCTCAGCACCCTGCAGGTGAATGTCCGCGATCGCATCGCTCACGTGGTCCTGAATCGCCCGACAGCACTGAATGCCGTCGACCAGCGAATGACAGGTGAACTGGAACAACTGGTGGCCTGGCTGGCCGGACATCCTCAGCAGGTGCGAGCCGTGCTGGTCAGCGGTGCCGGGCGAGCCTTCTGCGCGGGCGACGATGTGCGTGAGCTGCCCTCGATCGCCATCGAAGACGCACGCACTCTCAGCCTGCGTCAGGCTCAGCTGTATCTGGCCTTTGAACGACTGCCGCAAACCATCATCGCACTGGTCAATGGCGATGCATTCGGCGGTGGCTGCGTCCTCGCCTGTGCCGCCGATCTGCGACTGGCCTGCCATTCCGCCCGCTTCGGCATGCCGGAAATCCGGCTGGGCTGGCCTCCCGGCTACGGCCTTGCTCAACTGACAGCCCTCGTCGGCAAAGCCCGAGCTCTCCAGTTATGCCTGACTGGTGATCCGATCACGGCGACGCAGGCACTGGACTGGGGCCTGGTCAATGAACTGGTTCCGGCCGGTCAATTGCAGGCACGTGGTCAGCAACTCTGCCAGCGTCTGCTGCAGTTGCCTGCGGAAGCCCTGCGAGCAACCAAGCAGTTGATTCATCTGGACGAGGGAACTCAGCCGAAAGTGGCCCATCGCGCCGACACGGAAGCCTACATCCGCTGCCTGCAAAGACCCGACGCCACCGAGGGCCTGCAGGCATTCGCCGCCAAACGCCCGCCTAAGTTTACAGAGCCGTAGTTCGGTCTGTGTCGACAGCCACCGCGAACTGCCGAACCATGTGCGGCAAGCCCGCAATTCACAGCGAGCTGACAGCTTCAGGTCCCACGCCGGACTCAGGTTCGTCTTCCGGAAATTCGCTTTGTTGACCAGATAACGATGCAGTCCGCGGTGCAGCGTGTTCTCCAGATCCGGAGCATTTTCAGACCAAATCGGCATCGGCACGTCGCAGGGACAGGATACCGAAGGATCACCCAATACCCTGACACAACACGATCAACGCATTCAGATTCCCTCGGCATCTCTGTCGCAATTTCCACTTCCTCAGGAACCTGCTCGCGAATCTTCTGCCTCTGCTGCGCCTTTGCTTCATCACGACGCACAGCACTTTCCTGAACCGCCTGCAACTGCGTATTAAGTTCCCGCTCGCCCCGGGGGCGGAGTTCCTATTCATCCTGCAGAACTCGATTGCCTTCTGGAGTTTGTCTTCGGTCGCATGGTAATGATCGGAGCCAGGCTTCGAAGTCCACCATTGCCTTGTTTCATCAAGGAATCCTTCGGCCATCCTGTGGACGGCATTCACAGAATCGGCTGCTGCCTCAGGACGCGATTTCAAAGATCAAACGCTGCATTTCAACCTTCGGTGTTCCCGCAATCGCCGAATACTTTCATGGTCCCCACGGGTCTCTCGGCAGTGGTGAAAGATCAGGATCTACTCCCGACCCACGAGAATTCGATCAGCGCGAAATCATGTGCCCAGCTACAGATTGCCTAGCCACAGTTGTTGACAAAAATGGTCTACACCGAACCGAGACGACCCCGAAAAAAGGGGCTCCGGCGTCCGGGGTTTCTCCCTTTGATTGGGAGGGCGAAGCTCCGGCTGAGCCGAACCCTGTCAGGCCACTGGATGCCCGCGGCTCGGAAGAAGCCTCGCCCTCCCGAGGCCGGAACTACCGAGCCCCAGTTCGGTGCCCCCCTTCAGGACAACACCCGTTGGCTTCCGCCGACGGCGCGCCTTCGAATGCCTCTACAATTGGACGCAAACCGCTGAGGCAGACGCAAGCCGATCAGTCGCCCGATTGCCGACCTCAAAACGGATCAGCCAACGCTGCTCAAAACCCCACTCCATCAACCACGTCTCACCGGACGTCTGCGGAAATCCTTCATTTCCCGCCCTGCCGGCGTCCTCCGACACCGAAATCCCCACGTTTTCTTCCCGTAAACGCCCGATCCGACGATTGTCAGTTGTCCCAATTCGCTTTGCCTGTCATGATTTCCAGCCCTCCGGGGCGTCGTCAGTCGTGACGCCCCCTTCTTTCATCAATTGCTCTTACCAGTGGTGCCACCTCATGAAAACTCGACTGTTTGTGATGATGTTTCTGGAGTTCTTTATCTGGGGGGCGTGGCTGCCACTGATCTTCGGTTACCTGCCGGCTCTGAAGTTTTCCGCGGATCTGCCTCCCGCACTGCTGGCCGGCCTGTTCAGCCAGCCCGGCCTCAGCTCCATCCAGCACCTGTTCTCGGAACAGGCGCTGATTCTGAACGCCTTTCCCATCGCCTCGATTATCGGCATGTTCTTCAGCAATCAGTTCGCAGACCGCAATTTCGCCGCTGAACGATTCCTCGCTTTCAGCCACCTCGTCGGCGGGCTCTCCATCCTCGGCCTGTTCTGGGCTACCAGTTTCTGGCCCTTCTTCCTGCTGATGTCCGTACACTGCCTGCTGTATGTTCCCACCATCTCCATCACCAATTCCGTCGCCTTCGCCAACATGCAGGATCCTCAGAAGGAATTCGGCGTGGTGCGTCTCGGTGGTACCATCGGCTGGATCTTCGCCGCGTGGCCCTTCACGTTCATTCTGGTGGACTGGGCGAAGGTTAAGGCTGCCAACCCCGTCGGCTTCGTTTCATGGCTGGGTACCGTTCTGGGCAGCGGTCTCACTGGCGAGCCACTCAAGGATGCCACAAGGTACACCTACCTCGTTGCCGGGATCGCATCGCTGCTGCTGGCCGCGTTCAGCCTGACGCTGCCACATACCCCTCCGAAAAAGCCCACGGATGATGGCAGTGGCAGCAAGGCATGGCTGCAGACTCTCAGCCTGCTCAAACATCCATTCGTGCTCGTCCTGTGGCTGGTCGCCTTCATCGACTCCTTCGTACACAACTGCTATTTCAACTGGACCGGAACATTCCTGACCACCGAGGCAGTTGGAGTGCCGGGTAACTGGGTTATGCCTGTCATGAGCATCGGCCAGATCGCCGAAATTCTCACGATGCTGGTGCTGGGCGCCACCCTGAAAGCCCTCGGCTGGCGGACCACCATGATCGTGGGCATCCTCGGCCACGCCTTCCGTTTCGCCGTCTACGCGTATGCCCCAAACCAGGCCCTGATCATCCTTGTCCAGATCGTGCATGGCATCTGCTACGCCTTCTTCTTCGCGACAGTTTACATTTTCGTTGACGAGTACTTTCCCAAAGACCTGCGATCCAGTGCTCAGGGGCTGTTCAACGTGATGATTCTGGGTGTCGGTGCCCTCGCCGCAAATTCCCTGTGTCCGTGGCTGCTGCAGACTGTTTACACCAGGGATGGAGTGACGAATTTTGCGAGTCTGTTCCGCGTCCCGATGATCTGCTCAATCGTGGCCTCCGTTGCACTGGCTCTCCTGTTCCACCCGCCGAAGAAGTCGGCGGAAGCATCAGGTCCGGTCGTTACCGGCCACTGAAGAACTCGTCACTGCTTTCGATCAGCTTCGCCTGCAGCCGGACGATGTTCGTCCGGCTGCGTTCTTTTACGGTGTCCCCATGTCAGGACGTTCTTCCCCGAACCCAGCCCGTCGTCGCGGTCCTCCCGAATTCGCGGCTGTCGCACCGCTGGTGGGACTGCTGCTGACACTGTTCGTCCTGATGGCAGACGTCATTCCGCTGGGTGTCCCGGGGGAATGGGTCTGGTCGCGGCAGCCACTGCCCGTGGATGATGCCGCGCTGACCGATCGCCTGTTCTGGCCGCTGCTGGCCGGTCTGCTGCTGATCGGCGCTGCCATTTTCGGTGAAGTGGAACTGAGCAATCTGCGACTCAATCGGATTCAGTGCGTGATCCACCTGATACTGCTGACCGGCAGTACGCTGCTCTGGCACGCCGCAGTGCTGCAGTCGGCGTCATCGCCGCATCGCGAGCTGCGACCACTCTGGGTGCTGTATGATCGGTCGGCCAGTGGCTACTTTCTGCGGGCCCTTGAAGATCGCCGTCCGCTGCCGCAATTCCTCGCGGAATACGAGTCAGAAGCAGCCCAGGGCGATGTGCTGCACGCCGGCACTCACCCTCCGGGCCTGCTGTTGCTGAATCGCGCAGCACTTGCAGCCGCGCGATCACCCGGCTCCGGATTCGGCCGTCTCGCAGCTGCCGCTGTGTCACTGCAACCCAGCGAAGCTGTCGATGCCTTTCGGCTGGTGGAAACTGAGGCCGCAATCGCGCCGCGTCTGACGGATCCGCAACTCGCCGCCCTCGCCATCACTTCACTTGGCTCGCTGATGATCTGCTCGCTGCTGCCCGTTGCTGTGTACCTGCTGACATCCCGGTTTGTGCCACGCCGCGATGCGTGGCGTTCCGCAGCCCTTGCTGCCGTCATTCCGTGCATTGACATGTTTCAGCCCCGCTCAGACGTTCTGTACCCCACATCCAGCCTGCTGTTGCTGACCCTGCTGACCGGCAGCCTGCTGCAAAACCGCATGCTGCCCCGCCTGACACTGGCAGCCAGCGGGGGCATGCTGCTGGCCGGCTGCCTGACAATCAGTCTCGCCCACCTGCCCACCGTGGCAGCAGCCCTGCTCTTTGCCGTCCTGCATACATTAGCTCAGCAGGAATGGAGAGCCGGCCTGCGGCAGACACTGATCAGCATCACCACAACAACAGCCGCGTTCCTCAGCTGCGTACTGCTGCTGCAGTGGCTGACCGACTGCAGCCTGCCACGAATCTGGCGGCTGAATCTCAGTAATCATGCCGGCTTCTATCTGCAGTATCCCAGAACATGGTGGAAGTGGCTGCCGGTAAACGTGGCAGAAATGTCGCTGGCCACGGGGCTGCCCGCCATGCTGCTGGTACCTGCGGCGCTGAAACGTGCACTCCAGTCTGTGACCGGAAGCTCCGCAGCAGCTCGACCAGCCGGACTCCTCTGTCTGGCTCTGGCGACAACGTGGTGCCTGCTCTGGCTGTCTGGAAAAAACATGGGCGAAGCGGCTCGACTGTGGTGCTTTGCTGCTCCGTGGTGGCTGGTCTGTCTGGCAGCCCCGGCGGGGAACAGTGGGCAGGCTCCCCTGAAACGCAGCAACTGGCGCATGCTGCTTGTCTGTCAGTTGCTGGCCTGTCTGGCCACTACTGCGCTGGTTTCCGGCTACCATCTGCTGCAGACAGACATTCCGGGCTGAGCAATCGACTGCAGCCCGCCGCCGACAAATTCGCCTGAACTGCCAGAACTTCCCAGCCATCCAGCCGGCCTCAAAACTCGGCTCGCGATGTCCATCACGGTTGTGATACGCTGCCATTGTCGCGAAAGGAGATTGCGACAGTCGACCAACTGATAAGGACAAGGAACGGGTCCATGAACTTCTGTACTGCACTGACTGTTATACTTCTGGCCCTGCAGGAAGCTCCGAGCGGCAGTGTTGAAGCCCCTGCTCAGCCTGCTACTGCAGCGACTGCCACCGGGACCTCCGCAGCAGCACAGACGTGGCCACTGAAGTATCAGTTTCACCACGGAGAGCAACTGCGGTATCAATCCCGGCAGCAGATGACCCTGGAAGCGCAGGTGGGCGAGAATCATCGATTGGATGTTTCGCAGGTGCGGCAGGTGCGCCGCTATACCGTGTCAGACACCAATGGTGATCAGACGAAGCTGTCAATGCAGTTTGAAGATGTCTGGATGCAGAGACAGGTTGACAGGGAGCCTGCGGTGGAATTTCGTTCGACGATGAAGGCGGGCGAAGTCCCTGAAGTCTTCAAAAATGTCGCACACAGTCTGCGTGGGGCTGCTCCGGTATTCCGAGTCACCAGCACGGGACGATCAGTTGCCACTGCGGTGGATGCAACAAAGGACCAGAAAACACTGGCTTCGCCGGCGGAACCGGCCGCAGACCCCGCCGGCTCTACGGCTTCGACAACTGCAGTCACCGCCCGCGATGCCGCTTCAGACCCTGGCTCATTTCTGATGCTGCTTCCGGACACACCGATTTCGATCGGCGGTACGTGGAAGGAAGAATTTCAGGTGCAGGTGCGAGGTGGCGAGAGCCTGCAGTTGCCGGTGCAGATTCTGCGAACCTATCGTCTGGAGAGCGTGGAGGACGGCATAGCGAGGGTCACCTTTCGCAGCTCTGTACGGACACCACTGCGAGGCACGGTCATCCGTTCGCAGTTGATTCAGGCAACTCCCTCAGGCAGCTTCCTGCTCGATATCAACCGCGGCCGGATGCTGCAGCGCGAGTTTCGCTGGAACGAAACGGTGATCGGTGCACTGGGCCCCGAATCAATCCTGTCATCGCATGGAACGCAGACTGACGAACTGCTGCAGTCGGCAGCGGAGCCCGTGGCAAACTGATCGGGCACAGGATGTTGACAATCTGCAACATCCCGGCACAAACAGACTCAAACCACAGTTTTTTCGCAGTGTCCGAAAACCCGCACAGTCTTTTTTGACTCACGATTTTCCTGACCTAACTTCAATGGCACAGTCGCGGTCGAATGCACGGGCCGGTAGTGAGTGTCGCGTGTGGTGGCTGTGATGACGGAACACTGAAGGTCAGTGGTCCGCCCGGGCGGTGCACCGCCGTGAAGTCCATTGCCCTCATGAGGGCACATCAGGAAGGAAAGCGCAATGTCGAAGTTCACAGCAAGTGTTAAGAAGTTTCTGGTTTCAGAAGACGGCCCGACCGCAGTCGAATATGCAGTGATGCTGGCCCTGATCGTCGTGGTTTGTATTACTGCTGTCACTTCCGTCGGCACCGCAGCAAACACCAAGTTCAACTCAGTGGCCACCTCACTGAAGTGATTCAGACCCGCAGTTGCTCGACTGCTTAAACAGGGAACTCGGCTCGGCTGAGTTCCCTGTATTTGTTTACGCGCGGCAACTGGGTGATTTTCGTCAGCTATCGACGCATCCGGTCAACAGGCCGACCCAGTTAATGTCTCCGGGAAAACACACGATTCGCAGCGTTTTCGAGCAACGCAGTCAACAGATCTGCACAGTCGGAATTTCCCTGCCATGTTTTCGTACAGTCCGAAAACCCACAGTTTTTTTTTGACGCAATCATTTCCTGACCTAGCTTCAATGATGCAGTCGGGAGATCGGACGCAGGCCTGAAATGAGTGCCATGTGTCAGGACTGCAGTCGCGGGACGCTGAAGGTCAGCGCTCCGTTAGTGGCGGGAAACCGCCGTGAAGGCTTTGCCCGTGATCGGGCTCACCACGAAGGACAATAAAGATGTCAAAGTTCGCCGCAAGCGTAAAGAGGTTCCTGGTTTCTGAAGACGGTCCAACCGCAGTGGAATATGCGGTAATGCTGGCCTTGATTGTCGTCGTCTGCATCACCGCAGTCACTTCCGTCGGAACCGCAGCAAATACGAAGTTCAATGATGTGGCTAACTCACTCAAGTGAAGCAGGCCGCGTAACAGCTGCTGAGTCCGGGAGCAGAGAATTTTCTGCTGCATTCTCTGCTGCCTGGCTTCTGACTACCTCCAGAAAAATCCCCCTTTTCCTCCGGTTACAGGATTTCACTCATGACTGTCACGGATCTCATTCTTGAAAACTGGCCTGTTCGCCTCGTTTCGCTCGTACTGATCCTCGCCGCGTGGATTGACGGACGCGACCTGAAGGTTCCCAACTGGATCACCTTTCCGATGGTACTCGCCGGACTCGCCTACTCCACCGCTGTGGGTGGGCTCCCCGGGTTGACTGCCGGACTGCTGGGAATGTGCGTGGGGCTGCTGACGCTGTTGCCCCTTTACTCCGTCGGTGGCATGGGTGCGGGGGACGTCAAACTGATGGCCGGAATCGGCGCCTGGATGGGCTGGCAGATCACACTGGCAGCCTTCGCCGTGTCGGCTGTGATCGGGGCCATTATGGCAGTCTGCATGGTGCTGTACCGTCGCACGACCGGACATCATTACCAGCAGTTTCTGCTGATTCTCAGCGAATGGCTGGCCATCCGCAGTCCGGAAAAACTGTCTGCAATCGCTGCAGAACGGAAACCCCGCATGCTGCTGCTGCCGTACGGTATTCCCATCTGCTTCGGAACCATTGGCTACTTCTACTACCAGAACATGATCTGAACACAACGGGTTCGATCCGCCACGTCGGCAGAATCCGCTGAAAACTGTCTGCACCGGCCGTCAATTCTGACGCGCCGGTTTTCTTCACAGGACAGGGAAGTACCTGACTTTAGACAATCCTTGCAGCATTCGGTGAAGCAGGGAATTCGCTATGCCGAAAATGATGCTGGTGATGGCTGTAGCGTCTGAAAGAGAATTGACGGTTGTAATGGTGCCGCAGATCACTGGTATACCCCAGTGGAGTGACACACCATCGCTGTCAGTATCCCGCGGACGCTCAGAAAAGTGACTGCGATGAAGCCACAGAGTCTGATTATGCTGGCCGTTGCCATCGGTTGCGGCCTGATTTCGATGCTGGGTATTCGACAACTGCTCAACAGAGAAGATGTGAAGAAGGAGCCTGTTCGGGAGATCGTTTCAGCGCTGGTGGATATCCCGGCCGGTGTTCCGCTGGACAAAAGCAACGTGCACTTCGTATCCGTTCCAGAACACCTTGTTCCACAGTTCGCCGTCGTTTCGATGGAGGAACTTGAGCAGCGTTCTCTGAAACGGCCGGCAAACGCCGGAGAATGGATTCTGAGTAATAAACTGGGGGACAAAGGGCAGTTTGGAGCAATCGCCAATCTGCCCGAAGGTATGGCTGCGGCAACCATTCCATGTGATGACACCACAACTCACAGCGGAATGCTGACGCCTGGAAATCGCATCGATCTGCTCCTGACCTACCGTCCGGAGGGCAGCAGCAATCAGAAGACCATCACGGTTCTGGAATTCGTCGAAGTCTTCGCGATTGACAACAACATCTACGGCTCTGACATGAATCAGGAGAATAAGGCAAGGAATCTGACGCTGCTGGTAACACCCGAGCAGTCAAAGGCCGTGGCTCTGGCCAAAGAACTTGGCAAGCTGTCCACAACTCTGCGTCGCCCCGGTGATGCACCTCCGGCAGATCCAAAGTCCATCTCTCCCGATTTTCTGGAAACAATGCGAAACAAATCCAATCTTGACAAACCAGGGATCGCCGGTGCAGAGGATGAGTCGGATACATCCGCAGCCGCCGGAGCTTCAGTTGGGACAGGGATTTCCGACCTGCTGGACAGAGAACTTGAGAGAAACGAACGAAGTGCCGAAGCGGACACAGCACAGCGGGCTGAAAAGTCAGACGCACACTGGGTTCTGGAGATTCATGAAAAGGAAAAGGTTCGAATGGAGCGGGTGAAGATTCCTGAACCCGCTCAGGTCAGTGCAAAGCTTTAAGTACAGTGTATCTGCAAAGCTCTGTATGCATCACGCTGCCGGTCGCAGCAGTCAACAGTAACGGCCGGACAGCAGCCGAAGAGGCGATACTTCGGTGATGACAGACGCAATGCGTGCGATATGCCTGCAACCGGCAGGATTCCGGGGCAGGCGCATCGCGGAAAGAAGTCTTCCAGCGATCTGCGGCAGTCACAATTGGCTGCCGCAGCATACGCGTTTCAGGGGTGCAGGGATGCAGCTTCAAAAACTTATAACCGTTCTGCTGCTGACAGCCGGACTGTTTGTACATGTGGAAGCGTCAGCACAGACATCACGCTCCTCGCCCGTCTACGAGACCCGTGCAGGAGCCAATGAAGTCACACTTATCGAACGCTTCTCGCTGTTCATCCGGCACAATTGCCGCATTCGGCGAGTGATGGACTTTGATGACGAAGTCCTGACCGTACAGCCGGTGGAGGAGCATCCTGAGCAGATCCGCGTCTACGCACTCAAGGCCGGCGTCACATCGCTGACCATCGTTGATGAAAATGATGCGGTGACCGAAGTTGAGGTTCTTGTCCGCGGTGATGTTCGGCACCTTGACTCCGTCATCCGACGGCTCTACCCGGATGACGCCATCAGTATCGAAGCCATCAACGAAAACTCCGTGCGACTTGATGGCTGGGTCAGTCGTCCGGAACACGTGGCTGAGATTGAAGCCATCGCGCAGCAGCACTATGACGAAGTCCTCAACCACATGCAGACCGGTGGCGTTCAGCAGATCATGCTGAAGTGCACTGTGATGGAAGTTCAGCGATCCAAACTGCGACGACTGGGTATGAATTTCTCCATGGTTCGCCCGGATGGATATCTCGCCTCAAGCCCCGGGCCCATCACACCCGTCTCCGCTCTGAGTATCGGCAGTGGCGGCGCAACCATCGGTCACAACAATCTCACCAACTCAACAGTCACGTGGGGATTGACTCGCCCAAACGGCGTATTCCAGGGTTTTGTACAGGCCATGCTGGATGAAGGCATTTTCAGAACCCACGCCACTCCCATGATCCTTACACACAACGGTCGCCCGGCCACATTTCTGAGCGGCGGTGAAGTGCCGATTCCGGTTGCCGGAGGGCTGGGAACCAGCGGAGTCACCTACAGAGAGTTCGGCATTCAACTGAATACTGTTCCCTATATTCTTGGTAACGGACGAGTGCGTCTGGAGGTCGAGACAAAGATCAGTGATCAGGACTTCTCGAATATTGTCACGATCAATGGCAACGCCACTTCGTCGTTTCGTACCAATAGCGCCAATACTCAGGTGGAAATGAATTTCGGAGAAGTGCTGGTCATCGCCGGACTGGTCTCGCGGAGATCCTTCGGGACCACCAATAAAGTGCCATTCTTCGGTGAAATTCCATGGATTGGCGCAGCATTCAGCAGTAAGTCCCACACCGATTCGGAATCGGAACTGATCATCCTTGTGACCCCTGAACTGGTGGCACCGATGTCCGCTGACCAGGTCCCCGGAATTGGGCCCGGAATGTCCTCCGTGTCACCGGTGGATCGTGAACTGTTCTTCCACGGTCTGCTGGAGGTCCCGGCAACCGGACAGACGTGCGATGACTGCCTGAAACACCAGACGACAGCGGGACAGTGCAGGAATCCGGAGTGTGTCAACTGCGAAGGCGGTATCAACTGCGTGCAGACACCCACCTCAGAACGCGTCAAACAGGATCCGACTTTGGAACCTGCCACACGAGCCAATGCGGGGACTGCACCCAAAGCAGGCCCTCGGCAGCAGAACGCCATTAAACCGGCAAGCTCTCCGAGCCGAGCCATCGATCGCAGGCCACCGGCTCGACGCACCAGTGACACCAGCGGACGCAGTGGGCTCATTTCACCCGCACTTCGCTGACCGCCACGACAGTTGACACCAGAGTTCAGAACATCGTCGGAGAATCGGAATCATGAAAAGTGTACTGCGACTGGCAACTGTTGACCCGGATGAACGATCACGTACGGTGCTCAAATCCATGCTGGTCGGCGTCGATACCGTCTGGCTCGAAGCCGAATGTGCCCGCTACGAAGTCTTCATGGAAGTCGCACGCCAGACTCTGCCGGACATCGCTGTCGTCAACCTCGACTCCAACCCGCAGCGAGGCCTGCAGCTGGTCGGTGAACTGGCCAGGTCGCAGATCAGCTGCGCTATCCTCGTGGTCAGTTCGTCCCAGGAAGGCAGCCTGATTCTGCAGGCCATGCGAAATGGTGCGCGCGAGTTTCTCAACCTGCCGCTGCAACTGGAAGACTTCGTCGCAGCTCTCGACCGGCTGCGAGTTTCGCTTGGAGGCGTTGGTACTGAGGGCGCTTCACGCAGTGGAACCATTGTAACGGTCGCCGGAGTGTCAGGCGGAGTTGGCTGCACCGCTCTGGCAGTGAACGCAGGTGCCGCACTGGCCATTGACAGTGAAAATTCTCCAGTCATTATTGACCTCGACCTCACGCTCGGCGACGCCGACGTCTGGCTGGACATCATTCCCGAATACACAATCAAGGACATCGTGGAAAGTATCAATCGCCTGGACTACGGACTGCTCAAAAGATCGCTCACACGGCATTCGTGCGGCGCATTTCTGCTGCCCCGCCCAATCGAACTTGAACACGCGGAAATGATTCGTCCTGATGACCTGCGACGAATCCTGTCTCTCCTGAAAGCGACATTCTCACACCTCATCATCGATGTCAGCAAATCGTTCAGCCGGCTCGATATGGCTGTTATGGAAGTATCGGACCGTGTGCTGCTCGTCACACAACTCGACCTGTCCTGCCTCAGAAACGTGATCCGCATCATGCAGTTGCTGGACCATTACCCCCTGATCAAGGGTAAGGTCGAAATCATCGTCAATCGAGTCGGTCTGGAGGACTGCGATATCAGCCTCAACAAGGCACTGGAAACCATCGGTCGCAGCGTCTACTGGCAACTGCCAAATGACTACTCGGTCATGTCCGGAGCCCGCAACAATGGTATCCCTCTGGCACAATTCGCTCCGCGGGCAAAACTGACGAAAGCGATCTCCGAAATGATCCATCGGCTCACGGCTCCGGTCGACCCCGCCGGACGGCCTGTGGAAGAACCTGCAAAAAAACGGGGAGGCCTGTTCGGGCTGTTCGCTGGACGCTGACGGAATGTGGACTCGAGCTACCAGATATGCGGACACTCTGACGCGGCTGCCTTCCCTTGATACGAATTCCATCCCCTCTGTTGCTGGCCCTGCTGACCTCTCTCAGCTCGTTGCCCGGGAACCTCGCCCGCGGCAACGATGCCGCGAGTGACAGGGCAGGGCTGCCAACAGCAACCGCAGATGACTCCCCCACGACCACGGACCGCGACACGCCGACAGCACCCGCTCCGGATACGGAAAAACTGCTGGCAGATCTCCGGCAACGGCTCGAACAACTGGAACAGGCGAGGACAATCCCAAGTACCGGCAGTGGTACGACCGCCCGAGATGTCCCAGCGGATCGCTGGAACGTCAGGCTCGGTGGACACGTTCAACTGGATTATATCAACTGGGCAGCAGCCGACCCCGCTATTGGTGGCAATCCCGGTCCCCAGGATTACTTCGAATTTCGGCGTCTGCGGCTGGTTGCTGATGGCGTCGGCTACGAAAACTGCGACTTCCGACTGCAAATGACGCTGGAACCTGAAACCGTCGGTGAAAGCCTCGGCAAGGCCACCAGCCCGGATGTCAAGGATGCCTACTTCTCAGTCAACGACATCCCCGGACTCGGACGATTCCGCATCGGCAACTTTTTCGTACCCTTCGGACTCGAACAGGTCACCAACGACACCAACAACGTTTTCCTCGAACGCTCCATTCCCACGCAGGGCATTTTCACCCCTGACCGCGAGGTCGGTGTCGCCCTCTACAACTCGACCGATGATCAGTCCGTCACGTGGAGCACTGGTGCATTCTTCGATGGTATCAATGACACGCTGAAGGAACGCATCGACGACAATCAGGGCCTGCGGCTCTCCGGACGTCTCACCTGGAACCCCATCTTCGAAGATGATGGCAGCACCGTACTGCATACCGGTGCAGGACTGCTCTACACACAGGACCAGGACGACTCCATTCGCTTCAGAACCCGCCCGCAGATCCATGAGGGCCCCAGACTGCTGGACAGCGGAATTCTCTCCGCAGATGCCTTTACCGTCGGTAACCTCGAACTGGCAGCCGTTATGGGACCGGTGACACTGCAGTCTGAAGCGTATCTCGCAACGCTGAACGGTGGACAGCCCGGCAGTGCCGGGGGCTGGTACGCCCATGCCAGCTGGTTTGTGACCGGAGAACATCGCCTTTATGAAAAATTCGGACAGCACGGCCCGCAGTTCGGTCGCAACAAACCATCACGCAATCTGTCCTTTCGCTCCGAGACCCTGGCCCCCGGAGCCGTGGAACTGAAGTCGCGATACTCAACACTGCTGCTGGATCAGTTCGACCGTGGAGCCTATCACGATGTCACCACCGGAGTGAATTGGTACTGGAGCGACAGAACCCGCCTGATGTTCGACTGGATTCACCCCGTCACCTCGAAGGATGCCACCTTCGGTGCCGTTACCGCCGATCTGCTGGCCCTGCGATTCGACTTCAACTGGTGACCTCAGCCTCCACTGTCACCGGTACGGACTTGAACGCCGGAGTCTTCGACAGCGGATCCACCTCCGGTCCCGTCAGCACATTGGCTTCCGGATAATACATCGCAGCATTCCCCTGCCGAATATCCAGCGACCGGGCCAGCAGCATCCGCATTTCCCCGTGAGCACTGCGGACTCGCACCCGCTGATCCTCCTGCAATCCCAGCCGCTGCAGATCAGCAGCATTCATCAGAATCACATCACGCCGCTCCTGACCGCGGTAAATGTCCTCTTCATCGTAAACCACACTGTTGAACTGACCTTCAGATCGCAGCGTCATCATCTGCAACTGGCGATTCTGCAACGATCGGCCCGGCAGTTCACAGGCATGAAACTTCGCACGACCGTCCGCAGTGGGAAACTGATAATCCCGAATCGCTCGACCCGGAACATGAAACTCGCGACGATCCCGATCGATCGTCTTCAGATCCTCGTATCCCGGCACCAGCTCAGCCATCAGCTCACGAATTGCCTGATGACTTTCCATCTGCTTCCAGTCAATGCGGGAATCCCGATCAAAGATCCGCTGACCCAGGGCCGCCAGTATCGAAACCTCACTCCGCACATTCCGATGCCTTGATGGACCGCCATTGCTGAGTCGCACAAAGCTGAACATCGATTCCTGAGTCGTGGTCTGGCTTTCTTCATCACGTGCCAGGACCGGCAGAATCCAGCATTCCTGACCCGTTCCCCACGCATGACCGGTATTCAGCGTCGTGGACAGATAAACCACAGACTTCAGTTTCGACATCGCATCATAGGCCCGCGCTGCAGCCGGGTTGCTGCCGTACAGGTTACCTCCCAGACACAATGCAAAATCCATCCGGCCGGCATGAGCCGCATCCATACAGGCCATCGTATCCAACCCCGGACCCTGCGGAATCTGCAGCCCCAGACGCTGCTCAAAACGCTGCAGCATCTGCAGCTTCAGACCCGGTGTCACACCAACGGTCCCCAGCCCCTGCACATTACTGTGGCCCCGAATCGGCATCAGACCGGCATGCTCACGCCCCACCATCCCGCGGAGCATCGCGAGGTTGGCGATCGCCTGCACGTTGCGGGTCCCGTGCAGATGATGAGTAATTCCCATGCACCAGCCGATCACTACGTTGCGAGCACTGCAGTACTGCTCCGCCAGCCGCACGATGGTCGCCCGATCCACTCCCGCTTCCGCTTCAATCTGCTGCCACGTCATCTGCTGCAGAGATTTTACAAAGTCATCGAAGCCCGTTGTATGGCTGGCAATGAACTGGACATCCTGACCGCCACGTGCCAGCACCTCCTTCGCGATCCCACACAGCAGAGCCAGATCTCCACCCACATGCGGCTGCACATAGTCGCTGGCAATCTCGGACCCGAACAGCATACTGCGCACATCACTGGGCACGCGGAAATTTGTCAGCCCCAGCTCGCGAACCGGGTTGATCACAACCACCCTGCCACCCCGCCGACGAATCTGCATCAGCGATCGCATCAGCCGCGGATGATTCGAAGACGGATTGGCCCCGATCAGCAGATACAGGTCCGTATGATCCAGATCCTCAAGACGTACAGTACCGGCACCGGTCCCCAAAGCCATCCCCAGTCCCACACCGCTGGCCTGGTGGCAGTAGTACGAACAGTTATTGACGTAGTTGGTTCCAAAGACACGGGCCATGGCCTGAAACAGAAAACCCGCCTCATTCGACGCTCGACCGCTGGCATAAAAGAAACTTCGCTGCGGCCCCGCAGCCGACATCTTCTGAGCAATCCCGGATAACGCATCATCCCAGCTGACGACACGATAACTGCGGGCTCCCGGAGCAAGGTATAACGGCTCAGACAGGCGACCGGCCATCTCCAGATCACGAGCTGACATCGCTCGCAGCTGCGGCAAGGTCGCCTGCTCGATCCACTCGCGACGAATCGCCCCCTGCAGGTCGGAAGCCATCGCCTGAAACGACTTCTTGCAGACTTCCGGAAAATGACCTCCCTCGTTCACCATCCCACCCAACTGGCCACCCATCCCCACTGCACAGGTCTTGCAGGTGTTCTTTGAACTGGCTGCCTTCCAGAGCTTCCACCAGCCAACCCTTTGTGCCAGACGAAAACTGTACGCGATGGCCTTCCAGCCACCACCACTGCGGGGGCGTTTGATGGACATGAGCTATTGCAGCCTGCAGAAAAACACAAGGTGAGACGCCTCCGGTTGCATCCGGATGACAAAGCCCAGTATACCCGAAATCAACGCGGGATTTGAATCGGAGATTTCTCGGATTGTCCGAATGGCTCAGGATTGATCCTCAGCACATTTCCAGCGACAATTCACAGCTCAACAAACTGAACATCCGTTGCACAAGGTGGCTCTCATGGATCCCTACAGCGAATACTGCCTGCAGGCCAGCCGACGTCAGTTCTTCGGCACGTCCGGGCTCAGGCTGGGCACAACCGCCATGGCCACCCTCGCACTGCCCCGGCCACCTGCCAGCGAATCGCCGCCACAGGTGCACCCACCACTGCCTGGCTTCCCGCACTTTCCCGCAAAAGCCAAAGCCGTGATCTACCTGCACATGAACGGTGGGCCCTCCCAACTGGACCTCTGGGACTACAAACCCGCACTCAGGCAGCATTTCAACGCCGACCTGCCGGATTCCATCCGCCGAGGACAGCGGATTACCACCATGACCAGTGGGCAGTCCAGGCTCCCCGTCGCTCCCTCCATGTTCCAGTTTCAGCGGGCAGGACAGTGCGGCACATGGGTCAGCGAACTGCTGCCGCACACTGCAGGCTGCGTTGACGACCTGGCCCTCATTCGCAGTGTTCACACCAACGCCATCAATCACGACCCCGCCTGTACGTTCGTCACCACTGGCAGCGAAGTCCCCGGAAAACCCAGCCTCGGGTCGTGGCTCTCCTACGGGCTGGGCAGCGACAGCAACAATCTGCCCGCCTTCGTCGTGCTCACTCCACGCTGGTCCTCGAAACAGGCCGCTCAGGCCCTGTTTTCCCGCATGTGGAGCAGCGGCTTTCTGCCTTCGCGATTCACCGGCGTCGCCCTTCGCAGCGTCGGCGATCCGGTCCTCTACATCGAAAATCCCCACGGCGTCGATGCCGAAAGTCGCCGCGCCATGCTGGATTCACTGAACCAGTTGAATCAACTGACCCGTCAGAAATTTGCCGACCCGGAAACCACCACACGAATCGCCCAGTACGAGATGGCGTTTCGGATGCAAAGCAGCGTACCGGACCTTGTGGACCTGTCCGGGGAAACCCGACAGACACTCGACCTCTACGGCCCCGCAGTGCAGCAACCGGGAAGTTTTGCCGCCAGTGCTCTGCTGGCCCGCCGCATGGTCGAACGGGGTGTGCGAGTCATTCAGATTCTGCACCGCGGCTGGGATCAGCATGGTTCACTGCCATCAGAAATCCGACACCAGTGCTCCGACGTGGACCAACCCTCCGCTGCCTTGCTGCAGGATCTGAAACAACGGGGACTGCTGGACAGTACCCTCGTGGTGTGGGGCGGAGAATTCGGACGCACAGTGTATTCCCAGGGCACTCTGACGGCTGTCAACTACGGTCGTGACCACCATCCGCGAAACTTCTGCATGTGGATGGCCGGAGGCGGGATTCGCGGCGGAACGGTCTTCGGTGCCACGGATGACTTCAGCTACAATATCGCCGAGAACCCGTGTCACGTTAATGACCTGAACGCCACGATCATGCACTGCATGGGCATCGACCATGCTCGCTTCTCCTTCCGCTATCAGGGCCTTGATCAGCGTCTGACCGGCGTGGAAGAGCAGCACGTGGTGTCGGAGATTCTGGCCTGAGCATTCTGTTTTCGGACCTTCCGCATGAATCCCGCTGCTGCCACTCACTCACTGTTCCCCCAGTCCATGCTGGCTCGACTCCACTCCACCGCCGTTATCGCGGTCCTGGTGGTTGAACAGCCTCAGCAGGCCGTGCACATCGCCCGGGCTCTGCTGGCCGGGGGTGTCGCAGCCATGGAACTGACACTTCGCACACCCGCCGCACTCCAGTGCCTCAAGGCCGTCCGCAGTGACGTGCCGGAAATGATCGTGGGAGCCGGCACCATCATTCAGCCGGCTCAGGTGGAGGCAGTCGTCGAGGCCGGAGCCGCCTTCGGAGTGGCCCCCGGCACGAATCCTGAAGTCATTCGCGAGGCGATCGGAGCCGGCCTGCCGTTTGCCCCCGGTGTCGTCACTCCCACAGATATCGATCAGGCACTGCGAGCCGGGTGCCACGACCTGAAGTTCTTCCCGGCTGAACCCTCCGGCGGCCTGCCGATGCTGGCCAGTATCAAGGCACCTTACGCACACCTCGGCGTACGCTACATACCTCTGGGGGGAGTGACTGCCACCAATCTGCACGCATGGCTCAGCGATCCGGATGTGCTGGCAGTGGGCGGTTCATGGCTGGCACGCAGGGAACTTATTGACGCGGCGGCATGGGACCAGATCACGAAACTGGCTGCTCAGGCCACCGAAATTGCCCGCACCATACGCCAACCAGAGACTGCAGCGACCTGATCTTCCCGCCGCGACAGGGCAGATAGTACAGTCCGCCCGCTTTACCAGACCACTGCCCTCGGTCCCAGTCTGCGCGACCGGAACACTCAACCCAGCTGTTGCCAGCGCCAGACTGCAACGACCATCGGCAGCGATTATTCCGACGAATCCGAAACGGTCTGCTTCACGAGTCCATTCCTGACGAAAACCAAAGCAGCAGCATGGCCGCTGCGCAACGCCTGCTCCCTCGAGCCGCTGAGTCAGGATGACTTCCATGAAGTGTTTTTTGCCGCTGTCTGTTTTTGTGTTTGCAGTGCTGGCCGTGCAGATGGCCGCCGAGGCTCAGGAACGGCCTAATTCGCCGTCCACATCGGCTGCACCGACAGGCGGAACGATGGGGTATGTCCCCAGCCGAAACTCCCTCGAAAAATTCGCCCAGAAACGTACGGGCGGACCAATGATGCCCCAGGGGGCTTTCAACGGCTATTCCGCTCAAAGGCTGGCACCGGATTATGGTGCCAATGGTTCGGGAGGCCAGGGATTCAGCCACTTCCCGGCCCCGCTCAGCCGCTATTCCAGCTGGTACCGCCCGCGAGCCTCCACGCTGCAGCGCGAACAACGCTGTCAGCCGGATGCCTTCCGCCCCCGCGGCCTCGGGACTCTGTTCGCCGAACAGCGTGACGGCTATCGCATGGATTATCAACCCTACGCCGTCGGTGATGGAAATTCCGAGTACGGCCCGGCGTACTTCGCCCGGCAGCAGGATCCACGCTGCAAGGGTGACTGCCTGCTGGAATTCGACGATGATCAGTGTGAGGATTGCCGGACCGGTCGCTGAGTCTTTCCAACCCTGCGCCTGATCAGTCGAACGGGATCTGCGATGCAGACGGAACGCACGCTGGTAATTGTCGGCGTCGGCCTGATTGGCGGATCAGCCGCTGCCGCGGCCCGCAAAGCCATGCCGGAACTCAGAATTGTGGGCATCGGCCGCAATCCGCAACGGCTGCAGACCGCAGTTGATCAGGGACTGCTCGATGCCTGGCACCCACGGCCCGCTGCCGGACTGTGGCCCGCAGATGCCCTCGGACTCGTCTGTCTGCCTGTGGATCAGATTGCTGAATCCGTCAAACAACTGCTGCAGGCCGGCTGCTCAGTCGTCACTGATGCCGGAAGTGTCAAGGAACCCATCTGCAGCCTCCTGCAGCACGAACCGCGATTCGTCGGTTCGCACCCCATCGCTGGCAGTGAACAGAGCGGATTCGAACACGCCACAGCCGATCTCTTCCAGCAGCGAGTCTGCGTGGTGTGCGGCGATCCGAATCAGTCTGCGGCCACGGCCCGCACCGCCGCATTCTGGAACCGGTTGGGAATGCTCGTTCGCTTCATGAACGCCGCCGAGCACGATCGCGTCCTGGCTCGCACCAGCCACCTGCCACACGTGCTGGCTTCAATCGCCGCTGCCTGTGTCAGTGACTCAGAACTGGAATTTACCGGCACCGGTTTTCGCGACACCACTCGCATCGCTGCCAGCAGTGCCGAAGTCTGGACTTCCATACTGCTGCAGAATCGGGCCGGCTGCCTGAACGCCATGGCAGCCGCCAGTCACCTGCTGGAGGAGTTCCGGCAGGCAATTGAACGAGGCGACACCGCGCGACTGACCGAACTCTGGAACACCGCTGCCACGCGACGAAGACGACTGGACCCGCTGCAGACCTGATTTCGCGTGGATCAGGACCTTTGCAGAAAGCAACAAAATTCCACTTTTGCACTGCGTTTTGCGGAGTTGAGATTCCACGCAATCCGGCCGTGTTTTTCTGCAGGGAAACAGTGAGCGTGATCGGAAAATCAGTAACCTCCGGCAGGGCTCCTGTGTCCCTGCACACAGAACTTCGGAATTTCTCCGGGTTTTCCCGGGCTGCGGCGATTTCCCCTGTCTCCGTAATTACAATCCTGGCAGCGACAACGGCGGTCTGGCAGCAAACAGGAAGCAAGCATTGGTAAGCAATTCTGGGACGGCAGAGCCGGCTGGGCCGGGCGGTGCAGCGGCGTTGACAGGCTTGACACCTGCCGACTACGAGCGAATTGTGCCGTTTGAAGCTTTGCTCGACCGCATTGTGACCGAGCGTCAGCAGGAGTGGCGACAGTTTCGGCGTCGTCTGCACCGTCAGCCTGAACTGAGCGGTGCAGAAATCCTGACCACTCAGATTATCTGCAGCCAGTTGCAGTCACTCGGGCTGCAGCCCAAAGTGACGTCTCGAGGCGTCGGTTGTTTCGCCGACCTGTCGACAGGGCCGGTGTGTGATGATCTGCCACTCATCGCCATCCGGGCGGACATCGATGGTCTGCCACTGCAGGACCGCAAGCAGGCTGAGTATTCATCGAACTGTCCCGGCAAGGCGCATGCCTGCGGGCATGACGTGCATACCACAATTGCACTGGCAGTGGCAGAAATGGTCGTACAACTGCAGCAGCGGCTTTCTGAATCCGCCATGCCTGTGGCTCGACTGCGCCTGCTGTTCCAGCCGGCCGAGGAGATTGCCGAGGGGGCCGGGTGGATGATTGAAGACGGCGCACTGCAGGACGTCCGCTGGGTGCTGGGACTGCACGTTGATCCCACGCTTCCTGCGGGAAAGGTCGGTGTGCGGTACGGCGTCCTGACGGCGCATGTGGACGAGGTTGCTCTGTCGGTTCAGGGACGTGGTGGACATGCCGCTCGCCCGCAGCACACCACGGATCCCCTGCTGGCGGCCGCCAGTCTCGTGACAACCCTTTATCAGCAACTGCCACGGCATGCAGATGCACTGCACCCGACGGTGTTTTCCATCGGGTCGATCCACGGCGGAGCCGTTTCGAATGTGATCCCGGATGAGGTGCAGATGGCAGGCACTCTCAGGACCACCAATCGTGCGGTTCGCGAACGTGTGATGTCCGCTATCCGCAGCATCTGTGCCGGACTGGCTCAAGCCACGGGAAACCGCATCGAAGCTGCGTTCTATCGACCGCTCAGCTCCGTAGTCAATCACGATCTCGCTACGGCCGCCTGCGAACAGGCAGCGATGCAGGTCGTGGGAGCGGACCGAGTTGTGCGGATCAGCCACCCCAGCATGGGTGGCGAGGATTTTGCCGAGTATCTCAATGTGGTGCCCGGAGCCATGTTCCGTCTCGGTTGTGCCGGCGGAGAAAACTGGCCTCTGCTGCATTCACCGGTTTTTGATGTGGACGAATCGGCGATTGGCATTGGTGCTGCAGTACTGGCCCGTGCCGCACTGCTGCTGGCCCTCAGGCCTCCCGAAGAAACCTCCTGAAATCTGTAGCTTTCGGGAAATCCGAGCCGTACCGGGCCCCGTCGACCAGTGCAGGTTTGGCAAACCGGGGCCCGCACGGTTACAGTTCCGGTTCCAGCGGGTCCATCGGCTTCCACCGACGGTATCTTCGGCACCTGCCCGCGCCCCGGACATTCCGACCCGGTTGCAACACCCGGTCAATCGTTTTTTCCTGCGAAGTATCCTGATCCATGGCAGATATGCATATTCAACTGGCGGTACTGGGTGGTGGACCGGGTGGCTATCCGGCAGCGTTTGCTGCTGCGGATCACGGTATGCAGGCAGTTCTGATCGATGAGGGCAGCAAACCCGGCGGAGTTTGTCTGAACCGCGGCTGCATCCCCTCAAAAGCCCTGCTGCACGTCGCCAAACTGCTGCACGAAGCGGAAGAAGCAGCAGAGTGCGGTGTGGTGTTTCAAAAGCCCGTCATCGACCTCGACAAACTCCGCTCGTTCAAAAACGGCGTCGTCGGTTCACTCTCCGGAGGCATTGAAAGCCTGTGTCGGGCCCGTGGCGTGGAACTCATTCGGGCTCGCGGAACCTTCGTGAATTCCCGGGAGCTACTGCTGCAGTACCCGGACGGAACCTCAAAAACGCTCAGCTTTGATCACTGTATCATCGCCACCGGATCCCAGCCGGCGATGCCCCCCATCTTCAACATCGGTGATAATCGTGTGATGGATTCCACCGGGGCACTGGAACTGCAGGATATTCCGCAGAGACTGCTGGTCATCGGAGGTGGCTACATCGGCCTTGAGATGGGTACCGTCTATGCCGCACTGGGCTCCAAAGTGTCTGTTGTGGAGATGACGGCCGGCTTACTGCCCGGTGCAGACCGTGATCTCGTAACTCCGCTGCAGAAGCGATTGGCTCAAGCCTTCCACGCCATTCACCTCAATACAAAGGTCGCGAAACTGGAGGCCACTCCGGAAGGCATTGTGGCATCGCTGGAGGGCGAGGGTGTGGAACCGCGCCAGACTTTCGATCGAGTCCTTGTTTCGGTCGGACGCCGTCCCAACAGTCGGGGTCTCGGTCTCGAAAACACACAGGCGCAGATCGACGAAAAGGGCTTTATTCGCATCGATAAGAATCAGCGTACCAGTGATCCGCTGCTGCTGGCCATCGGCGATATCGCCGGTGAACCCATGCTGGCCCACAAGGCCAGCAGAGAAGCTCGGATCGCTGTCGAAACTCTGCTGGGCGAACCCGTGGAATTCGACAACATTGCCATCCCGGCCGTGGTGTTTACAGATCCGGAACTGGCATGGGCCGGGATCACCGAGGCAGAAGCCAAAGCTCAGAATCGTGATGTGACTGTTTATCGATTCCCGTGGGCTGCCTCCGGACGCGCTCAAACCCTTGCTCGCACGGAAGGTCTCACCAAAATCATCGTGGAAAACACGAAGCAGCGAGTCATTGGAGTGGGGCTGGTGGGCCCGGGCGCAGGCGAAATGATCGCCGAAGGTGTGCTTGCGATCGAGATGGGAGCTACGGCTCGCGACATCGCTGACTCCATCCACGCCCACCCCACTCTCTCAGAAACTCTCATGGAAGCCGCCGAAGGAATCCTGGGGCAGCCGACACACGCCTTCAAACCGAAAAAGAAACACGCCTGAAACTGCAGGCTGAACTGCAGCCCGGGAAATGTCAGGGAGTGACATGACGAACAAATCTGTTCAGTTTACTGCCCCCGGTACACCTGCAGACGTCCTGCAGGTGCGCGATCTGGCGTGTCCGGAACCCGGCCCCGGTGAGGTGCTGGTTCGGATGCTCGTCAGTCCAGTCAATCCGTCGGATATGATGTTCATCCGCGGACATTACACACTGCAGGCCACCTGCCCGGCTGTGCCCGGGTTCGAAGGTGTGGGTGTCGTGCAGGCCTCCGGTGGCGGTCTTCGGGGCCGATTGTTCGTGGGCCGGCGGGTTGTGGTACTGAATCCGCGGGGAGGCAACTGGGCGGATTATGCTGTGGTGCCGGCGACCAATGTGATTCCCATCAGCAGTACGCTCAGTGATCAGCAGGCAGCCACCTTTTTTGTCAACCCGGCTACGGCGTGGGTTATGACTCGCGAAGTGCTGAAAGTGCCCGCTGGTCAGTGGCTGGTGCAGACGGCCGCCGCTTCAGCACTCGGGCGAATGGTGGTTCGACTCGGCCGGACCTGCGGTTTCCGGACTTTTTGCATCGTTCGGCGGGCAGCCCAGGCGGATGAACTCAAAGCCCTTGGTGCGGACCATGTCGAAATTTGTGCTGATGCAGCGGAAGTCCAGTCACTGGCCGATCGCATTCGCGCTGTCACAGGGCAGGGCGGAGCGAGATTTGCAATTGATGCCGTGGGTGGCCCCCTCGGTTCTGCGGTGGTCAGCAGCCTCGGTCGAAACGGTCGCATGCTGGCATATGGAACACTCAGCGGTCAACCCCTCAGCTTTCACCCACGCACACTGATGACCGTCGGCAGTTCGGTCGCAGGATTCTGGCTGGGGAACTTCATGGCCGAAAAAAACCTGCTGTTCCGACTGAGCCTCGTGCGACGCCTCACCAACCTCATTCGGTCAGGAGTGCTGCACACAGACATTGCCGGGGAATGGGCACTGGCTGATGTGCGGACTGCCGTGCTGTCTGCAGAGGATTCCTCTGTAAACGGAAAATGTCTTTTGAGAATCAGTTAGTCGTCCCGTCCGGAACAGCTCGGAGTGATCGCAGTGATGAATCTGAGAACGCTGCTGAAAGTTTTGCTTGTCTCCCTGCTGGCCCTGCGTGTGGCCGCTGAGTCCGAACGCACCGCTGCTGCCGCCGACCCGCCCAACATTGTGTTCATTCTCGCCGATGACATGGGATACTCGGACGCCGGTTGCTACGGCAGTGAAATCCACACACCCAACCTCGATGCACTCGCCGCAAGCGGCCTGCGATACACTCAGTTCTACAACACCGCCCGCTGCTGGCCGACTCGAGCAGCCCTGCTGACAGGATACTACCCGCAGCAGATTCACAGGGATGCTCTGCCCAGCCTGCCCGGAGGCAGTCAGCAGCGACGCCAGACATGGGCCCGCCTGCTGCCCGATCTGCTGCGACCGGCCGGGTACCACTGTTACCACAGTGGCAAGTGGCATGTTGACGGTGAGGTGCTGGCAGGTGGCTTCGAACGGTCACTGAACGTCCGCAACGATGGAAACTTTTTCACAGCCAAAGGCAATCTGCTGGACGATAAACCACTAGAGCCGAATGCCGATGAGCGTGGCTATTACACAACCATCGCAACCGTGGATCACGCAATCGACTGCCTGCAGCAGCATCAGCAACAGGCTGCAAAGACCCCGTTCTTTCAGTACATCGCGTTCATTGCACCGCACTTCCCGCTCCACGCTCTGCCGGAAGACATTGAAAAGTACCGGGATCGCTACCTCGCTGGCTGGGACGTGCTGCGGCGGGAACGGCATCAGCGTCAGCAGGCTGCCGGGCTCGTGAACACTCCGCTGTCTGCACTCGAGACCGACATTGGCCCTCCGTATCATTTCCCGGAGGCACTGCAGAAACTGGGCCCCGGCGAAGTCAATCGCCCACTGCCATGGGACAGTCTGACGACTGAACAGCAGCGCTTTCAGGCCACAAAAATGGCGATCCATGCCGCCATGGTTGACAGAATGGATCAGGAAATCGGACGCTACCTGCAGGCGCTGCAACAGACCGGTCAGCGTGAGAACACCCTGATCTTCTTTGCGTCCGACAACGGTGCAAGCGCCGAAATCATGGTCCGGCATGGTGGGCATGACCCACAGGCCGCCCCCGGAAGTGCCGCTTCCTACCTCTGCCTTGGACCTGGATTTTCCAGCGTTGCCAATACCCCCCTGCGACGACACAAGACGTGGGTACATGAAGGTGGCATCAGTTCGCCCTTGATCGTGAACTGGCCAAAGGGGATTCGTCGGGCCGGGGAACTGAATACCGCTGCTGCCCACATGATCGATATTGTTCCAACCGTGATGGAACTGGCCGGACTGACTGTTCCGGATTCCTGGGAGGGCGAACTGCGCCCACCCACACCCGGAAAAAGTCTCGTCCCCACATTCGCAGCCGATATGCCAATCCCAAGAGACTGCCTCTGGTGGCTGCATGAAGGAAACCGAGCAGTACGCGTCGGTGACTGGAAGCTGGTTGCTGCAAAAAACGATCCGTGGGAACTCTACAACGTCGCCTCCGACCGCGCTGAACAGACCAATCTCGCCAGCCAGCACCCTGAGAAAGTACGGGAACTCGAGGCTGTCTGGCAAAGCCAGACAGACGAATTCACTGCCCTCGCGGAAAAAACTCGACAGGAACCCGCTCAGGGAAGACAGAAAAAGAAACAGCAGTGATGCAATTCTGCACCGTCGTGGCTGGCTGAAAACTCGCTGGACTTCTGACGGCCACGGGACAACTGGCTGTCGCGAACGCAATCAGGAAACAGCCCCTGCCGGGAACCAGTTTCTGAATTCTTCCGGGCTCCCACGCTGATTCCAACCGTGCTGCATCTTCCAGCCGCGATCCATCGGCCCCCTGATTTCACTCTCCGGGCTCAGATGTTGCCCAGCGGACCCGTACTGTCTCCCAGACGGTCCCATGACACTTCCATGCGGGCCAGCATCGAAAGCCACAGATTGCTGAGCGGAGTCTCAGTCGCGAATTTCACGTGACGGCCCGGAGTCAGGGTTCCGCAACCACCCCCGGCCAGCAACAGCGGCAGGTCCTCATGGTTGTGCGCGTTACCATCGTGGATCCCGCTACCGTAAGCCAGCATGCAGTGATCCAGCAGAGTACCATCACCCTCCTCAACACCATTCAGCTTTTCCAGAAGATATGCCAGTTGACGCATATGAAACAGATTGATCTTCCGGATCTTTTCCTTCTTCGCAGCATCATTCCCATGATGCGACAGATCATGATGCCCTTCCGGTACTTCAATGAACGGATACGGACGATTGCTGCCCTCATTCGCCAGCACAAATGTGACGACGCGAGTCACATCCGCCTGAAAGGCCAGAGTCATCAGATCACACATCAGCCGAATGTGAGTTTCATACTCCGCCGGAATACCGGCCGGGGCAGGGTAATCCGGAGTCTTCACGGGAGGCAGCTTTTCTGCCCGCTCAATCCTCAGCTCAATCTCACGAATCGCAGTGAAGTACTCGTCCAGCTTCCGGTTGTCATTCACCGTCAGTTGCAGCGACAGCTGTCGTGAATCTTCGCGGACATAATCCAGAATACTGCGACGGCGAGCATCCCGGCGGACACGGTCCGGCGATTGATCGGACGCAAACAAACGGTCAAACACCAGCTTCGGATTGACTTCCTTGGGCAGGGGCTGAGTCGCTGAACGCCACGCCATCGTTGAGGAATAAACACAACTGTACCCGGAATCACAATTGCCGGCCATTGCCCCCTGCTCACAGCCGATCTCCAGCGAAGACAATCGGGTCCGATCACCAACCCGCGCAGCGGCTGCCTGATCCACGGAAACTCCGAGACGAATATTCGTGCCGTCAGTCTTGAACGCCTGCGACCCCGTCAGAAAGGCCGATAATGCCCGCGCATGATCGCCACCCCCGTCCCCGTGTGGCCGCGCTTTGTCTGCCGTCAGGCCACTGAGCACCTGCAGTTTCTGACGCACTGCCGATAATGGCTCAAGTATCGCCGGCAACTGATAGTCAACACCCTCCTGCTGCGGCGTCCAGTCCGCCATATTCACACCGTTCGGCACGTACAGAAATGCCATACGGTTCGGTGCCGCTGTCTCGGCAGTGCCACCTTCAGCCCACGCCAGACGCGGACCCATCGCCTCCAGCCACGGCAGCGAAACCACCGCTCCAGTACCACGCAGAACTGTCCGTCGAGAAATCCAGGACGATGAACGAGCCATGAATCCGGTTCCTGTCTGTCTGTTACCCTGCCAGTATCACCGCAGTACCCGCGTCTCCAGAGACCCCTCAACTACGGTGCTGTGTCCAGTCCCCGTCGCAGTCGAAAGGCCTCACTCTGCACAATCCCCTCGATCACTGCCGACATTCGATAGTCCTCGGACTCCAGCCTTCGCAGTATCGACTCCACAACCGGCCGATCATAGTACTCCAGTCCACGGCCAATTGCATATGTCAGCAGCTTCTCCGTGACACAGCGAGCAAATTCCTGACGACGCTGCAGAATCACGGCCTTCAGTTCCGCAGGACCCGAAAAAATCGCCCCATCCGGAAGCTCTCCGGTCGCATCCACATCGAAATTTCCATCCTTCGTCCGATACCTGCCCACCGCATCAAAATTCTCCAGGGCAAACCCGATGGGATCCATCTTCGCATGACAGTTCGCACAGGCCGGATTCGCACGATGCACCTCCAGACGCTTCCTCAGAGGTGCCCCCGCAATGTCCTCCGCTGCATTCGGTAGCTCGGGAACATTCGGGGGTGGTGCCGGAGGTGGTGCACCAAGAATCTGCTCCAGCACCCACCGACCACGCTTCACCGGAGAAGTGCGAGTCGGGTTGGATGTGACCGTCAGTACACTGGCCTGCGTCAACAGACCTCCACGAGCTGACCCCGCCAGCGACACCCGCACAAACTCAGATCCCTGGATCGGCTGACCCGCAGGTTGCGTCGGCGATTGCCCCTCAGCATTGCCGTTCGTGTCCACGATCCCATAATGCCTCGCCAGCGGACCATTCAGAAACGTATAGTCCGCACCGATAAGCTCCAGCAGACTGCGATCCTCCCGCAGAATCGATTCAATAAACAGCTCCGTTTCCCGCCTCATCGACTGACGCAGTTCCGAATTCCAGCCAGGGAAAAGTGTCGCATCCGGCGATACCAGATCCAGACGCTGCAACTGCAGCCATTGCATCGCAAAACTCTGCACCAGCGTCCCCGCACGCGGATCCTGCAGCAGCCGCCGCACCTGGCCCTGCAACTGTGCCGTCAATTGCCCCGCATCCGCCAGATTCAGCAGTTCGTCGTCCGGCATGGAACTCCATAGAAAATATGACAGCCGACTCGCCAGTTGATGCTCAGTCAGCGGCCGAATCTCCGCACTCAATGGCTCCACGTCCCGCTCAACACGAAACAGAAATGATGGACTGCACAGCGCCGCCTGCATCGCAAACTGAATACCGGACTCCCACGATTCCCCGGCAGTCATCGACTGCTCCACAAGACGCACGCTGCGGTCCAGCTCCTCCGGCTGCACCGGTCGCCTGAAGGCCCTCCGCAGAAATCGCGACAGCACCTCACGCGTCTGCTCAGACTGCGACTTCGCTGCGTCACACGCCAGCAGCCTCCGCTGACTGGCAGGCCGAGTATCCAGCGGACCATCCAGAGCCAGATACTCAACCCAGAGCTTTCCGACCGGCTGGCCCTCTGCCGGCCGCATCTGCCCAATCATCATCCGCTCTCGTCCCGCAATCGCAGGTACCGAAACTTCCAGAATCTCTGCCTTTTCACGCGAATCTGCAGCAACATCAAAAATCTTCAGAATCTTCGCCGGACGCAGCACACTGCCAGCAATCGCCGCCAGCTCCTCCTCCGACGATGTCTCCTGCAATCCCGCCCCATGCAGCAGCACCGCAACACGCAGCGGAACTCCACTGCCACTCTGCCCGTACACACGAGCACGAAAGACGTACTCGCCGTCCTCCCACTTGTAGGGAGTATGCAGAGGACCGGTCGCCACACCATCCACACCGTCAGTCGCCAGCCTGCGAAAGCCCTCATCAATGAATTTCCCGGCCACCTCACCGGACGCAGGCTCCGTGTACACAGATGCCAGACGTCGTGTCACAACCTGCGGAGGCACCGGCAGAATCGCCTGCGACATAATCGTCTCCGCAGCTTCGAAATACCGCTCCATCAGCACCGGCGACAGCGACAGCACATCACCGATGTTGTCAAACCCATGTCCAATATCGTCCGCCGGAAAATCAGAAGCCGGATCAAAGGACACGCCAATCAGATCGCGAATCGTGTTTCGATACTCCGCACGATTCAGTCGCCGCATCGTCACTCGCCCCGGATCAGGCTTCGCCGTGCGATCCGCGTGATCCAGAATTGCCGCCAGTTCGCCCGTGAATCGCTCAGCCTCCGCCAACTCCGGACGCTGCTGATCGGCCGGTGGCATCTCTCCTGATGTCACCACACGCAGAATCCTTGTCACCGCCTGGCGACGGCGTACCAAAGCCGCATTATCCGTCAAACCCTGCAGCGACAACTCCGCACTGCGCTCCTGATCGTTGTGACACTTCAGACAGTACTTCCGCAGAAAGGCACTGCCGGATACTGCAAAATTCGGCGGCTCAGCAATTTCTGCAGCAGTCACCCCATCACTCATCAGAATCAACACAGGCAGGACACAGACGAATACGCAAATCACCCGCCCCATCAGTCTCTCCCCGCACTCTTGAGCTGACCATCCTGTGCATCAAACTCCGGTATCACGTCCGCCTCGCTGAACTGCGAACACAATCGAATGTCCGCATCAAACCCCAAAGACAGCAGATTGCGGCCACCGCGAGTCTCACGCAGAAACTGCTGCACTGCATCACAACAATCAGGACTGCCGTCCACCACACTGCGATACAGACGCACAGACATTTCAGTGCAGTCATTCGGCTCCCAGTCGTCCGCAGAACCATACCCCAGCTCTGTCGCCACCGCTCCGGCAAACAACACATCCTCACCCGTCACTACACCGTCCGTCCCCGCACAGACCAGATGCAGGTCCCCGGTCTCTCCCCGCAGTCGCTGCACAATCGCCGACAGATTCAGAAAACAACCGATCAAAATGCTGCGAGACGACAGAGACCGCAGCAGGGCCCGTGTTCCATTCGTGGTGGTAAACGCCAGCAAACGACCGGCAATCACTTCCCGAGTGTACTCTGCCGGCGAGTTTCCCAGATCAAAACCCTCAATCCGCACTCCCCCACGCTCACCACCAAGCAACACCTGATCCGCACCATACTGCTCACGGATCGACTCAGCTTCCTCCGGTGAACCACAGGGACTGACAGCTATCGCGCCATTCTGCAGCGCCGTAACAATCGTCGACGATGCACGCAGGACGTCAATCACCACCGCCGTCCCACCCCGCAGAATCTCCGGAGGACACAGATCGGGAAGCAGATGTACACTCAGTTTTCGCCCCATGCCATGACTTTCCCGAAACCGCCTGCTATAACACCAAACCCAGTATCGTTCTGACTGCATCGAACTATCGCAGGTTCCTCAAACTGCCTCAATCTGCAGTCACCTGTTTCCTCCCGTGTTTCAACTAACTGCTGTTTCCATCATCCGCTCATACGTTCAGGATTTTCCCCATGCACATTCGCCACTGGTCCATGCTGCTGCTGTGTTTCAGCCATGCGTCCCTCGCTGTCGCTCAGACACCCCCAGCCCATTCCCCGGCAGCCCGCATCGACGGAACCGGACTCGGCTGGGTCGCTCTCGGCAAAGCGGACTTTGTGAACGTCAACTGCGATGAAAACACGTGGACTTTTCCCAATTCGGAAATTCACTGCACCGGCAACCCGGTGGGCGTGATGCGCACCGTGAAGGAATACCGCAATCTCGAACTGGTCGTGGAATGGCGACACCTCAAACCCGCCGGCAACTCCGGCGTCTTCCTCTGGGCCAGTGAAAAGAACCTCGCGTCACTGAAACGCGGCGGACTGCCGGAAGGCATCGAAGTCCAGATTCTGGACCACGGCTATACCGACGCCTACCGCAAAAGCACAGGCAAGGAACCGGACTGGTTCACCACCAATGGCGACGTTTTTCCGACAGGAAATGCCCGCATGACACCATTTCCGCCAGTTGCCCCCAACAGCAGTCGCAGTTTTCCGCGAAAGAACACGACGAAGGGATCACCGGAATGGAACCACTACTACGTCCGCGCTATCAATGGTGAAGTCCGCCTATGGGTCAACGGGGAAGAGGTCAGCGGTGGCAGCGGGTGCAATCCGGCCGCCGGCTTCCTCTGCCTCGAATCTGAAGGCTCACCCATCGAATTCCGCAATCTGCGAATTCGCGAACTGCCATAAGCCTGCAAAAACGGCCGACTGTTGTTCCCCGAATCCTCCCAGGAAACTACAATTCCCGCAGACTGCCGTCGCTCGTGACAGCAGCCGAAATCACCCGACTTTTCCCCGCTGCGAGCCCTCTGGTCGTTCGCCTCATGATTTTCAATCGGCTACTGGTGGCATGGAGGCAACCAGCGCTGCTGCTTGGCTGCGCGATGGTCCTGATCGCCGGCTGTACACCAACTCAGTTCGTGGAAGTCCGACATACCCCCGAAAACCGCCTGAATTCCCGACTGAATCGCTCATGGGTCGGGGCTGTTCACCCATCAAATCGGACAGTCCACTTCCTCAGCACCACCGATTTCCATGGCCCCTCAGACTCCGCTCAGATGATTGCACACTGCCTGAGACAGCAAAGGCAGCCCGAGCGGTTTGCTGATGCGTCCCATGCACTCGCCGAATTGCAGTACCTCGCCGCTGATGCCGTTCGCAGTCGCGATCCGCAGCTGGCGATGGAACTCTACCTCGATGCCTGCCACGACGCATGGAAATACTTCAGTATTCCCTCAATCACCGGATCCTCGGCCGACCCGGCCGACCCGGATCATCGAGATACCGCAGAAACCTACAACGCCAGCGCCGAACAACTGCTCCGACTCATCCGACAGCACCTGCAGATCAGCACCGATGACTCCATTCGCATGCCACTCACCGGACGGCGAGTGACACTGGAAATCCCCAGTCCCAGCCGACAGTTTGCCGCAGAGGCCCCCGGGGAATTTGAGTTCGTTTCCGACTATCGAGTCCTGAACCTGCGAACACGCCACACCACAGCCGGACTCGGCGTCCCCGTCATCATCAATCGCACCAAACAACGACTCCCCGAACCACTCGAAAAATACTACACCAGCAGCATGACCTTCCCCGGAACTCTGGTCTTCAGCTTCCCCACCGATGTCGCACGCCCACGAGACATCCGACTCCAGCTGTTTGACCCAAGAGAATCCGAAACCATGGTCATCGGAGACCACCTCGCACCACTCGAAACAGACATCAGCACACCACTCGCCCGACAGCTCAGCAATCGCGATCTCAGCCTGCTCGATACCTGGGCCCTCATCAGACCGGACCTCGCCCAGCAGATCGAAGGACTCTACATGGTCCAACCCTACGATCCGGATCGCATCCCCGTCCTCATGATTCATGGATTCTGGTCATCCCCCATGACATGGATGGAAATGTTCAATGATCTGCAGGCTGACCCCGAAATCCGACGTCGCTACCAGTTCTGGTTCTATCTGTACCCCACCGGTGAACCCGTGGCCTTCTCCGCCGCAAGGCTGCGCGAGACCCTGAAAAAAGTTCGTCGCGAATGTGACCCCGAAATGCGCAACACAAAACTCGACGAAATGGTCGTCGTGGGGCACAGTATGGGCGGAATACTCGCTCACTCACTCACAATCGACAGCGGAGAATTCCTCTGGTCAGCCGTCAGTCGACAACCCATTGGCAGACTGCGCGCTGACCCGGAAACTCGACAGGCACTGCAGCAGGTGTTCTACTTCCAGGCCAACCCGTCCGTCGATCGAGTTGTCACAATCGCCAGCCCCTATGCCGGCAGCACTCTCTCCAATCGCTTCACACGCTGGGCACTCGGATCCGTTATCTGGCTGCCCACTCGCACCATGAAACTCAGTCGAGTCCTCTTTGAACACGCCCCCGAAAAATCACGCGATCAACTGGAACTGCCACGCACCAGCATCGACTCTCTCTCACCCAAATCCGCGATCCTGCGACTGGTGCGAGGTAACCCGGTCCCGCAACCGGTACACCACCACAATATCGTAGCCATCAACCGAGGCAGAAATGCAGACACCTGGACCGACGGTGTCGTTACATGGAAGAGCTCGCACCTCGACGACGTGGACAGCGAACGAGTCATTCAGGCTGGACACAGCGAAGTGGTGCGCAGCCCGGAAACCGTCCGCGAAATCCGCCGAATCCTGTTCGAACACATCGCACAGATCAATCGCCGCCGAATTCCCGCCATCCCGGCCACACAAACCGTTGAAACACAGACTGATAACCCGGCCGAACACGCAGTCCAGAACTGAGACCAGTGGAAATTACGTCACCCAACGGCCCCCCACGTCCCCATGCCACATCAGGTTCCCATCATGACAACCGGCGTCCTCGCGACTCTGCTGACACTGCTGATCAATCATCCCGATGTCACTGTCACTGACTCCGGAAAACCCGGCCCCACCGTGATGGTTGTCATCACCGCTCACCAAAACAGCGCAGCAGTATCCACCCTCAGCCAACTTCGCAACTGGCCACTGCAGAACGGACGGCTCATCTGCGCTGCAGGACCTGCACCCGCTGAAAGACTCGCCGGAAACACAGTGGACTGGCTCGTGGAACTGCACGAAACAGCCAACGCCCCCAACAGCTCGACAAATCCAGGACATGCCGCCATCACTCCTGGAAACTCCAGCCTCGCGGCAGAACTTGCTCCCCAACTGATCACTGCCGTCAACTCAGAAATCGAAGCACCATCCCGCAGATTTCAGATTTCAAACTCCGTCCCGGCGGACAGCCTGATCGCCGCACCCGAGGACCATTCGTGGATCCCCGAAGTCACTCAATCCCTGCTGATTCAGACACCACGCGAAGGTCAGCCACTCGCCGTTCGCGCTCGCCAGCAGCGACTCATCATTGCCGCACTCCTGCACCACCTGAAACTCATCGAATCCACCTCCATCGCCAGCCAACTCGTCCCAGCCGAACTGCAGAAACAGTTCAATATCGCCCTCCTTGATGATGCCGGGGTCGCCGGACGCGGCGTACCATCACTCATGGAAATCTGGTCAGCAGAACCGGAAGTCACAGTCCACCGCATCTGCTCAGCAGACATTCGCAGTGGCTGCCTCACCCAGTTCGACCTTCTCTGCTGCAGTGGCGGATCGGGAAGTCGACAGGCCACCACGCTCGGGGAAAACGGTCGAGCAGAAATCCGCCGCTTCGTAACCCAGGGCGGCGACTATGTCGGCATCTGCGCCGGTTCATATCTCGCCTGCAGCGGCTTCTCATGGGGACTGGGAATACTCGATGCCAGAACAAAATCCAGTAAGTGGAAACGCGGACGCGCAAATCTGCCCCTGCAACTCACACCCGCCGGGACTCTGGTCTTCACCACAGGACCCGAAACCGCCACGATCACCTACAACAACGGACCCATCATTCAGCCACATCAGCAACCCGACATACCGGATTTCGAAGTCCTCGCAAACTTCACTGCCGAAGTCGCACAAAATGAAACACCCACCGGCATCATGATCAACTCACCCGCAATCGTCATCGGGAAATTCGGCGAGGGCGATGTTCTCTGCATCAGCCCGCATCCCGAACAAAGCGGAGACGTCGGACGCCAGTGGGTCATCGCCGCACTCAGACACCTGCAATACGCAAATGCCGGCAGCAAAGCACAAACACCATAAAAAGAGGCTCAACGCGAAATCCAGTGCGCAGGTGTCGATTGCATTGCGAGGGGTGTTGACAGAGAGTGGTCCCGGCAGAACTGAAACGACCCCGAAAACAGGGTTTCCGACCTCAGTTTTTTTCTCCTTCCGGGAGGGCGAAGCTCCTGCTGAGCCGAACAGCTCGGCACGCGCACTTTATTTTACATTGAGCAAAAAAAAGACCGGCAGTCTCCTGCCGGCCCGCTGCATCGGTCGCCTTGGCCGAAAATCCTGTCAGGGCATCGCCCCCGCCGGTATGTACAACTCATTCAGCTTGTTGGCCGCCACCTCCTCCGGTGTGCCCGAATTCCACGCGACAGGTGCCGTCTTCCCCGCCTCATAAAGTGACTCCATCGGAGCCCACACCTCGTCCACCTTGTCCTCAAACAGATCCCCTATCAGCAGATCCGTGATCCGACCCTTCAACTGCGGATAGTTGCGGACAAAATTGCCAAAGTTGAACCCATCATAAAACTCACAGACCAACCGCCGAATGCGATCAATCCCGCGGTTCAGGCCCGGACCCCAACTGCCCAGGCGCTCTTCCGAAAAATCCTGACTCTGAAACGCTTCATTGATCGAATCCGCTGCCATCTCACCTGACTTGAGAGCCAACAGCAGACCTGAGGAATACAGAGGGTCCAGAAACCCGAACGCATCACCCACCAGCACCCAGCCAGGCCCGGACACCTTCGTGCACCGATAGGAAAAGTCACGAGTCGCAAAGTAACCGGATACCCGATTTGCCCCCTTGAGCCGCTCTGCAGCCCCGAGACACTTCTGCACCTCCTCCTGATACACCTGCTCGTGCGTGCCACGCCCCTTGAACAGGTATTCAAACGGAGCCACAATACCAACACTCACTCGGTTGTCGTGCAGCGGAATGTACCAGAACCACCCCTGACGGTCCGCCGTCTGCAGAATCACCGTCGCACCCTCGTCCCGACCCGTATCCTGATGTGCGCCCTCCCAGTAAGTCCAGATCGCTCCCTTGTTCAATACCGGGTCCCACGTACGCAACTTCAGACGATTCATCAACATGCCACTCTGCCCGCTGGCATCCACCACCACTGTGGCACGCACAGTTCGAGTCTCACCACCCTCCAGACGCACACGAACTCCCGTTGCCCGATCACCCTCAAACAGCACGTCCAGTACACGCGCACCCTCATGAGCCTCCACGCCGTGCTCACGCGCATTGTTCAGCATCAACAGATCAAACTCACTGCGCACAACCTGCCACGTCTGAGAACACTCATGGGGATTGTTGTCCTCGAAATAAAACGGAGCAGATGCCTTACCGTTCGCACTCACAAACTGCACACTGCGCTTCTTCACAAAACTGCTGCGTTTCATCTTCTCCAGCATGTTCAGCCGCTTCAACGTCCAGTAAGTCTCCGGAATCAGCGACTCACCAACGTGAAAACGCGGAAACTTCTCCCGCTCAAACAACTGCACCGTACGCCCCTGCTGAGCAAGCAGCGTCGCCACTGTGGCACCAGCCGGACCACCACCAATCACCACGACGTCCGCTGCACACTCACTGGCCTCGGAACCGCCCAGATTCGCCACACCTGCAGCATCCAACATGGACTCTCTCCAAATCTTCGC
>CAITYU010000539.1 GCA_903896675.1 uncultured Planctomycetaceae bacterium
AGAACGCGGAAAATCGCGGAAAATGGCGGAAGTGATGGCGGGGGGAGTTTTCAACCACGAATGACACGAATCACACGAATGAGGGTGAAGGTGGCTTGGGGGATTTGAAGTTGGAAAGACGCGAAAAGTTGTCCGTTTTCAGTTGTCAGTGGGGCGGGGGTGCAGGCACGGATGGGAGGGCAGTTTCCTGTTGGCGTGAGACGGAAGCAATGTGGGGGTGTTGTGAGAGTGTTTTTTTTACCACGGAAGTACACGGAATGACACGGAAAATCGCAAGGGGTGTTGGGCGTGGGGAGTTTTCAACCACGAATGACACGAATCACACGAATGAAGGCGGCGATGTTTTGGGGGGGCGAATCTGATGAGACGCGAAAAGTTTTCAGTGGTCAGTGGTCAGTGGTCAGTGGGGAGGACTGGCGGGCCTTTTTTTGTCAGTGTGGGGTGGAACTGAGGTGGGGTGTTTTGAGAGTGTCTTTTTTGGCCACCGTAGAACGCGGAAAGCCGCAGGGGGTGTCGGGTGTCGGGTGTCGGGTGTCGGGCATTTTGGCGTGTTGTTTTGTGGGGGGGAAGGGACTGGTTGGGCGTTTTTGAAAGTCGGGTGAGCAATCGGGGGCGTCAGTATTCAGTATTCAGTTTTCAGTGCAGCCGAAGGTTCCATTGGGAGGCGTGGGGTGCTGCGAGGTGGGGGCTTGGGTGGCGTGGGGAGGGGTGTCGGCTCAGCGGGAGTTCGCCCTCCCGAGGGGTGAGGTTGGGGGCGAGGCGGGGGATTTGGGGAGGGTGTGTGGGTGGTGGGTTGCTGTTCCGGGGTTGTTTGCGAAGATGTGGGGCGTGTTTGGGTGCGGTTTCTGGTGTCAGTGGGATGGTGGTTGTTATGGCTGGTCAGGGCAAGGGGCGGAAGCGGGAGAAGCCGTCGGGGCCGTCTTGGGGTCTGTCGGAGGATCTGGAGGCGGTGGCTGGATCTGGTGGCCGGGTGGATCAGTCTGATGCGGCGGCTGGAAAGTCGGGTGCGGGTCGGATGGTGGATCCGCGTGCGGTGTTAAAGACATTGAAGCAGTTGGCGAAGATTCGTGATACGGATGTGTTGCCGGCGGGTCGGGAGCGGGTGGAGTTATGGCGTCAGGTTCTGGCGCGAGTGAGTGAGCAGTCGCGTGTGGGCAAGAGTGGGCTGGGTCAGTGGTCATTATTTCGCCAGCGGCAGTCGGTTCGTCTGCGTGAGTTTGATCCCGGTTGTGCGGCTGTGGGTCAGGTGGGAGAGCAGGGTGACACGTTTGTGTGTGGGTTGTTGTTTGAGTGGCGGAGTGGTCAGACGCTGACATTGTGCAGTTGTGGATCGGAGCGTGTGTGTCCGCATCTGGGGTGTCTGGCGGATTCGCTGGACTACCAGTTGAAGACGGCTGGTTCTGAGTTTGAGGTGGCGGTGTATGGTCAGACGGTATCGCAGCGTGAGCGGAAGCGATTTCTGGAGCATTTGCGGACACTGGCCCAGAAGGCTCGTGAGTCAGCCCCTGTGGAGACTCCAGAGAGTTTCTCGGCGGTGGAGAAACCGCGTGTGCGTTACGGTTGGAATCTGACGGTCAGTTTGTCGGACGGGGAGCGACTGCCGGAACTGCGCCCGGTGTTGTATGTGCAGCAGGGCAAGCGTTGGGTCGCGGAAAAGGAGCTGCTGCTGGAGACTTTTCAGGGGCAGCCGTCTGAGCAGTTGTCTGAGCTGGATCGCCGGCTGCAGCAGATGTTTCCGCTGAGTTCGTGGAGGAATCCGCGGACAGTGTTGCGACCGGCGCTGGAGTTGCTGGCGGGGACGGGGCAGTTGGAGTTGAATCGGCAGTCTGCGGAGCTGGAGCGATTGAAGCCGGAATTGTGGGTGGAGTCGGTGTCTGGTGGGTTACGACTGACAACGTCACTGAGTCGTTTTCTGGGTGAGAGTGCGGATGAGGGCGGGATTCGGACGTATGAGGTGGAGGGTGGATTGCTGGGTATGAATCTGCAGCGGCTGCGGGTGGCGGTGTTGCGTCTGGAGGGGACGTGGCCGGGGTTATTTCGGCGTGTGGGTGCAGCGGGAGTGGTATTTGGGGAGGGGGAGCAGGACGTTTTGTGGGATGTGGTCCACGAGGCTCAGAAGTGGATGGAGGTGCATCTGCCGGAGGGTGGTGAGGAGCGTGCGGTGCGATTGCAGCCGGCGTTGTTGCTGCAGATGCGTGAGGAGGGAGTGCTGGACAGCACATTGTGCATGGCGGACTCGGGTGGGAACCTTCATTACCCTGGTTCGGGTTCACGGCGTGTGCTGCTGACGACAGGCGGGGACGGGGCGGGTCTTCGCGACGACTCGGGAAGCAGTCTGGTGCGTGATCTGGAGTGGGAGGACCGGGAGGCTCGGCGGCTTTCCGGGGAGCTGGGTTTGTCGGGCGGTCGTGTACTGCGGGAGTGGGTGTGGCGACATGTGGAAGGCGGTGAGGTGCAGCGGATCGTGCAGGCGAGTGCGGCGTTGCATGGTGAGGGCGTATTGCGAGTGTTGTGGCATCGGCAGTCGACGGTGCGGATGGATCTGCTGGGGCGGATGACGGCGCAGAATGTGCAGGTGCGTGTGCAGCGCAAGCGGGACTGGTTTGGTCTGGATGGTGTGGTGCAGTTTGGTGGTCGGGAGTTGTCATTGCGGGAGGTGTTGCCGGGTTTATCGAATGAGCCGGTGAACGGTTTGATTGAGGTTTTGCCTGGCCAGTGGGCTCAGGTGGAGGATGAGATACTGCGGATGCTGCGTCGTCTGCACGATGTGGCGCTGGAGTCGCGGGGAGGATTGCAGCTTGATCCATCGGCGGCGCTGGTGGTGGCGGAGCTGGAGTCGGCCAGTATCGCGGTGACGATGGATCGGCAGTGGCAGAAGTGTCTGCAGCGATTGCGGGATTCGCGGGAGCTGGATGCGGAGTTACCGGTGGAGTTTCGGGGAGAGTTGCGGGATTATCAGTTGCAGGGATATCGCTGGCTGAGTCGTTTGGCGGCGTGGGGTATTGGGTGTGTGCTGGCGGACGACATGGGTCTGGGCAAGACGGTACAGACTCTGGCCCTGCTGGTGGCTCGTGCTTCTGCCGGTCCGTCTTTGATCATTGCTCCTACGTCCCTGGGTTTCAACTGGCAGCGTGAGTGTGAGCGGTTTGCTCCGGGGTTGCGACCTGTGCTGTATCGGGAATCGGAACGGGATTCTGTTGTGGAGGGGGTGGGTGCCGGCGACGTGGTGATCTGCAGTTATGGGCTGGCGTTGCGTGATGTGGAGCGTTTGCAGCGGCGGGAGTGGCATACTCTGGTGCTGGACGAGGCTCAGAACGTGAAGAACAGCAACAGCAAGACGGCGGTGGCGGTGCGTCAGTTGCGGGCGGACTGGCGAGTGGCTCTGACTGGGACTCCGATGGAAAACCATCTGGGGGAATTGTGGAGTATTTTCCACGTGGTGGCTCCGGGGGTTCTGGGTTCGTGGGAGCAGTTTCGGCAGCGTTTTGCGCAGCCGATTGAGCGTGAGGGCAGCAGTGAGCGTCGCGGGGCATTGGCGCGGGTGATCGCCCCATTCCTGCTGCGTCGAGCGAAGCGGGATGTGCTGCTGGAGTTACCGGAGCGTACGGAGGTGAATCTGCTGGTGGAATTGTCGGCAGCTGAGCGTGAGCGTTACGAGCAGGCGCGGCGTTCGGCGATGGCGACGCTGGACCAGCTGTCGGAGGGGGCTGGTGAGGGGTCTGGGAATGATGTGAGCCGTGTGGGGGGCGCAGGTGCGGCGGGACTGGGGAATGAGCAGCGATTGCAGGTATTAGCGCTGTTATTGCGGCTGCGGCAGCTGGCCTGTCATGTGAAGCTGGTGGACGGTGGCTGGAGTCAGGGTTCGTCGAAGCTGCAGTTATTGCGTGAGAAGCTGCTGGAGTTGAAGGAGCGTGGTCATCGTGCGCTGGTGTTCAGTCAGTTCACATCGCATCTGGAGTTGATTCGTCGGGAGTGTGAGGATGCGGGAGTGACGTATCAGTATCTGGACGGATCGACACCTGCGGGTCGTCGTCAGGAGCTGGTGGAGTCCTTTCAGGGTGGTGTGGGGGATGTGTTTCTGATTTCGCTGAAGGCTGGGGGGACGGGGTTGAATCTGACGGCGGCGGATTATGTGATCCACATGGATCCGTGGTGGAATCCGGCGGTTGAGGATCAGGCGACGGACCGTGCGCATCGGATGGGTCAGGAGCGACCGGTGGTGGTGTATCGTTTGATTTCGCGGGAGACGGTGGAGGAGCAGATTCTGTCGTTGCACGAGGAGAAGCGGGATCTGGTGGATGGAGTGTTGAGTGGGACGGATGCGGCGAGTCGCCTGTCGACTCAGGATCTGGCGAAACTGATTCGGTCGGGGGGTGAATGACGAATTGGAGTGTCGTGGAATTGCGGAAACGGGCGGTGGTACGTAGCATGGATGCCGATAGAGGCGACATGGGTTTGCCCGAATTTTCCTGTTTTCCCACCTCAAGACTGACTGGAATTGCAAGATGTCGAACAACTCGGAAGGCTCGCGTCGTGGATTTTTGCGGGATTCAGCGAAGGTGGCGGCGGGTGCGTCGCTGCTGTCTGGTTTGAATCCGGTGCGTGCGGCGCATGTTAGTGCGGATGAAACGATTCGGATTGGTTTGATTGGTTGTGGCGGTCGTGGCCGTGGTGCGGCGGACCAGGCGATGAACACGGCGGGTCCGACGAAGCTGGTGGCGGTGGCGGACGCGTTTGAGGACAACCTGAACAGCGCCGTGAATACTCTGTCGCGGCAGCATGGTGAGAAGGTGGACGTGCCTGAGGACCGTCGGTTTGTGGGTTTTGACGCGTTTCAGAAGGTGCTTGAGCAGGACGTGGATCTGGTCATCCTGGCGACTCCGCCGGGCTTCCGTCCGTTGCATTTTGAAGCGGCTGTGAACGCTGGCAAGCACGTCTTCATGGAAAAGCCGGTGGCGGTGGATCCGGCGGGAGTGCGGAAGGTGGTGGATGCTGCGGCTGCTGCGAAGAAGAAGAATCTGGCGGTGGCAGTGGGTCTGCAGCGTCGTCATGAGCCGATTTACATCGAGACGATCAAGCGTCTGCAGGACGGTGCGATTGGCCGCATCGTAGCGACTCGGGCGTACTGGAACGGTGAAGGAGTGTGGGTGCGTCCGCGCAAGGAGGGGCAGTCAGAGATGGAGTATCAGATGCGAAACTGGTACTACTTCAACTGGCTGTGTGGTGACCATATTACTGAGCAGCACATTCACAATCTGGACGTGATCAACTGGCTGATGGATGGTTATCCAACGATGGCTCAGGGGCAGGGTGGTCGGCAGGTGCGAACGGGCAAGGAGTACGGCGAGATTTACGACCATCATTTTGTGGAGTTTACCTACGAGAAGGATGGTGATCGATCGGTGTTGCTGAGTCAGTGCCGGCACATTGGGAACTGCTGGAACAGTGTTTCGGAGTATGCGCATGGAGCCAACGGCTGGTGCAACATTGGTGACGGTCAGATTTTTGATGCGAAGGGCAAGCTGACGTGGGAGTATCCGAAGGCTGAGGGAGGCAAGCGGAAGAATCTGCATGACGGCTGGCAGCAGGAGCATCATGATCTGTTTGCGGCGATTCGGAAGGGCGACATTCCGGCCGAGGGTGAATATGGTGCGTACAGCAGTATGACATCGATTCTGGGGCGGATGGCAACCTATTCGGGTCGTGAGGTGAGCTGGCAGGATGCGTTGACATCACCATTGGTGATTTCGCCGGTGGAGACATTCCGCAGCTTTGATGACAAGCCACCGGTATTGCCGAACGCGGATCTTTCCTACACGATAGCGACTCCGGGAGTCACGAAGGTGCTGTGACACGTTCCGTTGGTTTGGTGTGACTTTTTTCAGCCACGGCAGTTCGAGCTGCCGTGGCTGTTTTCAGTTCTCAGTTTTCAGTTTTCAGTTCTCAGGTGGTAGCGTCCTGTTGGCCTCGGGTGAAACTGCGGTTGAAGGTTGTTTTGTGCGTGTTTGTTTTTCACCACGGAAGAACACGGAAGAACACGGAAAATCGCAAGGGGTTGGGGAGTGGGGGGCGGGAGTTTTCCACCACGAATTCCACGAATGCCACGAATCGAAGGCTGAGATTTTTGGGGGGGGGCCTTGATCCCGGAGGGCGGGGAGCTGCCGGAACTGAGCGGGTGATTTGGTCAGTTGTCGGTGGTCGGGTGG
>CAITYU010000540.1 GCA_903896675.1 uncultured Planctomycetaceae bacterium
CCACAGCCAGGCACTCAACCACAGCCAGGCACTCAACCACAACCGGGCACTCAACCACAACCAAGCACTCAACCACAACCAAGCACTCAACCACAGCCGGGCACTCGACCACAGCCAGGCACTCAACCACAGCCGGGCAATCAACCACAGCCGGGCAATCAACCACAGCCGGGCAATCAGCCGCAACCGGGCAATCAGCCACAACCGGGAACTCAGCCGCAACCAGGCACTCAGCCACAACCAGGCACTCGACCACAGCCAGGCACTCAACCACAGCCAGGCACTCAACCACAACCGGGCACTCAGCCACAGCCGGGCACTCAGCCGCAACCGGGAACGCAGCCACAGCCGGGCACTCAGCCACAACCGGGCACTCAGCCGCAACCGGGAACGCAGCCGCAACCGGGAACGCAGCCACAACCGGGAACGCAGCCGCAACCGGGCACTCAACCGCAACCGGGCACTCAACCGCAGCCGGGCACTCAACCGCAGCCGGGCACTCAGCCGCAGCCGGGAACTCAGCCACAGCCGGGCACTCAGCCGCAACCGGGCACTCAGCCGCAACCGGGCAATCAACCACAGCCGGGCAATCAACCACAGCCGGGCAATCAACCACGGCAGCTCTCGCAACCGGATCGTGACAGCCTGACTAAGATCGGAGATTTATTGCAGCAGGAATCTCGGCGGCCAGTGTCGCCTGATGCTGGGGCATCTCCCCCGCAATCGTCTGCAGCACCTGCAACGGATTCCTCTTCCAGGTCGCAGCAGCAGCGGGAGCAGCAGGAACAGGAACAACAGCAGCAGCGAGAGCGTGTTGCTGAGCAGTTGGAGCAGCAGGGGTTCGGACGAACTTTGCGTAACCTGATGGAAGAAGCTCGGCGCGAGGCGGATTCAGCAGAGCAGCAACGGCGAGAGGAGCGGCGACAGGCAGAAGAGCAACGGGAACAGCAGCTTCGCGAGCAGCAGCGACAGGCGGAGCAGACTGCACCTGATGGCACGGCCAGTCCTGAGGGATCGCCGGAACGGCCATCTGCGGAGATGTCACCGCAGCAGATGATCAACGACCTGATGAAGCAGATTCAGGACGAGCGGCGTAAGCGGCAGCAGAATGTCCGGCCTGATTCCGGAGATCGGGGGGACGAACGCCCTCGTGCTGTGGACCGTCAGTCGGATTCGTTTCCGCGTCCGGAACCCGGCCGTGGCAACAAGGGGTTTGCGGATCGGGCTTTTGAGCGCTTTCAGGATCTGGTGCGTGACCTGGACCAGAGCAATGAGCGTCAATCGCGGGCGGTGGAACCGGATCCACCGCAGGCTGCTCAGACGCCACCTGCCCCTGCCGCCGCACCGGACCGCCCGTCTGCGTCTGCAGGATCTGCGACTGGTGTATTGGAGGGGATCAACTGGGTGCCGCTGTTGACGGCGGCCGGGGTTCTGGTCTTTCTGCTGCTGTTGTTGCCGGCCGCCCGCGTATTGCAGCGGCGGCTGTTGCCCGGCGGCGGATTGTTGTCGACGGCACCATTGTCACTGCAGCTTGTGCGGACTCGTGAGGACCTTGTGCGTGCCTTTGATCGGCTGGCATTATCCTGCAGCAGTGCGGTCAAGCCGTGGTGGAATCATCGGCAGGTCCAGACGGAGCTGGTGCGTCGTGCGGATGCCGCGAAGGTGACAGAGTTGGTGCAGGTCTACGAGCATGCGAGGTATCAGCCCGAGCATATCCCGCTGAGTGAACTGCAACTGGCGAGTGCGCGGGTGTTGCTGCAGGAGTGCAATTCAAAGAGTGTCTGATCGCCCGTCAGCATTCCATTCGCAGCGCTTTGATACAGGACGCCGTGGACAAAACCGTAGCCTCGGCTTTAGCCCGGGCAGGTGACCCTTACCGGCTCAACAGTCCTGCATTTTCCAACCTGGAAGCTGCGCAGTACACTCTCAACCGACTTTTGTCTGCGGCGACATGATGGTGCTGAAAAATCCGGTTCTTCTGGCAACTTCGTGGCAACACGGTGATTTGACTGGTTTTTTCAAAATGCAATGAACCGTGCTTTGGGAGTCGGACTATGGACGTGTTGTCTCGTCACTATCATCAGTTAGCGGGCTTGAATTCGGACTGGGCAATCTTGCATGGGCAGTTGGATGTGCAGAGCCAGACGCTGACTTTGTCTCTGCAGTTCGTTGGCAATCGCGTGGTGTGCCCGGTGTGTGTGGGCTGAGTATTCCATGAAGGATCATGCAGCCGAACGACGGTGGCGTCAAAACAATCTCAGTTCCGTGGGCGGAGAAACACAGTGGCTTCACTCTCTTGTTTGAAGCCTTTCATTTATCGCTCACCGACCGTTGCATTTGGTAATGTTTACACTTCTGCTTTCCCAGTCAACTCAGGGGTCAGCCATGGGGAAATCAGAAGAACCAGTCTCTTAAGTGCAGAACACACGCTTCCCTTGAGCCAGAGTTACCAGCAGGACCGACCTTGTGATGCTGAAGATTGATCGCAAAAAACAGACTCTTTCCCGCCTCGGGAATCAGTCCCTTGGCAAAGCGGACATCACGGAACGCTACGATCTGCAGGAATTCATCAGCAACAGTCCGCAGGAGTTCTTTGGGGAACTTGGCGAGGACCTGTTCCTGATTGGCAAGGAGATTGAGCCATCAACGCGCGTTCAGGATCGCATTGACCTGTTGGCATTGGATCGCGAGGGACAGGCAGTCATCATTGAGTTGAAGCGCGGCAACCACAAGCTGCAATTGATGCAAGCCATTGCTTACGCTGCCATGATTGCTGACTGGACTGCTGAGGATTTCAGGGCTCTGCTCTCTGATCAGCAACTCGAATCCCTTGAATGCTTTCTGTCTGTGCAGTTGGACGACGTCAACCAGACTCAGCGGGTGATCCTCGTGGCTGAGGGCTTTGATTTTTCGCTGCTCGCTGCGGCAGAGTGGCTCACGGAGCGGCATCAGGTGGATATTCACTGTTATCGCATCGGATTGGCGACGGACAGTGAAACGACAGCCGAATACCTGGTGTGCTCGCGAGTCTACCCGACACCGGAGCTGGGGGACGAGGCAGTCGAGCGCGGGCGACGAAGGGTCGAGGACGGCCCCAGTCGCTGGAATTCGTGGGAGCAGGCGCTGAGTAACGTGTCCAACAGAGATCTGGTCGCTTTCTTTCAAAACGAGCTGACGGCTGGACGGGAACCCTACCTGCTGAAGCGGATGCTGCTGTATCGGGGGAATGGCAAACGCCGCTGGTTCATGGCAGCTCGTAATCGAAACGCCTACGTTTGGCAGTATGGACGATTCGACGACGATGTCAGATTCTGGCAGGGGCGATTAGCTGACCCGACAGGTGTAAAACCAGTGAAGCGAGGAGTCTGCCTGCGACTGTTTCTGGAAACGGCCAGCGATTTCCACGCCTTTTCCGTGGCGTTTTCCGGCCCTTTGCAGGAAGTCGTGTGGCAGGAAAGTCCAGAACCTGAGGAGCGGTCTCCGGACGACTCTGAGCTGGAGACATGAGATTGGGACCGTTTTGCTGCGTGAACGGTCGCGGTAGTGACCGCCCTTTCGGGCAGCCCGCCGCGCAAATCCGGACTTGCAGAGTAACCGTATCCGGCTCTTACTTCGGGTGATTGGCATCGAAGCGTTCGTTTGGCGACGGATGCAGAATCCTGGGGTTTCGGGCGCCAGCGTGCGGCGATCTGAGAGCCGCTGCAAACGGCGAGCAGGGGCCTCGGCGAATGCCTGACGGCACGGGCAGACGCTACTCTACATCACTACTCTGTTATCTCTGTGCCTCTGTGTTGACCGAACGGGGCTGTGTGTCGAGGAGGGATGGGTCTTGAAACACAGAGGAGCACAGAGGGAATGATCGAGTATGCGTGAGACGATGGAAACCTTCCCGCGCATCCATCCCCCTTTTCGGCGGGCAGTGGTTCAGGGCGGGGAGCGAGGGGCTCCATGGCACAGTCCCGGTTTGGGCCGTGCAGTCCTGTTTCGCGCTTGCCGGGGCAATGCAGACCAACGATCGTCACCGGGACGCGCGTAGTCGCGCGGCGGGAAGCGCAGGATTCAATCCAGCTGCCGGATCCACAACCGTCAGCCCGGACGACTGCAGCCAACTGATCCGCTCATGCCACACCTGCTCCGCCCTGACCAGCAGACACACACCATGGCGAATCGGGAACCCGGAAGACACCGGCCTTCAGACTACAGCCCGTGGCAGGAATGGGTTCGTCTGAAGCTGATGCCAGGTGGATGACATCAATTCGACACATCAGGCTCTGCACGCATCAACCGCCTGCGGCGAGCCCAGGTATTCACGCCGCAAAAATGCGCCTCTGAGTGATGACCTGCAAATCACTGAAAATCTGGGTGATGAAATCGGCTGTTCCCGACGGTATTTTCATTGCGAATTCTTCCGGGAATTGGGATTAGCTTGCCGTATCATATCGCAACGAGGTCCCCATTGTTTTCAATCGCTGAGGAAGGTACGGGAATGAAACTCACTCTGCTTGATGCTGTGGAGTGTGTCCCTGCTCGTGTGAGTGGCGTACCTGTCTTCCGAAATACTCGCGTCCCAATCGCCTCCTTGTTCAAGAATCTGCGCGATGGAGCATCGATCGATGAGTTTCTCGAATGGTTTCCGGGAGTGCGCCGGGAGGATGCTGTCGCGGTTCTCAATCATGAAGCGAATGAAGTCCTGGCTGCAGGGCAATCATGAGAATTCTGTTTGATCATGGTACCCCGGTGCCGCTGCGAAAAATCATGAGTGAGCACCACGTCGCCAAGGCCTTTCAGATGGGCTGGTCTCGGCTGACCAATGGTGAATTACTTTATGCTGCATAGGCCGAAGGCTTTGACGTTCTGATCACAACAGCAAAGATCATTGAAGCGGTTGCCCGAGTGACACCCGGAGGCTTCGACGAGGTACCGATCGCAGACTGACGGGGATTGGGGAGCCAATAGGCGCATCGGTCTCCGGCGAATGCCTGACCCCACGCGCGGACGCAACTCCACGTTCCAACTCTGTTCTCTCTGTGCCTCTGTGTTGACCAAACGCGTCTGTGTGCCGAGGAAGAATGGGTTTTGAAGCCTGCGTCGGCGTTGATTGCGATCAACGCGAGCAAGGTGTCCCTGCCGGCGGACGGGTTGGCAGCAGGTGCGGATGTGGTCTGGTCGTTGACGGCCCGGATATCGGACGGGGTGGACGATCGTTACTTTTGCTTTCTACCCCCGCATCCCCATCGCTATCTCCCATTCCATTGAAAAGTCGATCCCGACGGCCTGGTGCGGTGCGAAGTGTTTGAAGGCGGCGTACATGATGGCACACAGGTGGATACCGCTGAAGCGGCCGGGGAAGGAGCGGAGGTTGTATTGCGGGTTCGGATTGTTGTTGTCGAGGCCGGATTGGCCAAGCATCGAGATTTTGATGCCGATACCTCGCACTTCTTCGGTTGAAAGACCCTTGAACTTGTCAATGGCCCCACGCAGATAGCTTGCCACATCCATCCGCAGCGGCGCACGATTCCGCATGGTTTGCTGGGCAATGATTGTCCGGCGGTCTTTCGCCAGCAAGACCAGTTGCTCCGGTCCGCCGGCACGGATAATACGACAGGTACAAATCGTCGGCTTCGGCGGTTCTGCCCACTTCCTCCAGCGCCTGTGCAAGTCCGATTACGGTGTGCAGGTCGTTGGGGCCGACTTCGATGGCCAGTTCCAGCACAGTCAGGGCTTCCGCAGACTTGCCAGGCTTCAGCAGGCAGCCGCAGAAGGATGGCAATGTATCGCTGGCATCCCATCGGTTGGAGGCGCTGCGTGGCTACCTCGGGAAGATCTCTCAGAAAGAACTGGCCTCGCGGATTGGAATCAGCCCTCGTACGCTTTCGAAGTGGGAGAACCAGGGCAAGACGACTGTCAATACGTATATCGATGTTCTAAATCAGCTCGGTGTCACAGAACCTGGTGCCATTCATCTGTTCTGTTTGGCGTAAGTGTCGTTCGGCATGGCTTTTGCGCACCGACTTGAGTTCTAACGACGCGTAACCGAACTATCGCAGTGCCTGAGGGGCGGCATGCTGGGAACAGTACGTTGTTGATGCCAGAAGCCGCAGGTTGGAGGTCACCAGAGCGGTGGTCTTTGGGTGGTGACGTCATGTCCAGGGGCCCGGCGCAGAGCTTTTTGGGGTGCGGAGCTTCAGTCAGTTTTGATTTTGGTCAATTGTCGTGCTGCACAGCGGAGTGGTGGCGTTTCGAGCAAGCGGGACAGGCGGGCCGGAGTCGCCGTCCACGGCAGGGCATATTTCGGCTGCCAGCTCGACGCGGCTTCGCCATGTCGCGATCGAGCGGGCCGCCGTTGGGGCTGCTGCTACAGAACGCTGGTCAGTGCGAGGGCCAGGGGTTGAGACTACACTGCAGGCCGCTGAAGCTTCGAAGTTGAGTCAGGCTGGCTGAAGGCGGCTGCAAAGGGCGAGCAGAATCACCGACGACGCTCCCGCAAACACTCCGCATCCTGACCATCGCGCCGGTTGCATCCCACGGGGGCTGTTTGCTCTCCACGGATCCGCCCGATCGGCTGAACGAGGGGTTCGGGCATTTGTGTTGAAGCCCACGACGCGTGGATGCCTCGCCCGCCACAGAACTTTGCTCAGACTTCCGGGATGCTTTTTTGACCCGCGGACTGTCGCGGCCGCGTGACTTGCGACCGCGTCCCGCTGGGCTGAGAATGCCCTGCGAAGAAACAGCTGGGAAAGAAATGCAGAAGGAAATTCAGTGGAGTCAGATTTTTCGAAGGAGACGCCGGGAAAAGAAACAGGCGACGTTCTCGATGGCGGTCAGCAGGTTGCTGAAACCGGTGACACCCAACGTGCTGTTCCCACCAAAAGGGCCAAACAATGCCGTGGTGGAATTAAAAGTCATAAAACGAACTTGACTAGTCATACATTTGCCATACATTAGTCATTTACAGGCCGATGAACACGGCAGTTGGCTGGCAAGTGAGGATCTGCCGACCCGTTTTTCAGGATTTTCACGCGATATTATTCGAGGTCAGTGCTCAACCGACATTTGAAAAAAGCTTCTCTGGTGGCCCCCGGATCAGCGGCAAGTGGTTGATCGGAACTGGAGCGTGGATGATGAATGGGGCTTTCTCGTGTCTGTGTTAAGCCTGGTGGTGAGCTTTCCATCGGAGTCAGAGTGGTCTGCTTTGAGCACTCACCCGATCCAGAGTGGCGTACGCTTTGGATCCCAGGTGGCGTGGGAATCGATGAAGAGTTTTCCGGGCTGAAGAACGTGTTGTTCTGCAGTCGTCGCATTATCGTTAAAGAGCGTGCCGACTGAGGTGAGAAAATGGAAACGATGAACCTGAAGGATTTCCCGAACGATGCGTTTCGGGCAATTCTGAGCATAGATTCGAAACAGCAGGAACTGATTCGCCTGTACCTCGAGTGCAGTGACGAAGTGCGGTCAGTTGTTCGGTCGATGTTTGCTGTATTTGAGCATCCGCTGACGACAGAGGAAGACCGCCAGCGTGCTATGACAACCATTACCGAGGCATTGTTTGTTGATCCTGTCGAGGGGCATGGCCGTTACGGATTTAAGTTCCTGACCGCCGAAAGGGATGCGACCGAAAAGCCTGAGCAGGTGGAACGCAGATCCAGTGTCGCGGTTCGGCAGGATCAACAGGATTCTCAGGAAGCGACGTTCGCGGAACGCCTGCGGAAGATCCTGGAAGAGAAAAATGTGACTCAGGAAGAACTGGCCGTGCGAATCGAATGCACTCAGTCAGCTATTTCCAAAATGTTGTCGCGGAATGCTCGTCCACAGCGGAAGACGATTCTCAAGATGGCTCAGGCTCTGCATGTTCAGCCGACGGATCTTTGGCCGAACATGGAAGTGGCTGCGATACTTGATTCCGTGAATGACTTCTTTGTTGATCGTGAGCTGACAGAAGAGCAGGCGAAATCCATTGAGACTGCCAGCTCGCGTCCTCTCGCAAAGGTCAAGACTCGAGTTTTGCCTTCACGGAAGAGGAAATAAGCCTTGTCAGATTCGGACCCGAATCCGCACAACCGCCCTCTATTCGCTGATGAATTCACCGCCGCAGACCAGCCGTTTCTGGCGGGTCTGCGTTGCGGTGATGAGCCATGGGCGCAAGCGGCAACAGAGTGGATTACTGGTTCTGAAGTGCTTGACTCCATATCGAAATACAGAACAAAGGTTTGGGTGTACCGGAATTCGGATGCGGACGAGTCCATTGTTGGCTTCGGCTCCCTTGCTGCTTCTGGCGACACGACGTGGCCGCCACCGGATGGAAAAAAACGCTCCCGGCTGCTCTACCTCCCGCAACTTGGCCTCGACCAGAAGTTTCGTGGATATCCCCCCGATCCGGAATGGCGGTATTCCAATCAGATTCTGGAACATCTCATCGGGGAAGCGAAGCTTCTGGCCAAACAGATCCGGAAGGAAAAGCCGCCCAGCAAGCACGTAGATCTGCTCACTCTGAAAGTCCATCGCGAGAATACCGCGGCTCGCAGAGTCTATGAACGCTATGGCTTCGAGCTTCTGCCCGGTTTTGAGGACAAAGAGCATTTCATGATGTCGCTCAGACTTGAGCTCGGCGAGTGATTCTTCGACTCCGCCAGACTACGTAGACGTGAGGAGCATCTGCCGCCGACTAAGTCAGTGCAATGCCAGTCATGATCTCAGCGGGCGAATGGGCAACAATGTTCGGGAACCGGGCGAAGTCGAACGTGTTAAAAGTCAGCAGGTACCTTACTCCGTGTCGCTCCATCGCGGCCACGAGTCGGGTGTCGTGAGCCTGTTTCCCCTGAACATGATATGTGACGACGAGGTCATGCCCGGATGTCGATCACTGTGTCAGTGCCGATCTGGCAACAACATGGCCTGATTTGCGTTCTGTGTGAACCGCAGAATCACGTTGGTGTCAACCAGCACTCTCATTCGCCGCAGCCCGCATAGATTGATTCGCGTCTATGTCTTCGGGCGGAAGGTGAAGGTGGATGTCAAGTGTCATCGTCAAGAACTCCTTTCGTGTATGTTACCGCAGGAATTCCGGTGGGTCACAGTCTTTTTCCGATTCCATTATGCAAAACCGTGCAATCCGGTATGTTCGAGCAGGACGGAGAGATTAGGACTCCACGGCGTGCCGCTGAAGCTGCCTCAGGCTGGCTGAAGGAAGCTGCAACGGGCCAGCAGGGGCACCGGCGAATGCCTGACCCCACGCGCGGACGCTACTCCACATCACTACTCTGTTATCTCTGTGCCTCTGTGTTGACCGAACGGGGCTGTGTGTCGAGGAGGGATGGGTCTTGAAACACAGAGGCACAGAGGAGCACAGAGAAGATGATCGAGGACGCGTGAGACGATGGGTGACGAGACACGTTTTCCAGTCGTGTGGCACCCAGCGCTGGTTGATGCTGCGAATCACCGACCAAGTCACCGACCAAGTCACCGACCTTGGTCTTCTGAGCCCAGCCTTCCGCGATTGTGCTGCTACTTTGCTCGCGCCTGGGAACAGCACGTTCGTTGCCGCCATTTTCAGCAACCTGCTGACCGCCCCAAGGGCAGATGCTCGCTTCCTTCCCTGCTGTGTCCTTCGCGGAGCAGTCTGCGGGGCAAAAAAGCATCCCGCGGCCCCGCGGCCGGTAGTCTGAGCTGAGTTCTTTGGCGGGGCGAGGCATCCACGCATCGGGGGCCTCAGGAAAAATACTGGCTCAACGCGAAATCCAGTGCAAAGGCGTAGATTGCATTGCGAGGGGTGCTGATAGAGAGTGGTCCACGCAGAACTGAAACGACACCGAAAACAGGGTTGCCGACCTCAGGTTTTTTCTCCCTCCGGGAGGGTGAAGCTCCTGCTGAGCCGAACTGGTCGGCAGGCGATTGAATCCTGCGGCTTGGCGGGAGCCTCGCCCTCACAAGGGGAAGGTGTCAGATTCAGGCGATTACCACCCGGGATTCCGGGGGACTAGCGTCTGCGTCGGCGCCTTGAGCGTGTCTGGTCCGGCGCATCGCCTGAGTTCTGCGGGCCGGCTGCCGGATCATGCGGTGTCGCGGGCAACGACTGGTCGGCTGGCAGTTTTTCGTCGATGCCGTCACCAAAGTGCTCATCCGACTGCTGGCGGGCGGCGGAGTCACGTTGCGAGGGGGCTCGATGGGCAGGTCGTCCGGGATTTCGATCCGGGCGGGGTCCGCGTCCCTGACGATCTGTTCGACCACCCCGTTCACGGCGCTCGCCGTGGGAAGGCTGAACGGGGCGATTCACCGGTTCTTCCGGTGGGGCTGATGGATTGAGTTCAGGAGCGATGTCTGGTTGACCGGAAACCGGGCGTTCCATCTGTCCACCCCGATCACGACGATCGCGTCCATCGCGTCGGTCACCACGGTCACGTCTGTCTCGCCGGTCACGTCGGTCATTGTAGTCGTGGCGGTTGGCGTGATCCCTGTGTGTGGTCGAGGGGTTGTTCTGGGCGACGGGGTTGCGAGCGGTTTCGTTTTCGGGGGCAGGGGCGGCTTCGGGGTCACCTTCGCCGATGTGTTTTTCGATTTCTTCGGACAGTTTACGACGGTTGGGGTGCTGCGGCGGTCGCACAGGCATGCGTGAAACCCAGGGACCGAGCGGTTCGTCGGTTTCAGGGATTTCAGAGGCGGCCAGCTCGGCAGCATCGGGGCTGGAAAGGAACTGTGAAACATCCGGGGAAACGACCTTGGGGGGATCGACCAGAGTCATGAAGGTGGGGGGATCGCTGCAGCGACAGATGTGGCTGGCCACACTTCCGGGAACTCGCACAGTCCTGCCGCAGCGACGGCAGCGGAACAGTCGCAGGATGCGAACTTCGTATTGGAACGCCGGTCCCTTCATGGAGACAGACTTTCTGGCAGCGGAGCGGTGAGGGGTTAAGTCACTGGCTGTGGATGGCAGCCGGTCGTGAGGAGGATATTAGCAGCTTTGAGGCGGAAACCGAAGCGACCGGGCTGCTGAACGTGGCGTTCGGCAGTCCGGTCGCGTTGGCGGTGCGGACGACGGCGGATGACTGGCTGTGATCAGCGGTACAGGATCCGGTCCAGAGCATCGGTTTCGAACAGATCCAGTGTGCGACTTCCGACCAGCAGGTCGCGACCGGCGCCACCGTTCAGGCGATCATGTCCGGTTCCACCATCCAACCGGTCATCTCCGAGTCCTCCGAAGATCCGGTCATCGCCATCGCGACCACAGAGGAAATCGCGACCGGAGCCACCGTGGATTTCATCGCTGCCGGATCCGCCGTAGACGCGGTCATCGCCGTTTCCGCCGGAGATCCACGAGTTCAGGATGAGTGTGGTGGAGACCGAAATGCGATCATCACCGTTGCCGGCATCAATGGTCAGGCTGCTGACTGCGGACCGCTGTCCGGACCATGACAGTTTGTGGTTGACGTACACCGAAATGGTGGCTGCCGAGGCATCGATGGTGATGGTGTCAGCGCCGGCGGTTCCGCTGATCCGCAGCTCGCCGTCGGCGTTTACAGCGCGAGTCTGCATGGGCAGCAGCGTTTTCAGTGCGAGATTACCGATCTGTCGTCCGGAGGTGAGTCCGGCAATATTGTCGAATTCAAAGTGGATACCTCCGAAGACTCGACTGCGTCCGGCTTCAGCCGCGGCAGCACTGAGACTGGTGAATGAACGGCTGGAAACCCCGTTCACCTCGGAGGGCAGCGTGAAGGTGATGGTGTCAGTCCCGAAGATTCCGGCCAGCACGGCTGCTCCGGCCGCACTGAACGTGCTGTGCCCGGACGAGTAGCTGGGGAAAGGTGGGGTTGTCAGCAGCGGCTGCCATGCGGGATCGGCTGTCGTTTTGTCGTTACCATCGGTGTCGGCCTGCTGAATGGCCGTCACCGGACGCCACAGGTCGTAGTGGTACTTGGTGTTCCAGCACAGGATCGCAGCATCTGCGAGTGTCATATCGAGGATGGCGTACATGCGTGCGGACTGAGGCAGAGACAACTGCTGATCCTGAGCAATGATGCTGGCGATCATGTTCCACTGACCGGGAGGTGTTGCCGTTCCCGGGCCACTGGCCCAGAACCGGGCAATGTCGGCCTGTTCGGCGGTGCGGATTGTGCTGTTGGCTGCGCCGAGCTGCTGAACTTCGTGCAGGTCGCGAGCGTATTCGCTGGAGTTGAGTTTGGGATGGGCCTCAGGACGAAACTGATCGGGGGCAGCCAGCACCCATGTATCAACCTGGCCCCACTGCGGCAGCAGCGGGTTGAGAAAACCGGGGGGCGTCTTCTGCCAGTCACCGGGAGTGTTTCCGGGAGTGTAAGGGACGGTGGCGGATGAGCCATCAGATTCGCGAATCTGAAGAACGCGACTGGCAGCCTGCTGTCCGATTTCGATTCCGGCCATCCGGCGACTGTCGTCGGGGAGTGTGGCCAGCGACTGGGCAAAGCGGGTTTCGAGGATTGGTTTGCGAGCCGGGAAAAGTGCAATCAGAGCATTGAAGGCGGCGGATGCGGCAGCAGCCGGCATGGACGCATTGGGGGAGGCTGCCGGGAAGCGAATGCCGGACACATACGAACCATCGATCGCGTTCACGGCTTCGAAGACGGCGGTACTGGTAATCGCCATGGCCCGTGAGGCGACCGGCGGAGCGGATTTCTGATCGCGGATACAGTCCAGCAGGACGGCGTTCCATTCATGGGCGATGGTGGCAGCGGCGGCCGGCAGCTGCCGGGTTTCAAACTGCTGAATTTCGCTGAGGCAGGCGTTGAGCGAATTTCGGCGGCGACGGTATTCACGGCGGGAAAGACAGAACAGGCGGGGCAGGAATAGCATGGCGAGATACTCCGGCACTTGCGTGAGTGCGGACTCCATTCTCGGGGTTGACAATGTTAATCCAGAGAGCTCTGGTAACCTTTAACGTCGCCATCCTGCAACATCGCGGGACTTGAAGTCAACAGAATTCTGCTACAAAAGGCCACAAAGTGAGCGCGCCACGGACCGCCAAAAAAATGGAAAAAACCAGCAAAAAGCGGGTTTCCCCCCACTTTTAAGTCGCTATGTCAGATTTGCTTTACGTTTTGTCAGGCATCATTTGATGCCAAACGTAAACGGTGCAAAATGTTTCGCAAACTTTATGGAAATGTTTAACTTAAGATGTGGTGTATTTACCACCCTACCTGTGTTTGAGTTGACTTTGTCCATTTGTTTTGAATCAATGATGAGTTTGCGAATGATTTGCGAGTTACCTGAAGACTCAGGGGGGTCATTTCATGCCTGCGACGCGATATCAGGCTCGGCCATCCGGCGGTGAAGTTGCTGTCCGATTTCCGCAGCGGCGAGCTTTTCTGCGGCGATTGCTGGCTGCGTCTGCTGTGCTGCCGGCCCTGCCAATTCCAGGCAGAGCGCAGCCACCGGAGGTTGTCAATCCGCGTGCTACGGACGGCGACGAAAAAATGCAGCCGCAGTGGGAACAGTTGCTGACTCTGACGGTCGGCAACAGCAACGCGGATCTCAATGGCAGTTCAGAGCGTGTGCTGCAGGCTGCTGTCGACAGCGTGGCTCGCCGTGGCGGTGGCACAGTCCAGCTGCTGCCCGGCACATGGGTGCTCCGCAATTCCCTTTTCCTGTCTTCCCGTGTGCGTTTGATCGGCAGTGGAGCCGACACCATTCTGACCCGCCCCGCTTCCGTTTCCACAGTGCTGAGTGCCGATTCCGACTGGTATGACCAGGAAGTGACGCTGGCGGATTCGGCCGGGTTTCAGGTGGGTGATGGCGTTGTGTTGCGTGCCGTAAATCCTCACAACGGCGCGGCGACGGTCATCAAACGCACGCTGACTGCCCGCAGTGGTAACCGATTTCTGCTCAGCGACGGGTTGCGGGAAAATCTCTGGCTGTCCGGTAAGCCAACGTGTGACTCGCTGTATCCGCTGATCACCAGTGAATACTCGTCGGATGTCCTGATTGAAAATCTTGTACTGGACGGCAATCGCCGGCAGACCGGGCATCTGGACGGCAACTATGGAGGTTGTATTTTTCTGCAGGACTGCAGTCGGTTCACGATTCGTCGCGTGGAAGCTTGTCACAACAACGGCGACGGCATCAGTTTTCAGATCTGTCACGACGTCACAGTGCAGGACTGCCACAGCCATGACAACGCGGATCTGGGGCTGCATCCGGGGTCTGGTTCGCAGCGTCCGGTGCTGCGGGGCAATCGACTGGAGCGGAACAGTCAGGGTTTGTTCTGGTGCTGGGGTGTGAAGTTCGGGCTGGCGGAAGACAATGTGATTGAGAGCAATCGGCTGTATGGCGTGTCGATCGGCCACAATGACACGGACAATCTGATGCGGAACAACACCATTCGGAACAGTGGTCAGTTCGGTGTGCTGTTTCGTCAGGAGGATCGCGGGCTGGATTTCTGGCCCAATCGGAATGTGCTGGAGGGCAATACGATCGAGAACAGTGGTGGTGACGACGGGGTGGCGATCGAGATTTCGGGGCGGGTGCGGGATCTGAAATTTGTCGGGAACCGGATCATTGAGCGTCGTGGACCGGCTGGGCGAATCGGCATTCGGATTGCCGCGGAGGTCGGAAGTGTGCAGCTTGCGGACAACATGATCACCGGGATGCACACAGCCATCATGGATCAGCGTCCGCCTGAGAAACGCGGCTGAAGGCTTCACTGCAGCCGCGGGGGCTCAGTATCATATTCCCTCGTGCTGCTGCTGATTTTTCCGCAGACAGAATGGACTGTGTACGAACATTGCATGCCGTGAATACGTTCCCATCATGACTGATACCACAGCCGAACCGGCCATCATCAATATCTCGTGCTACAAGTTTGTCCCGCTGGACAATCTGTCGGAGCGGCGGGATGCGATTCGTGCGGCGGCCAATCAGTGCGATCTCCGGGGCACTGTACTGCTCAGCAGTGAGGGCATCAATCTGTTCGTTGCCGGCAGCCGGCAGGCTGTTGATTCCTTCGTGACATTTCTGCGTTCGGATCCGCTGCTGTCTGATCTGCAGCCAAAGGAAAGTCTGAATGCCTATCAGCCGTTCAATCGCATGCTGGTGAAGATCAAGCGTGAGATCATCGCTTTCGGGCATGACGATGTGCGTCCGGCCATCCGTACGTCTCCCAAACTGCCGGCTGCCGAGCTGCGGCGCTGGCTGGACGAAGGACGCCCGGTACACCTGCTGGATACTCGCAATGACTACGAAGTGCAGATCGGCACCTTCCGCAATGCCGTGCATCTGGACATCGATCATTTCCGTGAGTTTCCGGAGGCGATTCAGCGGCTGCCGCAGTCAATGCGTGACGAGCCGGTGGTGATGTTCTGCACGGGCGGCATTCGCTGTGAGAAGGCCGGACCGTGGATGGAGTCAGCCGGGTTTCGCAACGTGTATCAACTGGACGGCGGAATTCTGAAGTATTTTGAGGAGGTGGGTGGAGCGCACTGGGATGGCGAGTGTTTTGTGTTTGACCAGCGGGTGGCTGTGGATCCGCAGCTCCGTGAAACCGGGACGACTCAGTGTTACATCTGTCAGGCCGTGGTGACTGCGGACCAGCAGCGGTTGCCGGAATATGTGCCTGGTCGTTCGTGTCCCGCCTGTTACCGCAGTCCGGCTCAGTTGCAGCAGCAATTGCTGGCTCAGCGTGCCGAGCAGATTGCGATCGCGACCAATCCACTGCCCGGCAGTCCGGCTGATTTGAATCGTCGTCCGTTGAATGTGCCGCAGCGCTGTGCCGGAATGACTCTGCTGGACTTCCTGCTGAACCTGCATCCGCAGACCGGGCGTGAGGAGTGGCAGCGCCGCATCAGCGGCTCAGAGGTGGTTCCGGCTGAGCCTGGCCGTGGCCGCCGTGCGCGACGTGTTCGCGAAGCGGTCCCGTTGTCTGCGGAGCGGATGGTGCGGGAGGGTGAGCGGTTTGATCTGCTGGAACCGCACGTAGTGGAACCGCCTGTGTCAGCACATGTGCAGGTGCTGTACGAGGATGCTGAGCTGATCGTGATCAACAAACCGGCTCCGCTGCCGGTCCACGCCTGTGGCCGATTTCATCGCAACACGCTGCGGCATATTCTGAATCTGGTGTATTTCCCGGACCGGCCGCACGTGGTGCACCGGCTGGATGCGAATACATCGGGCGTCATGGTGCTGGCGCGTCGCAAGAAGACAGCCAGTCTGCTGTCGCAGCAGTTCGAGCAGCGTGAGGTGCAGAAGAGGTATGTGGCGCGGGTGATCGGGCATCCGCCGTCGGACCGGTTTTGCTGTGAGCTGCCGCTGGGGTCTGAACCGGGTCCTGGAGGTGTGCGTCTGCCGGATTCTGCAGGTGCAGAGGCCGTCACCGACTTCTCGGTGCTCAAGCGGTTACCCGACGGTACGACTCTGGTTGAAGCGGTGCCGCTGACTGGCCGGACTGGTCAGATTCGCGTGCATTTGTGGGCGCTGGGTTATCCGATCTGCGGTGATCCGGCGTGGTTGGCGGGCGGTGGTAGCGGAGAAAATCGGACACTGGATCCGACCGAGCCACCGCTGTGTCTGCATGCCTGTTCGCTGCAGTTTCGTGGTCCGGCGGGTGAGCTGCTGACGTTCGCGGCTCCGCTGCCCGTGTGGGCTGAGGTCTGACAGAAACCTGAGAACACTTCCATTCCCGGGCCTGTCCGGCTGAACCTCGGGAAATCCGCCTGTAGGATGGGTTCTGAGGACTTCACGATTTTTGACTCGGAGACGAGCTCGCATGCAGACGATTCTGATTCAGTTGGACACGGACGGTCAGGCCAGTATTTTTGATCGCGTGGTGGCGGTGGATTCCGGTGTTGCGCAGATTTTTTCCTGTGCCGGGGTCACTCCTGAGAATGTCACGTCCCTCGTCCATGGCGCCATTTTTACTCGCGGCCCCGCAGATCTGAAGCACACGGCCATTTTCATCGGTGGCAGTTCTGCGGCGGCGGGTGAGGCGGTGCAGAAGAAGGTGTTGAAGGCATTCTTCGGCCCGTTGCGAGTGTCGGTGATGATGGATTCGAATGGCTGCAACACGACGGCGGCGGCAGCGGTGGCCACGGCGCGAAAGCACATGCCACTGGCCGGTGTTCCGGCGACGGTGCTGGGCGCGACTGGTCCTGTGGGAATGCGTGCAGCGGAGTTGCTGGCAGCCGAGGGTGCTCAGGTCACCCTGGTTTCCCGTACCATGGAGCGTGCGCAGGCGGCCGCAGAGGCTGTACGGGGGAAGGTTTCAGCAGCAGTCGTGCTGGCGGGTGCTGCGACGGATCCGCAGCAGAATGAGTCCCTGTGTCAGGGTGCAGCGGTGGTGGTTGCGGCGGGTGCTGCCGGGGCCGTTCTGCTGCCGGCCGGAGCCTTGCAGCGATTGCCCGGCCTGAAACTGGCAATTGATCTGAATGCTGTGCCGCCGCTGGGGTTGTCGGATGTTTCGGCGATGGACAAAGGGGTGACTCACCATGGCGTGCTGTGTTACGGAGCGCTGGGTGTGGGCGGCCTGAAAATGAAGGTGCATCGCCAGTGTGTGGCTTCGCTGTTTGAGTCCAGCGACCGTCTGCTGGATACTCAGGCCATCTATCAGGTGGCGCGGCGAACAGCCGGCATCGTGGAACAGTAATCACCGGTGAAGGTCTCAGGCAGTGCTGCGATTTGCGGGTGGTTCATCCCAGTGTGACGTGCTGGTGACGGGAGTCGGAGCGGTGTCTCCGGCAGGCCTGTCGGCGGCTGACACATTTCGGTTTGTGCAGCGCGGGGGTGTTGCGGCGAGGTCATTGACTGCTGCCGACATCGATCACTGGTCGGGTCTGGGTCAGGTCGCGGGG
>CAITYU010000541.1 GCA_903896675.1 uncultured Planctomycetaceae bacterium
AATCGCTCGTTCCGCATCCTCCGCGCAGCACAGGGACTCATCCAGCATGACGGGCAGGCCGGCCGGCTGCAGGAACTGGCGGCGGACTTCACCCAGTCCGGCGACTTCGGCGTGCGGGACCGGCTGTTCCAGTGACAGCGGGTGAAACCGCAGCAGTGGCTCAACCTGGTCCCGCAGTGTTTCGCAGTGCCATGCTTCGTTGGCGTCGAGTCGGAGGCCGCGGTGTCGCCCGAGCACAGCTCGGACGCGTGCGAGGCAGGCTGCGTCTGAGAGTCCGGCCGTGCCAACCTTGACCTTGACCTGCTGAAACCCGAAGAGTCGCATTTTGAGAGCTGACAACAGCTGGGCTGCGGGTGACTGCGATGTGATCACTCCACTGTAACGGACTGACGATGTGAACTGCGAGATTCCGGTGAATTCCGGGTGTTCGCGAATCAGATCTGCCAGTGATCGTCCACAGCTGCGGCCGGTGGCATCCAGCAGGGCCAGTTCGAGTGCGCAGCGGACCGAGTTTCCGAAGCACTCGCGGTGTTCCGGGTCATGTCCCGGATCAGCGGGGTGCAGTGGCAGCCGGTTGACGGCGTCGGCGGCAGCGAATGGGGCAGCAAAACGGGTGTCGGCGAGTCTGGTGAAGTCTGTGCGGGTGAGCTGCTGCCATGCAGAATCGATGGATTCGCCGGTGACGTAGGTGCGCGGCAGGCCTTCGCCCCAGCCGCTGCTGCCATCGCGAAGCACACAGCGGATCAGCAGTGTGTCGTTGTCAGTCCGCGTGAAGGATGCGTGCCGCACCGGTTTGCGGAGTGCGATGGGGACATGGAAAGCGGTCAGCCGATGAATCTGCATGGTTGGGGGCTATCCGGTCTGCAGGTCAGTCTTCAAGCTCGGGGATGGGGGCACGTGGTGGAATGTCGGTGCCTTCCCAGTTCAGGCGTCCGCTGGCAGGGTCATACAGCAGAATACGGTCGCGGCTGCCAGGGACCGGTTGTCGGCTTTGCGGGGGTGCGAGTCGTCGATGTTCGGCGAGCACGCTGGCATGAGCGGTGCTGGCGGCGAGATTGTGCCATTCGTGGGGGTCCTGCTGCATGTTGTAGAGTTCTTCAGAACCGTCAGCGTAGCGAATGTAGCGCCAGTCCCGCGTGCGGACTCCGTGGTTGTCGTGATTGTGGGTGGTGATGGCGGGCCATGGTCTTGGGGTTTCGGGGTTCTGCAATTGGGGCAGCAGGCTGTGTCCCTCCTGATCCGCGGGGGCGGGCAGGCCACAGAGGGCGGCGAGGGTGGGGTAGATATCCAGCAGCTCTGCGGGTTCGCGGCAGACGGCCTGCGCGCGGATTCCGGGGCCGGCGAAGATCAACGGGACTCGAGTCGACCGATCCCACAGTGAGTTCTTTCCGGTGATCAGTTTCTCACCCAGATGCCAGCCGTGATCGGACCAGAGCACCACGATGGTGTTGTCGGCATGCGGGCTGTTTCTGAGAGCTTCGAGAATGCGGCCGATCTGGGCATCCACGAAGGCGGTGGAGGCGAGATAGCTGCGGACGAGATTTTTCCACTGCTGTTGCTCCTGCAGGAATTTCAGGCGGGGTTCGGGCAGTTTCCAGTGCAGGTACCAGCTGAAGCGTGGGGTATCCTGTCGATCGTCTGCCGGTACCTCGGGCAGCTGCAGAGTGTCTTCGGGAAACAGGTCATACCATGACTGACTGACATAGCAGGGCACATGTGGCAGGAAGAACCCGGTACAGAGGAAGAATGGCTGGGTGTGTGTCTGCTGCAGCTGCTCGATGGTCCATGAGGCCAGCAGGTAGTCGCCTTTGTCCTGATCGCGGTGTGGAAAAGTGCCCCAGTCGACGAGGGGGTGTTGTGAGGGCGTGGCGACGAGCGGTTTGGCGGGGCGGGGGCCGACGCTGGAGGGTGGTCCGACGGAGTCGAATTCGTTGTCGGTGGGTTTTCGACCGTAGGCGCCGTGATAGATTTTCCCGGCCATGCGGGTGGAATATCCGTGCTGGCGGAGGAACTGTGGCAGCGTGGTGCAGTCTTTGAGGGTGCTGGCATCGCGAAGTGCGGGAGCGAGTCCATAGACGCCGGAGGTGGAGGGGCGTTTGCCGGTGAGCAGGCTGGAGCGGGAGGGGTTACAGAGGGGTGACTGGCAATGGGCGTTGGCGAAGAGGGTGCCGGTGTGGGCGAGTGCATCGATATTGGGTGTGTGAGCCTGCGGGTGTCCGTGGAGGCAGCCGATCCAGTCATTCTGGTCATCGATGGCAATCATGAGCACGTTGGGTTTGGCTGTTGGTGGCGGTTGTTCGCCGCTGCAGCAGGCGGGGAGGGCGGAGTGGGCGAGGAGTGCGAAGGCTATGATCAGCGAACGGTGGAGTTGCATTCGTGGACCAATCTGATGGATGGCGGTGAGGTGTGGGTGCGGGCTGAGGCTGCGGGAAGTGTGTCGAAAGTGGCTGGCGTGGGCAAACGACTGTGTTGTGGAATGGCTGGCGTGTGGTGTGTTTTTGTGTGTGTTGCTGTTGGGGGAAAAGTTTGTGAAAAGCCGAAAGGGGGCTCAAGGGTCAGGTTGCGTCCGTCGATAAACAGGGGGCCTGAAAACGGGGGGTGAGCCGAAAGGGTGGTGAGGGGCGGGGTTGGCGTGTCCAATTCTGCTCGCACTCTTAGGAAAACTCGAAGATTTCGGCGACCGGAGACTGGACAATCGGGCCAAAAGCTGGCAGGATGTCCGCCCCCGAATTTGGAAACAGCTTTCGGGGCGTATAGCTCAGATGGTTAGAGCGCAGCTCTGATAAAGCTGAGGTCCGTGGTTCGAGTCCACGTACGCCCACTGGTTCTGGTTTGGTGATGTGTGGGGTCTCTTTTGGGGCTTCTGCGGATTGCTGAGCTGGTGAATCTGGTGGAAACGGTGCTTCGATCATGTTCTGTGTCACGGAAGTGGCGATGGGGTGTGGTTGTTGTACTGAGAGCCGAGATGGACTATCGGCCGGTGATTCGGGGACGTAGCTCAACTGGGAGAGCGCTGCCCTTGCAAGGCAGAGGTTGTCGGTTCGATCCCGATCGTCTCCAGTGCTGAAGAAGAAAAATAAAAAATTCTTCGACAGCGGGATTGACATGGGCCTTAAAGCCCGGTATATTCCCCCGCTCGCAAAAAACAACCCTTCGGGGAAATGAGTTTTGCGACTGATCTTTGACAATCTAATGAAGTCTAAGTGGCATCTGTAAACGTTTCCGAGCGAAGAGCTTGGGGCGAAAGCCTCAGGTTCAGAAGAACTGAATCGTGTATATGTCGTGGCGATTGATCAAATTGGCCAGATATATAAGGGCGTGTGGAGGATGTCTTGGCGCCAGAAGGCGATGAAGGGCGTGGAAGGCTGCGAAAAGCCTGGGGGAGCTGTCAAACGAGCGTTGATCCTGGGGTACCCGAATTACCGTTAGCTGAATACATAGGCTAACGGAGCGAACGTGGGGAACTGAAACATCTAAGTACCCACAGGAAGAGAAAGCAAGAGCGACTTCCCTAGTAGCGGCGAGCGAACAGGAAACAGCCCAAACCGTCGGCATGTCCGGCGGGGTTGTGGGGCTCACATGTGGAGTTACAAATCTGACGGTTAGGAGAGGCAGCTGGAAAGCTGTACCACAGAGGGTGATAGTCCCGTATCCGACAACTGATCAGACTCCGTGAGAAACCCCGAGTAGGACCGGTCACGTGAAACCCGGTCTGAAGCTGGGAGGCCCATCTCCCAAGGCTAAGTACTCTCTGGCGACCGATAGTGGAAAAGTAGCGCGAGCGAAAGATGAAAAG
>CAITYU010000542.1 GCA_903896675.1 uncultured Planctomycetaceae bacterium
AACTGCCGGCAGATCTGCTCACCATAAGTGCCAGCTTCCGGTGCTGACAAGATACAGACCCAGCAGCAGGTTTGTGGTGGCATGAGCAACCACGCAGGCCCACAGGTTACCCGTCCGCTGCCACAGCAGGTTCATCCCCGAGACCCACACGGCCGCCGCCAGAATCTCCGGGTGCATGCCCGTGAATACCGCCAGTACGATCAGAAAACTGCTGACAGTCATCTTCCCCGCCGGCACACTGCGAAAGTCCTCATGCACCAGCCACGGAGCCAGAAAGCCCCGCCAGCACAGCTCCTCAGCCAGCGGCACCACAACCACGAGTCCCGAAAAACGCAGCAGCAGCCGCAGCGTTTCAGCCAGCGACATTTGCTGCAGATCAAAACGCCAGCCATCACGCGACGGCAGCCAGTCAGCCAGATTCAACGCCCCCAGCACCTGCCGCTGCACACTGTCCAGCAACACCCATAAGACAACTCCCACCACACCCAGTAGTGTCGCCGGCAGCAATCCCCGAGTCTCCCAGCGCGGCCACGCACGCCGATACCACAACAGCACCGCCGTCGTGGCCAGCAGTTTCAACCCATACGCTCCGGATGTTGTGAGCAGACCAGACAGCTCTTTCTCCACACTGGTCACCAGCACAAACACAGCCAGCGGAGCCACGAAAGGCATACCCGGCCAGCCACCACCGGAAGCCGGATCAGACCCGGACACCACAGCCGACGACGAAAGATCCTCTGAATTGCCCATGCAGACATGTCACCCTGAAAAAGTACCGGAAGCCCCGAATTGTCCTGACTTTCTGCTCACCGCTTCACGAAATCCTGTACGCCATCCAGCACCATCTGCACCGACATCATGATCAGCAGCATGCCGGTCAGCCGCTCAATCGCCCGCGATCCTCGTGCACCCAGCAGGGCATGAATCCCCGGCGACAGCAGCAACAGAATCGTTGCCGGCAGCCACGCAGCAATCACTGCCGCCACCACCTGCAGGGTTGAATACTGCTGAGCCAGCAGCAGCACCAGAGAAATTGTCCCCGGCCCGGCAATCAGCGGAATTGCGATCGGCACAATCATCGGATCCTCGGCCTCATCACCGTCCAGCACCTTCCGCGATGGGAAAATCATGCCCATCGCAATCATGAACAGCACAATCCCGCCGGCAATACCCAGCGAATAGGACTGCAACCCCAGCGCACTCATGATCGAACGCCCCAGCAGCGCCGCCAGCAACAGCAGCGCCAGAGCAACCACGGTCTCACGCAGAATGATCTGACGACGTTCCGCCGGAGATCGACTCTGCAGCAGACTGTTCACCAGCACCACGTTCCCAAACGGATCCAGCACAATCAGCAGCAGCAGGATCGTCTGCAGCATCACCCCGCCCCTTTACAACCCCCGAAAATCCTCCCCGTCTCCCGACGGAGACCAGTCATCCGCTCCGTCAGACAACCCCGACTCGCCTTCATCCGTTGTGGGAAAACGACCGGCCTGCCAGACCGGTCCTGGGATGTCCGTATAAGTCGACTCCAGTTCCTGCACTTCCCGAACTTCAGGCAGCAGCGAATAACACTGCGACTGATACTTCAGTGCAATTTCACCCGCCTGCTCCTCCGACTGAGCCAGCACACCCCACTCCGCCATATATCCCTTCCAGTGTTCCTGTTCCGGCAACCTGTCCGGGTCCAGCAGCCAGAACTCATCCAGCGGCTGCTCAAGCAGACACCGGTACAGCTTCACATTTTCAATCGCCGAATCACCGCTGGATTCCCGCAGATGCTGAAACCACGAATCCGGCATCAACCCCGAACGCAGCAGTCGCTTTTCCACCAGCGCCAGCAGCTGCTGCTCCTCCACGAGTTCAGCCGCCGTGGCAATCCGCTTCAACAATTCACTCAAACCCAGCACCGACAGATAGTCAATTTCATAAAACGGCACCTGCAGCGCCTGCCGCAGGCGATCCACCGCCTGATCAGGACGCATCCGATAACTCCAGCAAAGCGCCTGCACCACATCCAGATGCCAGCCCTTCGTATCCGTCACGCTGCGCTCTGTCTCCACACACTCCATCGCCCGGTCATAGTTGCCGAGCTCGAAAAAGCACACGCTGCGGTAATAATTCACCCACGGCACCACTCCCGCCTGGGATTCATATCGCTCCAGATACGTCAGTGAAGCCTGATACTGACCCTCGCGAAACGCCAGCATGCCCGCATCAAAGGCCGCCTGCTGATCCTGACTGCCCTCCCGCAGACTCAGATCCAGCACATGCAGCGCATCTTTTGGCCGATCAGTCGCCCGATACAGCTCCGACAGATTCCTCGCAATCGCTCCGTCCCGCCGGTCCAGTCGAAATGCCCTCGCAAGGCAGCGCTCCGCCTCGCCATATTCATACTGCGCCTGAAAATGCTGACCCGCGCGAAGAAACACCCGTGGCTTGTCCGGAGCCAGCTCCATCGCGCGACGATGCAGTTGCTCCGCCCGCTCCACCGTGATCCGCTCCTGCATCTCATCCCCACCCGCCATCCGCAGCGCATCAGCCAGCGCAGCCAGTACCGACAGCGTCACACCGTTGTCCTGATGAGCCGCAGCCAGGGAATTGGCCCACTTCCAGACCTGCGCACCATCCTCCGCTGTTCCCACCAGAAACACCATCAGAAAAATCAAACCGCCGGCGTCGTCCGCATGACACGCCTGAACTGCGTCATACGAAAGAATCTCAGCTCGCAGCGACTCAAATTCACTCGGATCCGGTGACTCAGAAAAGCGATTCAATCGCTCACGCAGGGCCGTCACCACACTGGCCAATGGCCCGCCCGGAGCCACTTCCTCCACAGTCTCCTGAGTGGTGCTGTAGCCCGCATCCGCCGCAGGCTCAGGCTCGCCCGCCACGTCCTCCGCAGCCCCAGCCGACACGATCTCGCCACGCTCGGCAACACCATCTGCTCCGTCACCGTAATAGCGAGCCCATCTGGGGCCCTGCCCCCAGACTTCCAGTCCCGTGGCCTTCTGCAAAGGCACCAGCAACGCCAGCGGCGATGGACGATCGGCATCCAGCAGCACCTGCAGTCGCCGTAATGTCAGATAGTCATGGCTGGTACGCGCTCGCTGCTCCAACTGCTTCCCCAGACGCTCCGCCGCCTTCCGCTTTCCCGCCAGCAGTTGAACGGCAATCAGTCGCAGGCGAGTCTCAAACCACAGGTGAGTCCCCCGGCAACGCTGCAGACGCTGATCCCAGTGACTCAGCAACTGCTCAGCCTCCTCCCAGTCCTCGGCCTGAGTCACCAGCAGCGCCTGATTCAGCTTCATGCCGTGGTCGAACAACGGACACTCGTCCGCACTCGGCAGCAAACCAGCCAGCGGACCCTCCAGAAACTGCGGCGGACGACCGCCCGCCAACAGGATCGACTCACGGATCAGACCGACGCGAACACGAGCCTCCACCTGCACCGGCACCGTTTCCGCCTCGGCCAGCTCCAGTGCCCGCTCACTGCCCGCAATCGCACGGTCAAAGCGACCATGCAGCGCATCCAGCCACGCAATTCGAATCTGCGCCAGCCAGCGACGGTCGCCACGATTCGACCACTCCCCGTCCTGCTCCATCACCAGACGACACTGATGCGCCGCAATCTCTGCATCGTCGGCCGCCAGATACACGTCACTGGCATACTCACGAAAACAATTGATGCAGCCCAGCTTGCCCGTGCGACGACAAATCTGCAGCCCGTCCGCAATACAGGCATGCATCCCCTCGGAATTGTAGCCCTCCAGCTGCCCCGTCGCCTCCGCCAGATTCTCGTACGCACAACTGCTCAGAGACTGCACGAACGACTCATACTCCTCACGCGGCAGATCAGGCTGAACCTGCCGCAACTGCTCCTCGTTCTCCAGCAGCGCAATCAACTCCACAGCTCGCTCACGCATCAAGCCGAAATCCAGCAGATACTGAGCCTGATCCATCTGGTAAAATGTCCCCCAGAGGTATTCGGCCGCCCGCTGCTGCACCCGCGCACGACGACGCACCTCGCCGTACAAACGAAAGGAACTGGAAAACTGACAGCCGGGAACCAGATTGCCCGCTCGCTCAAGCAGCGCTGACAGCTCCGCCTGCAATTCGCCACCGTCGCTGCCAGTACCGTCACCACCACGCTCGCCCTGTGTCATGCCACACTTTCAATCCAAACCCCATCACCCTCAGCGAACCAGAAAACGCTTCGCATCACTGACCGTCTTCGGGTCCTTCTGCTCAAGCTCCTGCAGCAACGCGTCCGCACGCACCGCCCATTCCGGACGCACCGCAACCCCGTCCGCCCCCTTCTCACCCTGCTCCTGACTGCAGTAATACAAGTACCGCACAATCGCCCGCCGAATGGCCGGAATCGCAAATTTTTCGTCCGCATACATCGCCATCAGACGGTCCTGCACACTCCAGTCCTTCCACCGCGCCAGATCCGTGATCACCAGATCCGCCAGCTCCTGACGCTCCAGCAGAATCCGCATCGACGCCTTCAGTCGCTCCTGCGAAATCCGCTCCGGCTCGTACGTCCACATAAATCGCAGCGCCTGCATCACCGCATACGTCTCACTGAACGGCAAGGGCACCTCC
>CAITYU010000543.1 GCA_903896675.1 uncultured Planctomycetaceae bacterium
CTGCGGCAGCGGCGAATTGCGGGTCTTGCGGCCCTGTGTCGCACGATGTTCAGCCTGAATGAGTTTGCCTATCTGGAATAGGGTGCAGTCTGATGTCTGACGGTGGATGGGACCAGTGCCGGGGCCGACTTGCGGACCAGTTGCAGACGCGTCGCCGGTTTGTGTTCGGCAGCAGTGCCGGATTCGCCGGGTTGGCGACGGCGTCACTGCTTGCCGGGGAAGCGCATGGACCGCTCCTGCCGCACCGGGCGAAGCACTGCATTTTTCTGTATATGTATGGCGGTCCGTCCCAGATGGATCTGTTTGATTACAAGCCCGAGCTGCAGAAGCGGGATGGGCAGGCCGTGCAGATTGAGCTGCGGCGTCGCGAAGTTCGGGAAGGACGGTTGCTGGGTTCTCGCCGTCGATTTCGGCAGCATGGAGAAAGTGGCTTGTGGTGCAGCGATGCCCTGCCCCGTCTGTCGCAGCACATGGATAAGCTGGCGGTGGTCAAAAGTCTGTGGCAGGACTCCTTCGCACACGGGTCGGCCAATCTGCAGATGAACTGCGGACGGATTGTTCAGGGTTACCCATCACTGGGGTCATGGCTCAACTATGGGCTGGGGCGCGAGAATCAGAATCTGCCCGGATACGTCGTGATGCTCGATCCTCGGGGCGGTCCGATTCCCGGAGCCCCGAACTGGAGTGCTGGCTTCATGGAAGCGCAGCATCAGGGGACGGTCTTTCGGACCAGCGGTCAGGCGGTGCTGGATCTGCAGCCGCACACCCAGGATCCGCTGGAACTGCAGCGGCAGCAATTAAGCACACTGCAGTTACTGGATCAGACGTTTCAGGATCGCCATCCGGAATCGGCCGAGCTCAGGGCCCGCATGGCCAGCTATGAACTGGCCTTTCAACTGCAGTCCAGTGCCCCGGAAGCTCTCGATCTGTCCACCGAGACCCGGCAGACTCTGGAAATGTATGGCCTGTTCGATGGCTATCCGCCGCATCGCCTCGCCGTCGGCCCGGCGGTGTTCGGTCGCCAGTGTCTGATTGCCCGGCGACTGATCGAACGCGGTGTGCGATTTGTGCAGATCTACAGCGGTGGGGGCCATCAGCAGCAGAACTGGGATGCTCATTTTGGTGTCGAGGAGAATCTGGCAATTCACTGCCCGGAAGTGGACCGGCCGATGGCTGGACTGCTGCAGGATCTGGAACAGCGCGGGCTGCTGGATGAAACGCTGATTGTGTGGGGCGGTGAATTCGGACGGCAACCGGTGTCGCAGGGCGATCAGGGCGGACGTGATCATAATCCCAAGGGCTTCACCTGCTGGCTGGCCGGGGGCGGAGTCCGCGGTGGTACGTCATACGGAGCGACCGATGATCTGGGCGCTGAGGCGGCCGTGGACCGTCGCCACGTGCGGGACTTCCACGCCACCATCCTGCGGCTGATGGGACTGGATCACGACCGACTGACGTGGTTCTACGGAGGGCTGAATCAGAAACTGACCGGAGTTCAGGAAGCACACGCCATCGAGGAATTGATGGCCTAGTGTGGCACCTGGACCGCCTGCACTCCGCGGTCACTCTCGCCCTCGCCTCCGGTCACAGCATCATCTGACGGTCGATCGCCCGCGGCGACCTCCAGCGACGCAGGAGGCACGGCCATCAGCTTCGGACCACGGCGATTTTCCTCGATCACCCGATGCATGTGCTCGGCCGACATCGTTTCCATCTCCATCAGATCGGCTGCCAGCCGTTCCAGCGTGGTGCGCTGAGATGTGAGTGTGTCCTGTGCCGTGCGGTAGGCTTCATCCACGAGGCGTTTCACTTCCAGATCGATCTCACGCCGAGTCGCCTCGGCATGCACCGATTCCGACACAATCGCCCCGGATCCCGCCAGAAACGGAGATCTTTGGGCGTCACTGTAATACATGCGACCGAGGCGAGGACTCATACCAAACTCTGTCACCATTCGCCGGGCAAGGTCTGAGCACCGCTGCAGATCGTTCTGCGCCCCGGTCGAAGTCTCGTTGTAGACAATCTGCTCGGCGGCAATCCCGCCCAGCAGTACCGCCAGTCGACTTTGCAACTCGGACTGCGTCAACAGCTCGCGGTCATCTTCCGGCAGCTGCAGCATGTATCCCAGAGCACCCATGCCACGGGGAATAATCGAAATCTTGTGCACCGGATCCGTATGCGGCAGGCTGGCAGCCACCAGCGCGTGGCCGCTCTCATGGCAGGCGACTCGGCGCTTGACATCTTCCACGATGATCCGCGATGTCTTCTCCAGTCCAGCCATCACCCGCTCAATACCATCCTCAAACGCCTTCATCGTGACTCGTTTGTCTTCCCGACGCGCTGACAGCAATGCTGCTTCATTGACGAGGTTGGCCAGGTCCGCACCAACAAAACCGGGCGTCAGCTTGGCCACTCGTCTCAGATCCACATCATCTGACATCTTGATCCTGCGTGCGTGCACGTTCAGAATCTTCTCGCGTCCCTTGATGTCCGGTCGGTCAACCAGCACATGTCGGTCAAAGCGACCGGGACGCATCAGGGCCGGATCCAGAGTCTCCGGGCGGTTGGTGGCACCCATCACGATCACGCTGTGATCTGTGCCGAACCCGTCCATTTCCACCAGCAGAGCATTCAGAGTCTGTTCGCGTTCGTCATGACCACCCGGGGCCCCACTGCCGCGAACCTTGCCAAGCGCGTCCAGCTCGTCAATGAAGATGATGGCCGGCGAACGCTGCAGCGCCTGCTGAAACATGTCGCGCACACGAGCCGCCCCGACGCCCACGTACATCTCAACAAAGTCAGACCCCGACAATCCGAAGAACGGCACACCCGCTTCGCCGGCGACAGCCTTGGCCAGCATGGTCTTGCCGGTACCCGGAGGCCCCACCAGCAGAACGCCGCGAGGTATGCGGCCACCGAGCGCCTGATACTTCTGCGGCGTCTTCAGGAATTCGACAACCTCTTTCAGCTCTTCAACCGCTTCATCAATGCCGGCCACGTCGGCAAAAGTCACCTGCACATCTTCCTGAGCGTACAGTCGCCCGCGACTGCGACCAAATGACATTGCGGAACCGGCCCCGCCGACCCGCCGAATCACAAAAATGAAACCGCCCACCAGCAGCAGAGTCGTCAGCAGCAGAGGCAGCATCTGCTGCCATTCCGGAGCAGGTTCAGAGAAGCCATACTGGATCCCGGCCTGATCCAGCAACTGACACAATTCGTTCCGAGTCTGTTCGCTGGCACTGAGCAACGGTGTGTAGTAGCGTCGAACCAGAGTCGCCTTGCCCGAGGAAACCGCGGCCTTCGGTTCATCCTGCCACGTCATCCACGCGTCGGTGATCTTCAGTTCCCAGATTTGTTCCTTCTTCAGCTTCTGCTCACGCACCTGCCGCACAAACTCACTGTACTCGACCTTGTCACCCTTGTAGCCCCGGGTCACGACCGAGAACAGGACTGCCGCCAGCATGCCGGCCACCAGCAGATACCAGAAACCCCCACCCGACTGGCCGCGATCCTTCCGCGGCGATTTCGAATTGTTCGAGTTGCCCGATCCGTTTTCCGACGGTGATTCCTGCGATCCCGACATTGGCGGCTGCTTCTTGAGGGTTGAACGATGCTGAGCCCCGGGAGTGTTCCCCGGGCACTGCCCCCACTCTAGACCCGCATTCGCAGCCGGTCAACCTGCGAGTCGTCTGACGGTGTACAGTTCCGCAGGTTTGACTGCTGCATTCCGCAGAATCCGGTTCTTTCAGACCGTTTCCATGGGAAAATCCGGCATCTGCTGGTCGTTTTTCAGGATTCGGATGTCTTCAGTCCAACGGTCTGCGATCGTTTGCGAATCGCCTTTGCCCTGCGGTAATATCCGGCGATAAAGCGCCATCGGGCGCCCGGCTGCCGGTGTACCGGCAGTCACCTTTCTGCAATTTCTCAGATATCAACCACATCCATGGCCAAAAAATCAATCAGTGATCTCGCCGTTTCCGGCAAAACCGTATTGATGCGAGTCGACTTCAATGTACCGCTGGATGCTGCCTGCAGCGTGACCGACGACCGGCGTATTCGGGAAGCACTGCCTTCTATTCGCTCCGTGGTGGATCGTGGCGGCCGATTGGTGCTCTGTAGCCATCTCGGACAGCCCAAAGACGGCGAGGATCTGGCGAAATACAGCCTGCAGCCGGCGGCGGCTGTGCTTGCCGGCCTGCTGGGGCGTCCCGTGGCATTCGCCACCGATACTGTGGGGACGGATGCGGCTGCCAAAGTCGCAGCACTGACAGATGGTGGTGTTGTGCTGCTGGAAAACCTGCGATTCAACAAGGGTGAGAAGAAGGGTGATCCGGACTTGGCGGGGAAACTGGCCGCGTTCGCGGACATTTACTGCAATGACGCC
>CAITYU010000544.1 GCA_903896675.1 uncultured Planctomycetaceae bacterium
CCGTCCGCCACTTGCGTAGGCGCCATTAAACAACTGTACGAATCTCACACCCTTTTCGATCAGTCTTCGTGCCAGAATACAGTTGCGGGCAAAGCCTGCGCGAATCGGATCGGCGCTGTCATCAGCACCGTACATGGACAGCACATGCTGAGGTTCGCTGGACAGGTCGCTAATCTCCGGTACCGAAATCTGCATCCGCGCGGCCAGTTCGTAACTGGAAATCCGTGCTGCCAAATCCGTATCACCAGGATTCCGCTGCAGATGCTCGGCGTTCATCCGCCGCAGGAGTTCCAGAGCCGTCCGATCGGCATCGGCACTGATCGCCGCTGGCGGCCTCAGATTCCGAATCGCCTGATCTGCGCTGAAAGCTGTTCCCTGAAACACCGCCGGCAGAAATCCCGGCCCCCAGTTGTTCACGCTGGCCTGCGGGATACCGCGAGGGTCCGGAATCGCTACAAAGGCCGGCAGGTTCTGATTGGCAGTTCCCAGCGCGTACGACACCCACGCGCCAATACTTGGGAAACCATCCTGAACGAAACCCGTCGACAAAAAGTTCTCTGCCGGACCGTGCGTGTTCGTTTTGCTTGTCAGAGTATGCACAAAAGCAAATTCATCGACCATCGCCCCCAGCTGCGGCAGCAGATCGGAGACCCACTTGCCACATTCGCCCCGCTGCCGAAACCGATACTGTGGACGTGCCAGATTGCCGGCCGGCCCCTGAAAGGTGACTGCCGGACCGCCTGGCATCGGCTGCCCATCAAGTCTGATCAGGTCTGGCTTGTAATCCCATGTTTCGAGCTGACTGCAGGCTCCGGCGCAGAACACGACGAGCACATTCTTTGCGGCCGCAGCGTGATGCCCACCGCGGGGGGCCTGCGGATGAGCAGCGTCAATCTGTGGCGCCCACCCCTCGTGTTCATCCGCCAGCAGCCCCTGCTGCTGCAGTAGCTGCAGGAGGGCGATGTTGCTGAGCGATCCGGCCACGTTCGCAAAAAAACGACGCCGGTCCAGCAGGCTGCGGCCCGCATGAGTCATCACCGTCGAGGCAGGGGATGCTGATGAATTCATAATGGCCTCTAAGGAATCAACAGAAATTCGTTGGAATTCAGCAAAACACGTGAAATTGTGGGCAGGCCATGTTTTTTGATTGCATCCTCCATCACTGCGTGTTCCTCCTCAGTGGCCCGACGCCCGAGGGTCACCAGAAAGGCAAAATCCAGCTGCCCCGGAACTTCCCCCGGACAGGCAGCTTCCGCTCGCCGTGCTAATTGCGCCGCACGCTCCACCACAAAATCACTGTTAAACAAATTCAAAGCCTGAATCGCAGTCGTGGAACGGCTCCGCCGCGGCATCGACTGACCAGCGTCCGGGCAATCGAAGGCTCCAAACACCGGCACCACCTCCATCCGCACCCGATGCGAATACACCATTCGCCGCAGCTCCGCCGAAGTAAACATCTCACGCGGCGGAAACCCGCTTAAGCCCCCACGCGACTCGAAGAAACTGAATCCCGGTCCGCCCGCCGCAAGGTTCAACTCGCCGCTTGCCTGCAGGACACAATCCCGAATCGCCTCGGCTTCCATCCGCCGTGAAGAAAATCGCCACAGCAATCGATTGTCGCGATCCAGCTGCTGACCGGCATCGTGACGTACCGCGGACTGCTGCCATGCGGCTGACATCAGAATCAATCGCTGCAGCTGCTTTACCGACCAGCCGCTGCGCATGAATTGCACCGCAAGCCAATCCAGCAGCTCCGGGTGAGATGGACGCGAACCATTCAAACCGAAATCGTTGGGAGTATCCACAAGGCCCGTTCCAAAATGCTGCTGCCAGATTCGGTTCACAAACACTCGAGCTGTCAGTGGATTTGACGTGTCGGCCAGCCAGCGAGCCAGTCGCAGCCGCCGCGACTGGTCTTCAGTCAGTGGCACCGCAGCAGACGTTGAATCAGACGGCCCAGTCTCAGTTGTCGCGGCAGCCGCGAACACACCCGGAATCACGGCCGCTGTTTCCTCAAGCCGCTGTTCGGGATCGCCTCGCCGCAGCAGATACGTTGGATGCGGATCACTGAACGTTCCGGCAAACACCATGCGCGGAGCTTCGAGAGCGGCTCTGCGGTCCCGCAGCTGCTGCAGATTTGCCGCCAACTGCTCCACACCAGCCACCGCTTCCCCGGCACCTGACCGTAACAACGCCTGCTGCGAATCCCATGGCGTTCCGTAGGGTGCTCGGTCTGTCTCGCCGGCCACTTTGCTCCACGTCTTCCCATCCAGCGACACCTCCACCGCGTAACGCACCGGCAGCCGATCGCCAAAACGGCCCTCGCGGTCCCGACCCCAGATAACTCGATCCAGCAGCACCGGTTCCGGCCACTCCAGCTGCACCCAGCCCCGACCCAGCTCATTCGAAATCCAGCTGTGATCGTTTCCATACAATCCGTCGTTGATGTGTTTCAACTGGTGAATGCCAGTTTCTGCGATGTTGCCTGATGAGGCGGGTTTGACCCCGGCGGATGCAAGTGCCAGATTCAATCCGGGCTGTGCCGGACCGAATGCTTCCAACTCATCAAGGCACGGCTGATACTGATTCTGATTGCTGGTTTCAAAACTGGTGAATCGCAGGAATCGTGCGGACACAGGGGCAAAAAGTTCGGTGTTGCGGCGAGCATTCAGCGGGTCGCGCAGCTGTGGCAGTGGCGGCTGAACGGCGCCCTCCACAGCTTCCTGCAGGACGATCACATCCGCCGTAATCCCGCTGCCCGTCTGACCGCCCCGCAGAAACAACCGCGAGTCTGCATGGAGCTGGATTGTTCCCACTGCCTGCAACCCGGACCACAACGGAGTCCGGGGCGTTTCGCCGCTGCGGATGCCAGCCTGATAGTACTGATCCAGAACCGCCAGCTCGGACTGATCTTCGGTGCTTTCGGCGCGGCCATCCTGATCCAGAATGATGCGGGCATCGCGAGTATGCACGCCGCTGCCATGAGCACCCCATGAAACCCAAAAATGAAAGCGGCCTGCGAGCCCCGGCTGCCACGCCAGCACATCCTGACCGGGAACATTATTCCACCATGTATACCGCCCGCGACTAAGGTTTCCGGGTTGATGAACCGAGCCAGGGTCGTCCCGGAAGCCGCGCTGCGTGCCTTCAGGATTTGCGCCCGGCCCGTTTGGCTGCTGCAGGTGCTGAACACGCGGATCGTTTTCTTCGTCAATCAGCCAGATCGCGCGGCTGGAAGCCAGAGGTTCAAACTTGCGCAGCTGAGTTTCGAGCTGGCCGATCTGTGGCAGCAGTGCTGCCGCCTCCTGCTGACGCGCCGCGACGCTGCCATCACGCAACATGCGATCACCGTACTGCACACCCGCGAAATAGGCCTGCAGGTTATAGTAATCACGCTGCGTGATCGGGTCGAACTTGTGGTCATGGCAGCGAGCACAGGCGATGGTCATCCCCAGCAGCGTGCTGGTAGTACCGCTGATAATCTCGTCCAAAGCATCCTGCCGCGCCAGTCGTTTGGACTCCTCGTCGGCACCAATCTGGCCAGGCAGCAGCACCGCTGAAGCGACGAGGAATCCGGTTGCCGCATCCTCTTCGAAGATGTCCCCCGCCAGCTGCTGCTGGATGAATTTGTCGAACGGCAAGTCTGAATTGAATGCGCGGATCACATAGTCGCGGTAGGGCCATGCATTATCCCGGGGGGTGTTGACTTCAAAACCGTGAGTATCTGCGTAGCGAATCACGTCCAGCCAATGCTGCGCCCAGCGCTCGCCATAATGCGGGCTGCCGAGGTATTCATCGATCAGCTTCGGCCATGCATCCACTGCATCATCGTTGATAAACTGTTCCACACGCTCAGGGTCCGGCAGCAAACCTGTGAGCAGCAGCGACAGACGACGAATCAATGTGCGACGGTCCGCCCGCGGATTCATCTGCAATCCCTCTGACTGCAGTCGCTGCAGCAGAAACATGTCGATTGAAGTGGCGTCGGCAGGCGCATCAGCAGGTGCAGGCGGACTGACAGCGCGCGGGGGTTGAAAGGACCAGTGTTCGAGGCGATGATCTCGGGCTGCCTCGCGGTCGTAGGGGGTCTCGGGCCAGTTCATTCCCGAGGCGATCCACGATTCGATCAAAGCAATCTCGGCCGCTGGCAGGCGGGAACCTTCGGGGGGCATTTGGTCAGCACTGTCTGCTGAACGCAGTCGCCGCAACAGTTCGCTGGATTCCGGCTTGCCCGCCACGGCCGGCGGTCCACTATCCCCGCCACGGAAAAATGCCTGCCGAGCATCCAGACGCAGCCCTCCCTGCTGCTTTGTGGCACCGTGACAGCCGCCGCAGCGCTGCTGCAGAAGCGGACGAATCTGCAGCTCGAAATCCGGCCCGTCAGCAGCCGCAGGGGCGGCTGCAGCACAGACTGCCAGCAATTTGCAAATCAGTTCAGGAAGCACCATGAATCCCCTGCCACTGAATCCCCGGATTTAACAGTTGTGGATCCACACAGAATGAATGAATGAAGTATATAGTCTATCGACCGCCAAAACGCGAAACCAGCCCCCGTTGCTTCAGCCACTATCGATACAATCAAGCATCCTGCGATGGGAAAAACGGGCTTTCCCGGAACTGCAGGAATTGAAATCCAGCAAAAGCCATCCGGAACCCCGAAGCTTCCCAGCCAGTGGAATCGCTGCAACACGGCGTTTTTCCGCAGCCATTCTCTGAACGTTTCCCCCGACAAACCCTCACCGCCGTTCGCGATTCTCCAGGAAATTCAACCTGTGCACCCGTGCTTTCCCATTGAGTCGCCTCAAACCCGACTAAAATGTGGGCCGGAGCCATGATCAGGGGCGCTCGACCGTCAGTTGGAATGCCGCCCCAACTTCCTACCTGCCAGCGAAATTCAGGCCATTTGTCATGTCAGATCCCTCGCGCGATACTCTTGAAACCTTTGAAAACCCGTTCCCCAACCGCAATTTCGTGGTGGAAACCATTGCTCCCGAGTTCACTTCGGTCTGTCCCAAGACCGGACACCCGGACTTCGGCACCCTGACCATCACCTACGTGGCCGACAAAGTCTGCTACGAACTCAAATCGCTCAAACTGTACCTGCAGCAGTACCGCAACCACGGGGCGTTCTACGAACGTGTAACCAACATGATTCTTGACGACCTTGTCGCCGTCACAAATCCCCGCTGGATGAAGATCGAAGCGGCATTCACCCCGCGCGGCGGCATTCGTACCACGGTCATTGTGGAACATGGACGCCGCCCCGAGTAAACTGCTGCAAACAGCCAGGTGCCACGCTCTCGCACTTTCGTACCTGGTCAAACAAACCAGCAGGAGTATTCGTTGTGGCAAAGGCATGGGGCGGCAGATTTCATCAGGCGACAGATTCGCGAGTTGAAGCATTCACTGAGTCGATCAGCTTCGACAAACGCCTGTATGCCGCGGACATTCGTGGCTCCATGGCTCATGCCACCATGCTGGCTCACTGCGGAATCATCACTCCCGAAGATCGCGACCACATCTGTGCGCACCTCGACCAGATCGGCGAAGAGATTGCCTCCG
>CAITYU010000545.1 GCA_903896675.1 uncultured Planctomycetaceae bacterium
GGGCGTTCGGCTCGGCGGGAGCCTCGCCCTCCCAAGTGGTGTGGGGCGTTCGGCTCGGCGGGAGCCTCGCCCTCCCAAGTGGTGTGGGGCGTTCGGCTCGGCGGGAGCCTCGCCCTCCCAAGTGGTGTGGGGCGTTCGGCTCGGCGGGAGCCTCGCCCTCCCAAGTGGTGGGGGACGTTCGGCTCGGCAGGAGCCTCGCCCTCCCGAAGGGGGGTGAACACCCAAGGCAATGCAATCTGCGGCTGCGGACAGGATTGCGCGTTGATCCACAAAAAAACCGCATCGGGCTGGTTGCCTGATGCGGGTCTGAGTTTTTTGGACAGCAGTGTGCTGCGGAGAAGTTCAGTTCAGGATCTTCTCTGTGTCCTTCACGATCTTTGCGATTTCTTCGGCGTTGAGCTTGCCGGCGGCCAGAGCGTGATTGACCTTCACGTTGGAGTCGACCCACATCATCACAGTGATGTCAGCTTCCCTGGCGATGTTGTACGTGGCCGGGCCGAGGTTGTTTTCGAATACGGTCAGCGGAGAATTTGCGATCTTGTTGTCTTCCGCAATCTTCTTCAGAGCGGCTTCCTGAGCATCCGGATTGTCGCTGAGGACAGTCACGAAGGCGGCCATCTTCTTGTCCTTGTTCTTCGCCACGATGGCATCCAGTTCCTTCACCAGCTTGGTGGTGTTTTCGTCCATCTTGCGGACGAACAGGCTGACAACAGGACGGGCACCATACTGGCAGCGGTAGCACAGTTTGGTTCCCGCCGCCGGGCCGCTGATGTCGGTGACGTAGAAGGCCGGCGGATATTCGTCAACCTGCAGACCGGACTTCAGGTCGCCTGCATTCACGGTCTGCAGACCAAACATCGCAACGCTTGCCAGACACAGTGCAAAGAACTTCCTCATACCCTGACTCTCCCGAAGAAACGACCTGAAAACAGGCTGCCCACAACACGGGACTGCCTGAGGCACAGCAAAAACCAATTGCAACTGCCCTTAAGTCTTACGCTGTTCAACCGGCAGTTCAAGCGATTGAACAGGTCCCGGACAGCATCACAGCCGAATTATTCGGCCGCTGCGGTCAGACGTCGAACGGTTTCCAGGACATTCAACGCATCTTTTTCCGGATCCACTGCAGTGTTCTTGCGGGCAACTTTCCCATCTTTCCCAATGATAAAAGTCCAGCGACTGGCGGTCACTCCGCGCGCCAGTACGTAGTCCGTGCCGTCAACGGTGCGAGTGATCTGGTCGCCAGCCCTGACTGGGACTCCGAACTGTCGGGCCACTTTGCCCTCTGAGTCTGACAGCAGGGAAAAGTTCAGGGAATGATGCCGCTGGAAGAGCTGCTGCCCGGGCGGCAGATCCCCGCTGACCCCCACAACTTCAATCCCCTCGGCCTGCAAGGCCTGCAACTGATCCCGATACAGGCAGGCCTGTTGAGTGCATCCGCTGGTGCAGGCGGCGGGGAAGAAGAAGACTACGACGTATTTTTTTCCAACGAAATCGTCAGATTTCCAGACCTGTCCAGTGCTTGAAAGGGCCTGGAACGCCGGTGCGGCATCGCCTTCCCGCAGTGTCAGGTCGGGTACCGACGCAAACGCGCCGCTGGGCAGCGGGCGTGCCGGATCGTCAGCGGCAAGGTTACCATGGACCGGCACCAGCAGCGGCAGAAGCAGACTGAAAATGACCCGAACACGCATGCAAAAGCTCCGCGGCCGAATTGCAGAAATTCGATTTCGGTCGCTGCTCCTTCAACGAAAACACTGAAAATCCTTCAGGTCCGTCAACCGAAGACTGTCGGCAGATGCCAATTACCGCAGGGATAGAACGCAATCGGCAGCACGATCTGACAACACGCCAAAGCGGTTGCAGACGACAGCACAACGGCAGGAAAATCCATGGCAGGAGAACTGGCGGGTTAGCCGGCAGGGACTGAGCGCAGGTGAGGCGCTGGCAGGACTGGACAGAATATTCAGGTTTTGCGTGATGGTCAAACCGACAATTTGCAGAAGTGGCGGGATTTTCGGGAATCTGAAAACCGGTGTCGCATGTCAGTCACCGAGCGAGAACAGTCGTCGGATGGCCTGGAGCAGGCCTTCGGGCGTGCCAGCGCGAGCCTCGTCCTTGAGTGCTTCCAGTGGCGGATGCAGCAGTTTGTTCACGATCCGGCCAATCGTTGCTTCGATCGCATCCCGCTGGGATTTGTCCAGATTCGGAAGCTTGCGGAACAGCCGATCCAGCTCGGCCCTGCTGATATCGTTCCAGTGTTCCCGCAGTCTGTTGATCACCGGTCCGGTAGCCCGGTGGTAGATTTCCTGCATGAACGTGCGAGTCTGGTTGTTGATGATTTCCTGAGCCTTGTGGATTTCGCCGCGGCGGGCCCGGCGGTTGCGTTCGCAGGTTTCCTCAAGGGCATCCAGGTCATACAGGAACACATTGTCATCCACGCGGGCGATTTCGGGATCAAAATCCCGCGGTGCGGCCAGGTCCAGAATGAACACGGGTTGCTTCGCTGACCGTCGCCGGGCGTCGGCAAATCGTTCTTTTGTGATCAGGGTCTGGGCGGCACCCGTTGTGCTGACAATCACGTCCGCCTTCGCCAGCCACGAATCCAGTTCAGAAAAATCCACCGCCTCGCCACGGAACGTCTGAGCCAGCGCCTCGGCCCGCTCACGACTGCGATTGGCCACCACAATCCTGCGCACACCCTCAGACTGCAGGTATGTCAGCGTTTCAGTGGCCATCTCACCCGCACCAATCAACAGCACCGTCTTGTTGTCAAACCGGCTGAAAATGCTTTTGCCAAAGTCACCGACCGCCACACTGGCGATCGAAACTCGGCCATCCGCGAGCGCCGTTTCGGTGCGAACCTGAGCAGAGACCTTGAGAGCATACTGAAACAGGACGTTGGTCAACGGACCGCAGGCGGAATTTTCCTGAGCTACGCGATACGCTTCCTTCACCTGATTCACGATCTGCGGTTCACCCAGCACCATGCTGTCAATACTGCAGGCGACCTGGAACAGATGCGACACTGCGTCAGCGCCAGAGTGCGCGAGGACAGCTCCGGTGAATTCATCGGGCGGCACGTTGTGAAACTGACTGATGAACCGAGTGATATCGTCGAAGCTGACGCCATCCTGCTGTCGCTCGTCCGCCGCATAGATCTCCACCCGGTTACACGTCGACAGCACCACGATTTCAGATTCCGGGTGCCGGGCACGCCACTGCGTGTACGCTGCTGACAACTGCTGCTGGCTGGAAAACGCCAGCCGTTCCCGCAACTGGACGCCGGCCAGATGATGATTGCAGCTGATGACCAGCACATTCATGGCGCTGATCCTTCGCTGACAGGGTTGGAGGATGTTTCCTGAGCAGGCTGCTGCTGTCGCGAATTTTCAGAGGGACGGCCGTGAATGGAATTCAGCGAGCCGGCTCCGGCTAGCAGCATCGGGCCGAGGACAGTCAGCAGCAGAAACCCACCGCTGAGGAATGACAGCATGGCCACCGATCTGCCCGGCCGCTGAGCGGCCTTCATGGTGCGAATCAGCACTGCCACCATCGCCAGCCAGACCACAATCGTGGTCACAATCGTCGGGTCTTCCCAGGGAATTCCCGCCTGCCACGAACCGCGAGACATTGAGATCAGCAGGAAACCGGTCAGCAGGCCGATCGTCAGGCAGGGCACGGAAAACAGCACCATCCAGCGATTCCAGGCCGCGAGATTCTCCAGACTGGGCAGCGATAACCGCATCAGAAATCGTGACCGATTGCGCAGACGCTGATGGTGCAGCACATACATCAGGCCGGATAATGCTGCTCCGGCGACCGCCCCGATCCCCAGCACCAGTGACGCCGCATGAAACATACCCCAGCGCCTGAGCGACACTTCGCGCAGTGTACCGGCAGCCTGAGGACTGGCAAACAAAGCCGCCGTCACCAGCAGCAGCACCGCCGGCAGCAGAAACAGCCCGTGCGCCAACTGACGATGCGTCAGCACCAGAATCAGATACAGCAGTCCGCCGAGCCATGCCAGCACCAGCAGCCAATCCTGCTGGCTGGTCAGAAGCGGGGGCAAATCCTCGACACGGCTGCGAGTCAGCAGGAAGGATGTGTGAGCCAGAAACCCAGCAGCCGCAAAGCCGAGGGCCAGCGTCCGCAGGAATGGCGCAGGCTTACGCAACAGCAACAGAACCTCGAAACCCAGCGATGCGAGGTAACTGAGCAGAAAACAGTAGATGTGAACTTTCGCAAGGAAGCCCACGGGTTGGTTCTCTGGTAGTTTCAGCAGGAAGCGGGATGGTACGGTTCCGGACCCGGGCAGCAGGACACCGAGGACAAAAGCCGTTTTGTGCAGTGAAAACGACCAGTTGTCGGGAACGCCCGAGTCACGGCAGCCGATTTCCTACTTTAGGCCTGATTGGCCATTTCTTCCAGCACTTCCCGTACGGCACTGAGACCTTCGTCCAAATCGTCAGCAGAGACGTTTAATGCCGGCAAAAGCCGTACAACCGTATCGTTCGTGGAATTCACCAGAACCCCACGTTCCATACATTTTGCCACCGCCGGGCCGGAAGGGATGGTCAGATCGATACCAATCATCATGCCACAAACCCGCACTTCGCGAATAATCGGCAGTTCCGCCTGCCAACCCTGCAGTTGCGTTCTGACGGCCGCTGACACCTGCTGAATGTGCTGCAGCAAGCCTTCCTGCTCAATCGTCTCGCCAACAGCCAGTCCGGCCGCCATGGCCAGCGAGTTTCCTCCGAAGGTACTGGCGTGCATCCCCGGTCGCAGATCGGCCGCGAATTCGTCCCGGCAGATCATGGCCCCACAGGCGACTCCGCCCGCCAGACCCTTGGCCAGCGTGATCACGTCCGGCTGCACTCCAAGTGTCTGGTAACCGAACCACGTTCCCAGTCGCCCCATGCCCGTCTGGACTTCGTCGAAAATCAGCAGCAGGCCGTGTTCATCGCAGAGCGTTCTGAGCGTCTGCAGGAATCCCGGGGCCGGGATTCTTACCCCACCTTCGCCCTGCACAGGCTCAATCATGATGGCCGCAGTCTCGTGATCAATCAGGCTGCGAACTGTTTCCACATCGTTCATTTTGGCATACCGGAATCCGGCCATCAGCGGCCCCAGCCCTTCGTGGTACTTGGGTTGAGCAGTGGCTGTCAGAGCTCCGAATGTGCGTCCGTGAAATCCGTTTTCAAACGTGATGACACGATATCGATTCTGTGCTGAACCGTGCAGCCGAGCCAGTTTGATGGCCGCTTCATTGGCTTCCGCACCACTGTTGCAGAAGAACGCCTTGCCGAAACCACGGCTGCAGAGAAATTCTGCGAACCGCCCCTGCTGCTCAATGTACCACGTGTTCGGCACATGGATCAGCTTCGCTGCCTGCTGCTGAATCGCCTGCACCAGCCGCGGTGGTGAATACCCCAGAATGTTGCAGCCCCAGCCGGGGAACAGGTCCAGATAGCAGCGCCCATCCGCATCCCACACTCGCGAACCTTCGCCACGCACCAGAGCAATCGGCTGCCGACGATAATTCGGAATCACATAATCGTCGAACAGATCAATGATCGCCTGGCTGGCCGACAGAGCAGTGGCAGACATAGGGAGAACTTTCTGGGTGGTGGAGTTCGGTGACCGACAGATTATGACAGACAACGTTCAGCCGTGATGGGTTCGCCGGCTTGTCAGGGAACGATTTCCGTACCCACTCCGGTGTCCGAATAAATTTCCAGCAGTACTGAATGCGGCATGGCCGCATCCACAATATGCACCTTGCGAACACCGGCGTCCAGAGATTCCAGAGCCGCTTCCACTTTCGGCACCATGCCACCGGCAATTGTACCATCGGCAATCAAGGCTCGCACCTGCGATCCGGTCACGTGCGAAAGTCGGCTGGCTGGGTTCTTCAGATCCGTCAGAATTCCCGGAATATCACTCAAAAATACCAGTTTTTCGGCAGACAAAGCACAGGCGACAGCGGCCGCAGCCGTATCCGCATTCACATTCAGCCGATGACCGACAGGGCTGAGTGCGAGGCTGGGGATTACGGGAATGGTGCCGGTTGAGCAGACACGGGAAATCACGTCCGTATCCACCTGCACGACCTGCCCGACGTGTCCGAGGTCCACCGGCTGTCCCTGCGGATCCTGCAGCGTCAGTTTTTCGGCTGTGAGCACATTCTCGGTGCCAAAGTGCAGGCCGGCGGCGCGACAACCGTGATGATTGATGCGATCCACAATGGACTGACTGATGTCCTGCACCAGAACTCGAGACGCAATCTGCAGCGTCGGCAGATCGGTGTACCGCCGTCCGGCGACGAAGCGGGGCTGGATGCCGGCTTGTGCCATCGCAGCGGAAATCGCTTTGCCACCACCATGAACAATAACGGGCCGCATGCCGACCGCCGCCATGAACACCACATCCACCAGCAGGCTGTCCACCGCTGCTGCGTCATCGAGTGTGCTGCCACCGAGTTTGATGACCACGTACCGACCGCGAAATCGCTGAATCCAACTGAGCGCTTCAACGAGTACTCGAGCCTTCCGTATCGCTTCGTCCATCGTTCTGCCTGATTTCTGTCTGAGATTCCGGGCAGGCTGTGCCACGGAGGGGGAAGCGAGAATTCTACGATTGCCGGGGGGTGAATCAATTCCGGGTGGCCGATTGTCGGCGGATTGCCACGGAAGAACACGGAATGACGTGACCTCGGATTGCGCGGGCATTCGTGGCACCGCGGTCCAGAAACCGTAGCGTGGGCTTCAGCCCGGGCAAGTAGCGCGTGCGCTGGTTCAATCAGGGGGTTTTCAACCGGAAACCATGGCTGACCACGGAAGACACGGAAGACACGGAAAAGAAGTCGTTGGTTTGGCGGTGTCAGGGGAGGCTGGAAGCGGCGCCGGGAGTGTTGTGAACGGTGGGGGCAGGGCAGGTTTTTTTTTGTTGTGTGTGTGTTTTTTTGGCCGCGGAAGAACGCGGAAAAACGCGGAATGAGGTGACCTCGTTTTGCGCGGTCCAAAAACCGTAGCGTGGGCTTTAGCCCGGGCAAGTTACGCTTGCGATTGTTCAATAACGGTGTTTTCAAGGGGAAACCATGGCTCACCACGGAAGACACGGAAAACACGGGAAATGAATCGTAGGTGTGGCGGTGTCAGGGGAGGCTTGAAGCGGCGCCGGGAGTGTTGTGAATGGTGGGGGGCAGGGCAGGTTGTCTTGCGTGTGTGTGTGTCTTTTTTTTGGCCGCTGAAGAACGCGGAATGACGCGGAATGAGGTGACCTCGGATTGCTTGGGCCAAAAACCGTAGCGTGGGCTTTAGCCCGGGCAAGTTGTGCGTGCGATTGTTCAATGACGGTGTTTTCAACCGGAAACCATGGCTCACCACGGAAGACACGGAAAAGAAATCGTAGGAGTAGCGGTGTCAGGTGAGGCTTGAAGCGGCGCTGGGAGTGTTGTGAACGGTGGAGGCAGGGCAGGTTGTTTTGCGAGAGTGTGTGTGTCGTTTTTTTGTCCGCTGAAGAACGCGGAAAA
>CAITYU010000546.1 GCA_903896675.1 uncultured Planctomycetaceae bacterium
CTTCAGCCTTTCAATCACTGGGACGCCTTTTGACAACAGCGGTTTCGCGTCCGAGGACAACATTAACGCAATTCTGGCCGGATCTGCTCTGCCGCAGCAGGGGTCATACGCAATCATCGAGTCGTCTTACGCCACAGAAAACCTGACACTGCAGCGAACTGTCCCCGAACCTTCTTCATGGGCCTTGCTGGCAGGTGTGGTCGGCATTGGCTGTCGTAGAATCATGAAGCGTCGGGCTGCCGTGCAACAGGTCTAGTTCCGCCAGCTCGCATCCAATCCATCGTCAGAAAGGAAGGCCTGGTCGCCCCCGACCAGGCCTTCCTTTTGGATCAACGCGAAATCCTGTGCGCGGCTACGATTGCCGCGCCATGGGTGTTGACCGCTTTGGGAGGGCGAAGCTCCTGCTGAGCCGAATCCCTGTCGGTCCGCTGGATTGTCCGGCTCGGCGGAAGCCTCGCCCTCCCGAGGTTGGCCGGCTCGCCTTTGGATGACTCTCTACGTGGTGTGTCTTTCATGGTCAAAATACTGCTTTACTCCGCGCACTTCATTCTGCGTTCAGCCTTTCTTTTTGCTGAAAATCCGCAAACCTGATGCAGGTCCAGACTTTCCAGGATCGCAGAGCCAGCTTGTTCAAATCCGCGCTGCTGATTTGCCAATTTGCGGTCAGCACGTTGTGTCTGACCGAAATCGCTGTGCTGGATAAGGTTGCACCACTCCTTGAAGTTTGTCAGACTGCGGTCGTAGCTCGGGGGGCGTCAGCATCACCTGATCGATCGCCTCGAGTGTTGGTGCTCTGCATTAGCAGTTTGTTCTTAATGCCAAGGCTGTAAATATGTTCCTGCTTGCCCGCATGCTGAAGGTGACCGCGGTTGCCGTGGCCATCTGCGTCATCAATGTTTCTTGCCCCGCCGAGGAAATCTTCCGCTGGGATTTCGACCAGACTGAATCAGGTTGGACCGGCAACGATCAGGTGCAACTTTCCACGGCAGAAGGCCACCTGAAACTGAGGGCCAAAGGCAATGACCCGTACTTTTCTGCTCCGGTTCAAGGCCGCGCTGGTACTCACCGACTCACCATCAGTGCTCGGTTCAAGGGCAACGCCGACATCCAGGTGTTCTGGACGACTGAAGCCTCACCAGCCACGTCAGAAGACAAATCCATTCGCACGGAATTGCGCGGATCAGACAAGGAGTTTCGTCCTGCCCGACTGTGGTTCGAAACCGACAGCCCTGTCACCTCTCTGCGGATCGACCCGTTCAGCCGAGGCGGCCAGATGGAAATCGACAGCATTGTTCTGACCGACGACCCCGCACCAATTCCGGAAGCCACACCCGTCAGCGATCTGAAACTGGCTGCTGGTTTCAAGGCCGAACTGCTGTACTCTGTGCCGGCAGAAAAAATGGGGTCATGGGTTTGCATGACCTCAGATCCGCAGGGACGATTGATTGTTTCCGATCAGTACGGGAAGCTCTACCGAGTGACGCCCCCGGCCATCGGCAGTGACGCGAAGATTTCCATTGAGCCCATCAATGTGGATGTCGGCATGGCACAGGGTTTGTTGTGTGCCTTCGACAGCCTGTACGTGATGACCAACAGCGGTGATGCCCCCCGAGTTGGCCTGCATCGCGTGCGTGACACCGACGGTGACGGTCAGTATGACAGTGCCCAGCATCTGCGAACGCTGCAGGGTGGTAACGAGCACGGACCACACGCGATTATACTGTCGCCGGATGGAAAGTCGCTGATTGTGGCATGTGGCAACCATACGGCTCCGACGCAGTTTTCTGCGTCGCGGGTCCCCACCATCTGGAACGAAGACCAACTGCTGCCACGCATGTGGGATGCCGGTGGACACGCGGTGGGGATCATGGCACCGGGTGGCTGGATTGCCAAAGTCAGTCCGGACGGCGCCGAGTGGGAATTGCTGTCCATGGGGTTCCGTAACCAGTATGACATTGCCCTGAATCCTCAGGGTGAACTCTTCACTTACGACGCGGACATGGAGTGGGACGTGGGGTCTCCCTGGTACCGCCCGACTCGCGTCAATCACGTAACCAGCGGGTCCGAGTTCGGGTGGCGTTCCGGCACTGGCAAGTGGCCCGAATTTTACCCGGATTCGCTGGGCAGTGTTGTGGATGTCGGGCCGGGTTCTCCGACCGGCATCACGTTTGGGACAGGTGCCAGTTTCCCCCACAAATACCAGCAGGCTCTGTTCATCAGCGACTGGAGCTACGGCGTCATCTATGCCGTCCATATGAAGCCGGATGGCAGCAGCTATACGGGTGAACTCGAGCGATTCATTTCGGCGGCACCGCTGCCGGTTACCGACGTCATCATCAATCCGTTCGACCACGCGATGTACTTCACGATTGGTGGTCGCAAGACTCAGAGCGGTCTCTACCGAGTGACCTACACAGGCTCTGAATCCGTGCAGCCTCCAGCGGTGGATACCGCAGGGCAGGAAGCGCGGGACCTGCGAAAGTCTCTTGAGCAACTGCATCGTCCGCTGGCTGGCGCTGTGGACGAGGCGTGGCCGTATCTTGGTCATGCCGACCGTGCGATTCGCTTCGCTGCTCGCACTGCCATCGAACACCAGCCGGTCAGTTCGTGGGCTCAGCGGGCCCTCGACGAAAACTCGTCCAATGACGCAAAGCTGACGGCACTTCTGGCACTGGCTCGTTGTGGTGACAAGGCACTGCAGGAACCGCTGCTGGAATCGCTGGGACGTCTGAACAGTTCAGGCCTTTCTGAAATGCAGTTGCTGGCGGCTCTGCGGGTTGCCGGACTCTGCTTCATTCGTATGGGTGAGCCATCCGAGGAAGTGGCCCGCGCGGTTGCCTCTGTGCTGAACCCGTTGTACCCGGCACGCAGTGTGCGACTGAACCGGGAACTCTGCCGGATCCTCGTGTATCTCAACGCCGAAGGAGTTGCCGACAAAACTCTTGAACTGCAGGCAAAGGCTCCCAGCCAGGAAGAGCAGATTCACTACGCATACTGCCTGCGTGCTCTGAAGGGCCCGTGGACAGTCGAGCAACGAACGAAGTACTTCCAGTGGTTTGTTACTTCGACAACATTGCGCGGTGGCAACTCTTTCTCAGGCTTCCTGAAAAACATTCGCCAGGAAGCTATTGATCGGCTCACTGACGCGGAAAA
>CAITYU010000547.1 GCA_903896675.1 uncultured Planctomycetaceae bacterium
GGGGAGCTGTGAGCCTTTAGCTCCGACGGGGCGAGCCCGTCGGGGGCTGCAGCGGTGTTGGTGGTGTGGGGGTAGCTGTGAGCCTTTAGCTCCGACGGGGCGAGCCCGTCGGGGGCTGCGGGGGCAGCAGCATGCCAAATGTCACTGAATTGAACTCCTTCAGCCCCGTTCCGTTGTTGACCATCAACAGCACAAAAGGCACTGCCGCATCAGCGAGACGATTCAGAACGCGTGCCTTGATCCAGTCGATTTGCGATGTCATACGCCCAGAGTTCGTTCTGACTTGCTCCCACGGTTTGTTGAACCCCGTTAAGCATTGCAGGAAGGACATTTTCTTACATGATCAGATTCTCCGTATTCTCCGTGGGGCAGATTCCGCTGCACGGAAGTCCGATCACACTCACTCTCGCCAATTTCCACTGCTGCTTCGCGATTCTCAGCGGCCAACCCACTGCAACCTGCCACCGCGCAACCACCGAGCCGAACACGATTGGGACACTCCCCTCGCGAACACTCACTGAAATCCACTGCCACCGAAAACCGAAAACTGAAAACTGAAAACCGAAAACCGAAAACCGCGGCATTATTTGTCGGCGGGAGCGGACAGCCAGTCGAGGGAGAAGCGAGCGAGCCGCAGGCGACTATCGACTTCACAGAAGCAGAGGAGGGTGCCATCGGGGAGTGCTGCGAGGTCGGAGTAGGCACTTTTGCCGGCTTCCAGCAGTTTGCTGATGGGCCATGTCGCGCCGTTATCAGTGCTGAGGCGCACTGTGAGCTGTTCTCGTTTGCCACGGCTGTTGGGACGTTCACGTCCCTGCTCATCGAGCCCCACAGTGGCGGGGTTTGAAAACACCAATGTGCCCGGTTTTCCGGGAACGGCCAGTACGCTCGCCATGCAGATTGGTTCGAGCAGTTGCGGGTGAAATTTGGGAGTTGTCCACTGAGTGGCCCCATTGGGGCTGGTGAGCACCAGTTTGCGGTTGGGGTGTGATTCACTGCGGGCAATCAGCATCACGTGTCCGCTGGACAGTTCGGCCGCAATGGTTTCATTGGGGTCGTTGAATTCGCGGGTATCCGGAATGGCGACATCGCCAGCCTGCCACGTTTTACCATGGTCATCGCTGTAGATTGTGCCTGTTACTGAGGGATGGTGATCACGGACGCCGCCGTAGGCCAGCCATACGGGCACGACGAGTCTTCCGGATTTGAGGTGGATCCCGTGCCCTGGGCCAGTGGCGAGCACTTTCCAGTTGCAATGTGGCCTGAAGCCTTCGAAGGTGGCCGTGATTTCCACGGGTGCGGACCACGACAGGCCGTCGTCGGTGCTGCGGATGGAAAAGCAGCGTGCGTAATTGATGCAGTAGAGGAATTCGATGGCACCGGTTACTGGGTCAACGATGGCGACGGGGTTGTTGACAGTTTGTTCGGCATCTGCGGCAGCATTCCCGGAGTTTCCTGTGATGCGATCACCCTGATGAGCGATTTTCTGTGGCGCCGCCCACGTGCGTCCCCCGTCGGTGCTGCGGCGCAGGTGCACTTCGATTTCGCCCCAGTCGCTGCCTTTGTTGCGGCGGGCTTCGCAGTATGCGAGCACGGTTCCTTTGGTGGTGACGACAATGCCTGGTATGCGATAGAGGGCAACACCGTTTTCGCCGGCCGTGAACAGGTCCTGCCATTCGGGAGTTGCCGGTGGAGCGACGGCGAAAGTCGCGGGCACGGCTGCGGTGGTCAGTGCGATTGTGACAGTGAGAAGTGAGCAGAGGATTCGCATTGCAGGTGGTTCCGGCTGAGCAGCAGTTTGATGGGAGCCATGGGGCAGGCGAGCGTTTTGAATTGCCGCGAGTGAGCAGTGATTGTCTCAGGAGTTGGTATTTGGCTCAAATGAAATCAGCTGAGTATTTCGTTGTGCTGCGCGGGAATTGAATGAATCTGCAGGGCGTGCTCCGGATCATTCGTCTGCTGTGCGTGCACTGCGTGTGTGTCCTGGATGTAAGCGATCAGCATAATGGGCGAATGTCAGCGAGCGGGGACGGGGCTGCATCTGAATTCGGCGCGTTCGGCCCTGATCACGCTGGGCCGAATAAACCGCAGGCTGCATGTCCGCCGAATCCCAGTGAAAGTTTTCCCCAGACGTCACGTCTGGAGACTGCCCGCGTTTCGGTGGACACGGGAATCAGGCAGCGGGGGTCGGCGTTTTGGAAGTTCCGAGTACCGGGGTGCAGGCCGGCTGCAATTCCGGCGGCCACGAGTGCCATTTCGACGCTGCCGGCAGCTCCGAGCAGATGACCGAGGGCACCTTTGACAGCGAAGCAGGTCGGCGGATTGCTGGTGCAGGCCCGGTGAATGCCGCGAGCCTCTGCGAGGTCATTCGATTCGGTGCCGGTGCCATGCACGGACAGTACGGATGGGCTGGCACCAACGGTATTCATCGAGCGTCGCAGCAGTTCCGTGATGACTGTCCCGGATTCATCAATCTGTGTTATGCCGGTTGGGTCTGAGAGCCATCCGCCACCGAGAATTTGAGCCAGTGCCCGGGCACCGCGGCGACGGGCATGCCGGCGTGATTCGAGTACAAGGACAGCAGCACCGTCGCCGATTACAAACCCGTCGCGGTCAATATCAAAAGGTCGGCACGCATCAGCGGCGTTTGTATTCCGAGACAACACCTGCAGTCGGTGAAAGGAAGCGATGACACTGGAGCGCAGGGCTGCATCCGCGCTGCCCACAAGGCACACGTCGCACTGACCGGAATGCACCAGCGCCGCGCCCTGCAGAATGGAAACAAGCCCCGTCGCGCAGGCGGCCACCGGACAGATATTCGGGCCCTCAGCACCAGTGGCCTCGACGATCAGTCGTGAGGCTGTGTCGGTAGTAAAGGCGTGGTTGAACGCGGCTGCGAAGTCTGTGGAGTTCAGTAGTGGCGATGGTTGCTGATTGTCGGCTGTGGGCAGCCGATCCTGCATGGCGACAGATTCCACATCAGCAGGGGCGTACAGAACATTGGCCAGCTCCCGAACTGGCTGGCTGGGTTGCATGAGTGACTGCATCAGCCGCTCAGCTGTGGCGAGCCCACCCTTGCTGCCGCCAAACAACACGGCAGTACGCTGTGCGTTGTGCAGAGGGAGCATCAGACCAGCATGTCTGAGTGCCTCATCGAGGGCCACGGCTGTCATGGCCAGCACTGGTTCGCGGATCACTGCTGAGAGGTACGCTTTGCCGAGGTTTTGAAGGATTGCCAGCCGATGGCAGCGGCGTTGGACCTCGGTGTGGTCCACAGGAGCACCATTGAGTCTGATACCCTGAGCAGGTGAGAGGTACTGGGCTCCGGGGACTTCCAGCGGGCTGAGCGCGCGGCAGGCTGTGGCACCGGAGATCAGGGCTGACCATGCAGCCTGAAGATTGGTTCCAGGCGGACTGATGGCACCTGCGCCGGTGATCAGCACATCGCGGTCGCGGGCAGAGTCACAGAAACTGAGCAATGCGGTGGGGCCTTAAACGATTCCGGCGGCTGCCCGTGCAAGGGCATAGATTTGCGCTGCTTCAAGAATCTGTTCGTTGGATTCAAACAGCGAAGCCACAGCGCGGCGATGAACCTTCATCTTTAACCCACCAACCCCAAGAGCCCCGTAACAAATGACGCCGTTTCGGTTCTCTGCTTTGTCACCGGGCCTGACGTCTGCGAGGCCTGTGGGAGGAACAGCATTCAGGTCGGCTGCGGCCACGAGGCCGGGAAGCCGCATCAGCGCACCTGCAGGCAGAAAGCAGAC
>CAITYU010000548.1 GCA_903896675.1 uncultured Planctomycetaceae bacterium
CCATTTTCACATGTGGAAATCCGCTGTCACCCCGCGGTGGTTCAGTAATTCGCAGCAGCGCTGCATCAGCATCGGCGTTTCTGCCAAGAATTTCAGCACGATACTGAGACCCGTCCGGCATCAGAATGATCACCGTCGGATCACCTCCACCGTTACGACGAAACCGACGCCGACCACCCTCGACAACATGCGACGCCGTCAGCACATAACCGTCCGCACTGACGATCACACCACTGCCGACCCCCATGCCGTCGGAAACACCCACAACAGCCGCACGGGCTTTGTCGTACGCTGCCAGCAGCTGCTGTTGTCGCTGCTGCAGTTCCTGCGGGACTTCCGTCCACCACGCCGGCGACAGCGAAGCCGTCAGCGTCAGACAGCACAATCCAAATACAAGACCGCGAAACAGTCGGAACAAACGAAGATCCATGACCGGTCCGATCTGAACAACAGGAGACGAAACGAGCGTCGGAAACACACCGTTGCATTCCGACGACATGACATCCCCAACCGCAGCATTTTCCGGGCCAATTCAGCACTGTGCGCCCTCCGGACACACCACACCGGTCGCCCCCGCCATTCTAGACACCCCGCTCCCGGACTTTCCAATCGGATTCTGATCGGAATTTCTCGATAAGTCGGATTTCGACAGTCCCGCCGGTTCTGCCGTCTTTGTCTGCCTGAACCACCCAGATTCCAGCCCGCAAGTCGGCTGGCCGCAGTCCTCGGTGCATGGCACCGGATGGCACTGGGTGCATGGCACCGAAAACTATAAGGTACTTCCGGAAAACGGCTTACAGCAGGCGTATTGCAGTTTTTGCCGCCGCCCGCAACGCACATGGAAGTCGCCGGCAAAGACTCAACCTGCCAGCAAACGTCAGGCCTGCCGCAGGTAAGATCGTATCGACCACGACGAATGTACGGATTGTTGAAATGCGTCACGCTCGGTCTGAACAGGCAACGCTCCGGATCGCCACGGTCAGCCGCAGCACTGAGGTGACATGGCCACAATTGCTGCTATCCTGCGGCAAAGGATGTCATCGCCGGCTCTCCCTCAGGGAGAGCCCTGCCAAATGGGGAACCTGATCGCCGATGTCGCTGCAGTTTGAACCCGCATGGTCATGGCTTGCCGTCGTCGGCCTGTTTGCCGTCGCATTGGTCGTGATCCGCAGCGCGTATCCATCGCAGATCCGACATCTGGCCACACCCCGACAACGCCTGCTGCAACTGTGTCGACTGTCGTTTCTGCTGCTGCTGTTTCTGGTATCCCTGCGGCCGTCCATCTCTGTGACAAATGAGGATGAATCAAAATCCGTCATCTACCTGCTGACGGACGCCAGTCGCAGCATGCAGACGGAGGATGCCAGCGGCGGTCGCACTCGTCGAGCTGCCGTGGCGGAATTCAGCAAGTCGCTCAAACCCGTCTTTGAATCACTCGCCGAACGCTGCGAAATCCGATTGCGGGATTTTGCAGACAGGCTGACGGCCACCGAATCCATCGGCGACACAGCCGATGGCCAGCTGACGGCCTTCGGCCGAATTCTGGATCTTGCCTCGGAGGACATGGCGAAGGATCGCGTGGCTGCAGTGCTGCTGCTGAGTGATGGTCGTCAGGCCGCATTCGGCAGTCTCGATGCTGACCCCGCTGCCGCTGCCCGTCGGCTCGGTCGACAACAGCGTCCCATTTACTCGGTCGGATACGGCGGCAGCGAAGCCGGTGGCAGTCAGCTCGACCTGTCTCTCGAGGAACTGGATCTTTCGCGTGAAGTCTTCCAGGGCAACGTGCTGCCGGTTCGTGTCCGCCTGAAATCCACCGGAGCCGGTGGAAAACCGGTTACCGTGCGAGTTTTGCTGGAGAATCGCAACGGTGTGGCTGAAGGCCGTTCCGGAGTACTTGAACCGGCCGCTGCTGTCGAGTCAGCTCGACCGGTGCTGCAGGTCACCCCGGGCAGCGATCAGGACGAACAAACGGTTCAACTGCAGCTGGTTCCCGAGCAATCGGGTGATCTGAAGCTGGCTGTGGAGGTCGAGCCACTGCCCGGTGAAGCCCGCCGCACCAACAATCGTGTGGAAACAATCATTCGTGTCCGTCGCGGTGGCATCCGCGTGGCCTGCTTCGACATCATCCGCACCGAACAGAAATGGCTCAGAAAAATCAACGACAGCAGTCGCATCCAGCTGGACTTCTACGCCATCCGTTCCGGCACGCTTGCCAGTCGATCGCAGATTCCGGATCGCTGTTTTGAGCCGGGTCGCTACGATGCCTTCATCATCGGTGATGTTCCCGCCAGCGCCTTCCGGGCCGATCAGTTGCAGGCCCTCGCCCGTTGCTGCAGTCGCGGCGCCGGGCTGATGATGACTGGCGGTCGCCGCAATTTCGGCGAAGGCGGCTACGGCCAGACCGTTCTCGCCTCACTGCTGCCCGTCGAACTGCCTCCGGTCAATGCGCAGGTCACAGGCCCCCGGAAAATGCAGCCGTCACGTGATGGCCTGTCACATTTCGTCATGCAGATCGCTGCCCCGGATCAGAATCGCCAGCGCTGGGAACAGATTCCGCCTCTCACTGGTGCCAATTCCCTGCAGCTCAAAAACAACTCCCTCGCCCAGGTTCTGGCGGTCAGCGAAGACGGCCTGCCGCTGCTGATCGGGCAGGGGACGGGGACCGGACGAGTCCTCGCGTTTGCCGGTGACACCACATGGCAATGGTCCATGCAGGGCTTCGAAGAGGAACACGCGCGTTTCTGGCGACAGATCATCTTCTGGCTCACTCGCAAGGAAACCGATGACTCACAGTCGGTCTGGATTCAGGCCGGACCGCGAGACCTGTCCCCGGGCATGCCCACAGAGCTGACATTCGGCGCACGAGACCCACAGGGACAACCCCTGCCCGGCATTCAGTTTCAGGCCGAGGTCGTTGATCCGTCGGGCAAGGCCATCAGTGTTGCACCACGTTCCAGCGGAGACTCCGCAGTCGCCGACTTCACAGAAACAGCACTGCCTGGCGACTACTGGGCCCGAGTCCGGGCACTGCAGAATGGACAGCCCATCGGCAACATCGGTGTGACACGGTTCCACGTCCTGCAGCGCGATCCGGAACTGGATGAACCGGCTCCGGACTTCGCACTGCTGCGGGAGCTGGCTCACGCCAGCGGTGGTGAATTCCTGACAGAAGAACAGTTGCTGGAAAAACTGCAGAAATGGGCCGACGAAGGACTGCCCGGGTTATCCGTCCGTCGTCAGGAACGGATCAGCCTGTGGGATAACTGGGGCACCCTGCTGCTGCTGACGGCTCTGCTGACTGCGGAATGGTTTCTGCGACGACGCAGCGGACTGGCCTGACCGGGTGGTCAACTGGTCCGCACGTTTGCCGAAACTCGCGTCCCGATACGCTCGCCCGCGATCGCCCGGGCAATGTTACCGACACGCTTGTAGTCGAACACAATGATGTCAATGTTGTGCTCCATGCAGTGATGCATGGCCTGAGCATCCATGACCTGCAGATTCTGAGCGAGCACGTCCCGGAACGAAATTTCGGTATAACGCACGGCATGCGGATTCTTCAGCGGATCTGCCGAATAGACGCCGTCCACCTTGGTGCCTTTAAGAACCACCTCGGCATCCAGCTCGCGAGCCCGCAGGGCCGCCGCCGTATCCGTGGTCACGAAGGGACTGCCCGTGCCCGCCGCCAGAATCACCACCCGCCCTTTTTCCAGATGACGCAGACAGCGACGACGAATGAACGGCTCGGCCACTCCCTCCATCCGAATCGCACTCTGCAGTCGCGTCTGCACTCCGGCACTTTCCAGAGCATCCTGCAGCGCCAGACCGTTGATCACTGTCGCCAGCATGCCCATGTAGTGCGCTGTCGATGGCACAATCGTGCTGCTGACTTCGGCAAACTGCCGACCCCGCAGAATGTTGCCACCGCCACAGACAATCGCCAGCTGCACACCGCCCTGCACCACGTCACGAATCTGACTGGCAATCGAGGACAGCTCCTGCATGCTGATGCCCGACTCGTGCTCCCGACAGAAACTTTCGCCGCTGATCTTCAGAAGAACTCGACGATAAGGTATGCGTGATCCGGTTGCCGTCATGCCAGTTGCCTTCATACTTTGATGGCCACGCCGGACCATCACTGCGGGAGTCTTTGTATGCCTGAGTACAGCGCGGAGTATAAACGAGACCGCTGTATTCGCCTAGCTGGGCAACAGGCATAAAAAAAGCCCGAAGCATCGCTGCTGCGGGCTTCCACATCTCAGAAATACTTCAGGCTGATGCGCCCACCTTCCAGCGAAGGTATGACACAGCCTGCAGGCCACCTTCAGCCAGTGCGTCGCCGACAATCTTCTTGTCGTCCTTCGCGAACGGCTGCATCACCAGCACATTCTGCTCGCCAAACCATCGCTTCAACTGGCCTTCCACGATCTTGTCGACCATGTTTTCCTTCTTGCCCGAAGCCAGAGCCTCACTGCGGAGACGGTCACGCTCGGCCGCCACCAGTGCCGGATCCAGCTGCTCCGGGAAGGTCACGACCGGGTTCAGGGCCGCAATGTGCATCGCTGTGTCACGCAGAATGCTGTCGTTCTTCGGGGTTCCTGCAGCAACGAACAGCACACCCATCTTGTAGTCATGATGCACATAACCACCCACCACACCGCTGATGCGCACAATGCGGTTCACCACGATCTTCTCGCGAATCTTGTTCACAATCTCCTCGTACTGCTCCTGGAAAGTCTGGGCAGCACCGGGGGACTTCTGCGACATCAGAGCCGCCGGATCGGCAGCACCCGGACCAGACAGCAGCTGGTCCACCATCGCCTGACCAAAATTCTGCAGCACTTCTCCAGTGGCCACAGGTGCTGACTCGCACTGGATTTCCACCATCGCAGCTTCCGACCCATCCGGACGGATCGCCATGAAAATACGACCCTCGGCCGTCACGTTGTCGGCACGCTTCTCCTGAACCTTCTTGAACATCTCCTTCAGGATCGCAATCGCCTTCTTCTCGTCGCCACCCGCTTCCGTCAGCGCCTTCTTGCACTCCATCATCGGCAGGTCAGTCTTCTCACGCAGCGCCTTGACTGCCGCAGCCGTAATCTCAGCCATCGTTCATCGCTCCCTTTTTGACAGACTTAGTTGCCAGCCAGAAATGTCTCAACAAACATGCGACGGTCCGAATTCGAACCGTCGCATCGTAAATCCGGTTAAACCAGTGCCGATCCACGCAGACAATCAGTCGCGAATCGACGGTACCGCCTTGTAGGTGTCCTCGGCAGTGTCTTCCTTGCGACGACCCTCGTCAGGACGCAGACTGCGACCCTGCTTGATCGCATCAGACAGATGCTGCATCACCAGACGGATCGAACGCAGACTGTCATCGTTGCCCGGAATCGGCAGGTCCACCATGTCCGGATCGGAATCCGTATCAATCAGCGCCACCACCTTGATGCCCAGCAGCCGCGCCTCGTGAACCGCGTTCTTCTCCTTGGAAGGATCCACGATCACCAGACACTCAGGCAGACGATTCATCTCGCGCATACCGTTCAGGTTGCGATAGATCTTCTGATACTCGCGATTCAGAGTCGACTGCATCTTCTTCGAATAGTTGCGGATCTCGTCAGACTCGCGAATCTTTTCCAGCTCTTCCAGACGCTTCAGTCGAGTACGAATCGTGCGGAAGTTGGTCAGGGTACCGCCCAGCCAGCGCTCGGTGCAGTAAGGCATACGACACTCTGCTGCCAACTCTTCAATCGATGCCGCAGCCTGACGCTTCGTACCGACGAACAGAATCAAACCACCCTGAGCCGCCACCTTCAAAAGATACTTCCGGGCCCGAATCAGACCACGGATCGTTTCCTTGATGTCAATAATATGAATCTGGTTGCGACGACCGTAGATATACGGTCGCATCTTCGGGTTCCAGCGACTGGAGCGGTGCCCATAGTGCACACCAGCATCCAGAATGTCTTTCACCACAATCTCAGCCATTGCCGATCTCCTGTGTCTGCAGCCAATCAGCCGCAGGGCCGGGGTTCAATACCCCCGCACAGAACAATTGTGTGAATGCCCAAACGACGGATGTTCGTTTCGACACGCAGCACGCTGCCTTGGTTCAAATCGGAGGCAGACAAATCCGACCAACGCCCAACACGGACGCCGAAAAATTCAAGCCCCACAGTCTACTGCCCCGGTTTCTCAGCGTCAAACAGCATTCCTGACGAATCAGTTGCCGGAATTGATATCACTAAGCTACTGTGTGTATGTGCAGTTGTTTTCGCAGGTCGCACGCCAGCCTCAACTGGCTCACAAACCCCCGAAATCCGCTCTCCATTCGACCGATAACGCCGAAAAATCCAATAAAAACAGGGATTTCACAACAATTTGCAGACTCGCTCGCGGACGTTCAGTTGAATCGCGGACCCGGGCTCACTACTTCCCACAACTCATCCACCGGCACTCCCTCGTACGCAATTCGCCGCAGTTCCATCGGTGCCGCCGGATCAGCGACCTCGTACAACTCTACGGGCTGCATTGTCCCCGGCACCTCAGACTCCGGCACATAAGCCGTCCAGATCCGGCTCCAGCGGGGATCCGTGCTGGTGCGAGTTGTCGCGACGATCCGCCCGGAAACCGCGACCGCCAGCCACACGGGTCGCTCAAATCCTGCCGTCGTTTCAGCGTTCGCCAGCAATTTCCCGTGCAGCAAGCTGGCAGTAAACGGGCTGCCCGGATTGTGCGGCGACGGTGCCACGTGCTGCCCCACGACCGCCGGAGAAATCACGGCCTGCAGCGCCGAATCCAGCACCGTGAATTCATCGACGCGACGTCCCGCGAGTCCGGGAATCGCGGCCAGTCGACCGATCCGGTCACCCGCACCACCCGTGCCGAACACCTGCAGCAATCGCTCAGTGTGCTTAAACCGCTGGGGGAAATCCGGTGCCAGAATCGATGGCTGCGGACCCAGCAGCGTCTTGCGGGTTCGCACTTCGTCCGTCAGCAGCGAGCTTCCCACCCACGCCGGATCCGGTTCCATGCCCGTCACATCGGCAATCGTCGGCAGGATATCGACGATCTCGACATTCCGATCCGTCACGCTGCCCTGCTGCTGCCCGGGCAACTTGATCAGCAACGGAACAGGCAGCAGGTCCGGCAGTGTCTCGGCCACCGGATCCCGCAGCGATGCCCCGGGTACAAAACACATGCCATGATCCGCAGTGACAATCAGCAGCGTCTGGTCCAGAGTCTGCTGCTGCCGCAGGGTCTGCAGAATCATGCCGAGGCAACGATCTGCGTACAGTGTCTGCAGCAGACTGCGATCCCACGCCTGATTGACCAGCCACTCGTCTGATGTCCACGTTTCATCCGCCAGCCCCACGACGTTCAGGCTGACATCGGCCCATGGAAAACAGGGCGCTCCGGACGGCAAAACCGACCACGGATAATGGGGCAGAGCCAGATGCAGAAAGGAAAACCCTGGTCGTGTCCCGGGCCGCAGGCATTCCACGAAATGCTCGCATTGCTCACGCCGTGCTGTATCCCAGCCGTAAACAACCAGCCCTTTCTGAATGCGTCTGGCCGGCGACTGCGGCAGCAGCCCAAACCATTCCCGGGGAATCATTGATTGTTCCGGGGCCAGTTCCAGTGGCAGGCACATCTGCACAGCCACTGGCACCAGCACTGACAGCAGTCGAACTGTCTGCTGCGGCACACTTTGCTCGTGCTTCAGCTGCCGCAGCTCTGTCGGACACAACCGCGTCAGGGGCTCAAACACGTGCATGTCGAACTGCCCCGATTCGAAAATCCGGCGGAACAGTCCGGGAGGGTAGTCCGCTTCCACCGGAGTCTGCTGTTCCTGTGGAAATGTGCTGGTCAGCAGGGCAGGCAGCGCGTGGTCGGTGCGCGGATGCACGGTAGTTGCATTCCGGTACATGCTGGCCATGTCGGCAAGTTCAGCAAATGCGGGAAAACGCAGTCGATCAATCTCGCCCGCTGCATTCAGCAGTGACATCCCGTTCAGACCATCAAAGACAACCATGACAATGGGAGCCGGATTCCGGAGAGTGTCGCCGGGTGCCGTGGACTGTCCTGTGTGTCCCAGCAACTGCCAGCGAACTCCGGCGGAACTCAGCAGCACGGCCGGCACCGCCAGACCGCCAGCGGACAGCAGGCACAGAAACTGTCGCAGTGCGACCGAACGCCGCAGTACCGTTGGCAGCCACAGTGCCGCAATCGTCACAATTCCGGCCGGTAAAAACTCTGGAATGCCCGCTCTTCCCAGTCCTGCGGTTACCGTTACCACACGCACAATGGACATGCCGAAAATCGCGGCCAACAGCGACAACAGCAGACCAAAACAGCGAGTTCCCGCGGGCTGGCCAAACAGTCCGGTGACAGCCCGCACCGTCAGCCACAACAGTATCGGCAGACCAGGGAAAAACACCAGTTGCACCACCAGCACTGCCGTCGCTGAATAGTCTTCAAGTATCAGGTACTGAGCATTATCCGCTACGCGATTGGCCATTGGCAGGGCCACTCCCATAGCACAGAGCCCTGCCAGTTGCAGCAGTTGTTCGCGGGCTGATGGCAGGTCCTTCGCAGCCTCAGTCATGCTGTACCCTCACAGCAGAATCCCGCGGCTGCAGCAGCAACAGCCTGCGACTGCCTCCGGACAATGACTGCTCGGCCACTATCCGAAAATACCGGCCAACCGCCACCTGCAGTCTTGCGAAACAATAGTCCACAAACACATCCCGTCGCTGCTGCAGCATGCTGCCAATGATCGGATCGGTTCGTTCGACCCACTCCAGTACCACCGGAGCGTGCAGCGCTGCCAGCCAGCCGATCACATCCTCCAGCAGCAGGCCATGGCCAATCACCAGATGATGAATCAGTGCGAGGCACAGTACCAGCTGCGGCCGACTGCGCGACTCCAGCGAACCCCGCTCACTCAGCCTCCAGCCCTGAGCCGGACTGGGATCGGCAAGGTTGCAGACCAGTGGAGTAATTCGTTGTCGCGGCAGACTGTCCGACGGCTCCGCAGTCAGACTGCAGTACAGTCGCTCAATGACCGCATGGTCCGCATCCAGTGCCAGCACCCGTCCCCATTCCGCAGCAATTCGGGAGAATCGCCCCTGATTGCAGCCCAGATCCCACGTCAGTTGCGGCTGAACGCGATCACAGGCCGCGCGGACAAACTGCGACTTCTCAGCCTCATGCGCTGCCGCATGCTCGGCCGTCGAATAATAGTCCCGCCACTCAGAATCCACGGTGTTCCATTTGAGCGACTGCAGCAGGGTGCTGAGCCCCTGCAGATTGTTCAGTATCATCTGCGTACTGAGGGACGCCGAGGCTTCAGCGCCGCCCCGCCGCTGCATCGCTGCGGCCACCCGGCTGTGCAGCCAGATGTGCGTGAACGCTCCCCGCCGAAACAGCAGATCCCGCCAGCTCAGCAGACCCGACAACTGCCGCAGCGGAATGCCGGACATCCGACCGCGCAGCCACGGCTGAAAATCCACCTGCTTCCACGACTGCAGCAGCAATGGAGCCAGAAACTGCTCGCAGAACTGCCGGTAACCTTCCCAGATCCCATGCTGCTGTCGCAGTCGCAGTGAGCCTGTATCAATCAACTGCGGGTTCGCCCCGCGAAACTGAAAGTTGAATGGCGTGGCATCCGCCATGTCAAACCCGGCCGGTAAAGCCCGCTGCAGAAGACTCAATTGCAGCAGCGCTGCGTCCCGCAGCATCGAAAAACTCCACTCCCACGGCCACGACAATTCAGGAACCCGCTCGTGCTGCAGTACCAGCGAATACCCGTGAGCACTGGCCCACGCCTGATGAGCCGCGGATTCCCACGTCGGGACGACCTGACCGGCTGCCGTGAGCTGTTGCCAGAATCCCGACGGCTGCAGTCGCTGCCAGACGTCCGCTGCCTCAGCCGTCAGTCCCCGCAGCACCTGGTCACCCGCCACAAAGACGCGAGCTGACCGGTCACGGTAGGAACCCGGCACGAAACTGGGCGCAGGGCACACCCCGGCGGACACTAATCCCGGCCCGCTGAGTCAGTACGCTGTTCCGGACGCACGATCTTCCAGAAATGGCGAAATGCCACCAGCAGACCGGCAGCCCCGCCCACCAGTGCCTGCATCAGCAGGCTGCCGGCACCCGGGTCAAGGTAGGAAAATAAACACAAGCAAACATTCACGTTCATGTGATTCACCTGCGCGGCAGCCAATGGCGCTCAGCAATTCGAAAAAACGCCGTAATTCCGCAATTCAGGCTGATTTGCAGGGATCAGGCCCCTGAGGTTCGGGACGAGTCAGCAGGCATAAAAGGAGTAACACCGATGCACGGCGAAGGTTTCGCCGGAAAATCTGATTTCTGAAATTCACCACAGACTCCCGGCAAATGGGAAGCCCGCCGGCAGTTGCAGTTTTTGTGCACCGGCGAGTATGCTGTGGCTGCCGAACAGATTCCTTCCGCGGTCACCCGGAGCCATCTCATAATGTCCAGTCTCAACCTTTTGCACTGTGATCCGGCCGAATCCTGCCCCCCAAAGTCGCGGTCTCGCGCGACCATCTGGTGTGTTCTTGGCCTGCTGCTCAGTCTGCTGCCCATGCCGGCCTTTGCCCAGTCCGCCACCGCGCCTGACTCCACAGAACCCGAGGCACAGTACATCCGAATTCGCCGGAACGACCGCAAACTGGCCGTCGCCCTCGAAACTTCGGTCGCCCACTTCAAAGACTCTGCCAAATACCCCGACGCAGAGGTGGACCTCATCGGGGCCATTCACCTCGGTGATGCTCAGTACTACAAAGACCTGAATGCTCTGTTCCCCAAATACGATGTCGTGCTGTTCGAGGCTGTCATGCCGGAAGAAGCCGTGCGTCTGGGCATGCGACCCGGTACTGGTGGTGGTCGTGCCGCAGCCGAGAATAAAGCCGAGAATGAAGCTGAAGCCGATGCCGATGCGGATGCCGATGCGGACGCTGAGTCATGGGACGATGCAAAAATCGGTTTCGCCGCCATTTCCGTGCTGCAGCTTGGAATGAAGGATGTCCTTGGCATGGAATTCCAGTTGGCTGCTGTCGATTATACGCCGCACAACTTCGTGCACGCGGATATGACGGCCGAGGAATTTGAGGCCACCATGAAGGCGCGCGGCGAATCATTTTCGCAGATGCTGCTTTCCGAAATGGGCAAGTCGATGTCGAACCAGCAGAAGGTCAATCCGCTGGCAATGAACCTCGACATCATGCTGTCAGCCGTCTCATCGGACAGATCGTGGGCAGCACGTCGCATTGCTGCCAGCCAGATCGTGAAGGCTGGTGAGGGCACGGCGTTCGCCGGCAAGGACGGTACGTCCACCATCATCACGGAACGCAACCTGAAGTGTCTTGAAGTTCTGCAGTACCAGTTGAAGAAGCACCGCCGCATCGGGATTTTCTACGGTGCCGGGCACTACCCGGATATGGGGCAGCGGCTGCAGCGGGATTTCGGTTTCCGACTCACAGGTGAAGACTGGGTCACCGCATGGAAACTGCGGGCTCCTGAAAAGAACGCAACACCGGCGTCCGCGAAACCATAACCTCGGGTCTGCAATGTCCTCCCGTGACGACATCTACTCCGTACCGTTGACAACGGTGGGCAGCTTCCAGTTTGACTCGGATGTCGTGCGGGTCTTCCCCGACATGATTGCGCGTTCTGTTCCGGGTTACGCGTCCATCCTGTCGGTGATTGAACAACTGGCAGTGCAGTATGTGCAGCCGGGCAGCAGTGTCTGGGATCTTGGCTGTTCACTTGGCGCGGCGACTCGGCTGATTCGTCGTCGCGTTGATTCGTCTGTCAGCGTTCACGCCGTCGACAATTCGTCGGCCATGATTCAGCGGTTGCAGCAGCTGTTGCCGGATTGGGAACCCGGAGCCCCGGTGCTTGTCACGGAATCCGATCTGCGGCAGGTGCAGGTCACGAACGCCTCGCTGGTGGTGCTTAATCTGACTCTGCAGTTTCTGCCACCCGAGGAGCGGGATGGCGTGATCGGAGGAATTGCTGCGGGCATGCTGCCCGGGGGGGCTCTGCTGCTGTCCGAGAAGATCTGTTTTGAGGATCCGCGGCAGCAGGAACTGATGACAAAGCTGCACCATGACTTCAAACGGGCTCACGGCTATTCGGACCTGGAAATTGCTCAGAAGCGTTCAGCGATCGAGAATATGCTGATTCCCGAACCGCTGCAGCGGCACGTGCAGCGGCTGACGGATGCTGGGTTTTCCGCGGTAATTCCGTGGTTTCAGTGCTTCAATTTCGCCTCCATCATTGCCGTACGATAAGACCTCGCCCCGCGCGATTGTAATGCCCCGCACCGACTGTGACCGGGAACACGGCCTGTTGCTGCGTCCCGGGGACTGTCCCCGCAGGCCGCTCCGTGTTATCATTCTTAACAGGAGGCGTCCATGTTGACTTTTTGTTCACTGCTGTTTCTCGTCAGTTCACTGCTGACCGACGAAAGTCGCGCCGGCAGCGGTCCGCAGACTGTGTCTGCGCCGGCCCCGCTGGTCGGAACTCCCGTCATCGTGCTCACGGGCTTCGAACCTTTCGGCGAAAAACGACCTCCCAATCCCTCGTGGGAAGGCATTGCAAAACTGCACGATACGCAGTGGCAGGGGTATCGCATTGTGGCCATCCAGCTGCCGGTTGTCTGGGGGGCACCGCAGCAGACACTGGCCCCGGAAATTGCCAGACTGAATCCCGTCGCTGTCTTCTCATTCGGCCAGGGACGCTCCGGGGCCTTTGCCATTGAAACCAGGGCTCTGAACCAGCGGGGACCAATTCCGGACAACCACGGACAGACTCCGCCGCAGCCGCTGATCGCCGGTGATGGTCCGACCGAATACCGTTCATCATTTCCCTTTCAGGCTCTGTGCGACCATCTGAACACCGCCGGCTTCCAGACTCAGATTTCCGAAAACGCCGGACAGTATCTCTGCGAAGAAACTCTGTTCACTCTTGAACTGCTGCGACGCCGTGCCAAAACGCCGCCCGATGTCGCCTTCTGCCATGTGCCGCCGCTGGGATCCATGATCGGGCAGCAGGTCGTTGATGCTCAGTATGTCCGCAGCTTCGTGCTGCAGGTGCTGAGTGGCTGGCAGAAAGTCAGGCAGGCCGGTTCAAAGGACCAGCAGTCATCCTCCCCGAAGTCGCCCGTTCCGAACTCCACTGCCCCGGCAGCCAGTTCTGCGGCTGCGACCGTAATTCGTGGCCAGTCTCCGGGGGATGGCAAAAAAAGCACCGGTGAAAAAGCCGCTGTGGAAAAGCTGATTGAAGAATACTTCAAGTCGTGGTCCGAGCAGCGGATGCAGGACTACGGCGGCTGTTTTGCGGACGGCGCCGTCATTCAGGAAATCGGCTCGGGCAGCATCAATACTCAGATGAAGGGCCCGTTCGTTGCACAGCAGACCACGTATCACAAACTGGCCATCTTCAAGGCGGTCGAAGTTCCGGTTCGGACTTCCATCCAGTTTGAAGCTGACCTGTGTCGCGTGGTTGTGTACTGGAAACTGACAGCCGGGCCTCGAGTGCAGTACGGCTACGACCACTTCACTCTGATGAAACAAAAGGGTTCGTGGAAGATCGTCAATCTGGTCTTCTACGGAACCAGTCCGGAAAAAAACTGAAGCGAAAATGAAAAAACAAAACAGCAGATTCAAAGCGGTTGGCAGCAGGCGACCACCCACAGCGCCTGCGGGTGCTCGTAAGCCTTCCTCTGGTCCTCGCAGACGACCGGATCGACCGGCCGGACCAGCTCCTGTGCGAGTCCCGGAATCCCGCGGTATGGCACCTTCGGCTCCGGCACCCGCTGCGGACGCAGCCGAGGCCGAGTCCGGTGAAGATTCCGCCGTGATGCGGCTGCAGAAGTTTCTCGCGATGTCCGGTGTTGATTCGCGGCGGAACAGTGAGCAGTACATTCGGGATGGTCGCGTCACGGTGGACGGCGAGGTCGTCACGGATCCGGCCCGCTCGGTGCATGCCGAGACCAGTGATGTGCGGCTGGATGCCGAGCGACTGCGGATGCCGCGATTCCGCTACTTTCTGCTGCACAAGCCGCGCGGAGTCCTCTGTACAAATCGTGACCCGGACGGGCGACCGCGGGCGATCGACCTGATTCCCGTCGCGGACCAGCGACTGTTCACTGTGGGTCGTCTGGACGAGCACACGTCGGGACTGCTGCTGGTGACCAACGATGGTGATCTGGCTCAGCGACTGGCTCACCCGCGATTTGAAGTGGTGCGGCGGTATCGCTGTCATGTTGCCGGCTGGCCTCCCCCGGAAGTCCTCACGCAGCTGCGCGAGGGATTATACTTTGCGGAGGGCTTTTTCAGATTTCGTGGAGTGCGAGTTGTCAAGCATCAGGGCCGCAGCACGGTGCTGGAACTGGAACTGCAGGAAGGCCGCAATCGCGAAATCCGTCGCCTGCTGGCTCGTGTCGGTCACAAGGTGATCGAGCTGGAGCGTATTGCCTTCGGACCCATTGTGCTGGGATCGCTGCCGTACGGTCGATTTCGTGAACTGCATGCCAATGAAATCCGAGATTTGAAGCGATTTCTGGCTACCGGCGAACTGGCCATTCAGCCACGTGCCCGCGGCAGTTTCGGCTATCGTCCCGGAAAGACTCGCAACAAACGTCGCCGCACGCCACCCGGCGGACAGGCAGCACCTGCTGCAGGCCGCACAGGGCCTCCGCGCGACACGTCCGCAGCGGGTTTCAGAAGCACTCGGGGGGCCAGTGACGAACAATCGGGAACGCGCAGATCCCGCGGTTCGGTGGGTGCTGAATCGCCGCGCAGCAGACGCCCCGCCGGACCTGGTCGTGGAGC
>CAITYU010000549.1 GCA_903896675.1 uncultured Planctomycetaceae bacterium
CGCGTTTATACTCCACAACGCCGCCGCCGAGGAACGTGTGGGTGGCAAATGTCAAGAAAAATCCGGCTGTTTGACTTCCGATCGTGGCGAGCTTTCATGAACCTGCTGACTCAGATTAAACAACGATTTGCTCCGGCGCTGGCCGGCCTGGCCTCCGACGTGCCGGCGATGCTGGACATGATCCGACCGGCTCAGGATGCGAAATTCGGTGATTTTCAGGCCAATTTTGCGATGCCACTGGCGAAAACGCTGGGACGGTCGCCGCGGGATGTGGCAACTGAAGTGCTGGCGAAGCTGCAGATTGACGACCTCTGTGAGGCTCCGGAGATCGCCGGCCCCGGCTTCATCAATCTGCGACTGCGAACGGAGATCCTTGCGGAGCGGCTGTCGCAAATAGCGTTTGATGATCGTCTGGGAGTGGTTCCGGCCGAGCAGCCGCGGAATGTGGTCGTGGACTTTTCGTCACCTAACGTGGCCAAGCCCATGCATGTGGGGCATCTCCGCAGTACGGTCATTGGCGACAGCATCGTCCGAACGCTGCGGTTTGCGGGCCATCGTGTGACCAGTGACAACCACATTGGCGACTGGGGGACTCAGTTCGGAATGATCATCTACGGGTACCGGCATTTCCGGGACGAGTCATCGTGGCGGGCCAGTGCGGTGGGTGAACTGGCGAGACTGTACAAGCTTGTCAATCAGCTTTCGGACTATCATGCGGCGAAGGCTTTGGTGCCGGCACTGGAAAAGAATCTGCGGGAAAGTCAGCAGAAGCTGCAGGAGATCCAGCAGTTGCCGCAGGACGATCGAACGAAGAAGCTGGTTTCTGGAATGAAAAAGGCGCTGGTGGCAGCGGAGGGCGAGCTGCAGGCGGCGCAGGACAAGCTGGCAAAGGTGGATGGGTCACCTGTGCTGCTGGCGGCAGCACAGGCGCACCCCGACATTGCGCGGCGGTCCCGCGACGAGACGGCAAAGCTGCATGCCGGTGATCCGGAAAACACCGCTCTGTGGACGCAGTTCATGCCGGTCTGTCTGGCAGCGCTGCAGCAGATTTATTCGCGACTGAACATTCAGTTTGATCTGACACTGGGTGAAAGTCATTTCAATCCCATGCTGGCGGGCGTGGTGGACAGCCTGCAGCGGCAGGGGCTGGCGACAGTGTCGGAGGGTGCGACCTGCGTGTTCCTTGAGGGGAATGCAGCGCCGTTCATTGTGCGGAAGACAGACGGTGCCTACACGTATGCCACAACGGATCTGGCGACGATTCAGTATCGCCGGGACACGCTGCAGGCCCAGGAGGTGCTGTATGTGGTGGACAGTCGCCAGTCCGAGCATTTCCAGCAGTTGTTTGCGACGGCGCGGCTGTGGGGTTGTGGACAGATGGCGTTGAAGCATGTTTCGTTCGGGACAGTCATGGGCAGTGACGGGCGCCCGTACAAGACGCGAGCGGGTGATACGGTGGGGCTGGAGAGTCTGCTGGACGAAGCGATTCTGCGAGCGCGGCGGATTGTGGATGAGAATGACGATCGTCGCGAGCAGCCGTTGCTGACTGCGGAGGAACGATCGCGGGTAGCGGAAATTGTGGGTCTGGGCGCGGTGAAATATGCGGACCTGCATCACAGTCGTGACAGTGATTACGTGTTTGACTATGACAAAATGCTGGCAACGACGGGGGATACGGCGACGTACATGCAGTACGCGTATGCTCGAGTCTGCGGCATTTTTCGGCGGCTGCAGATCAGCCGTCAGTCGCTGCAGGGGCAGTCAGTGGCGATTGAGCTGGCGACTGCTGAAGAGCGGCGGCTGGCGCTGCAGTTGCTGATGTTCGGCTATGCAGTGGACAGTATGCTGAGCGATTACCGTCCGCATTTGCTGACGCAGTGGCTGTTTGAGACAGCGAACGCGTTCAGTCAGTTTTTTGACAGGTGTTCGGTGCAGAATGCGGAAACGGAATCGCTGCAGCGAAGCCGGTTGGTGTTGTGTGATCTGATGGCGCGAGCGATCCGCACGGGTCTGGGATTATTGGGGATTGAAGTGGCTGAGGTTTTATAGAGTTTTCAGTTTTCAGTTTTCAGTTGTCAGATCTCAGTTTTCAGTTTTCAGTGGGCAGTGGGGTATCAAGGGGGGGGGGCGTGGGGATGGCGATGCGGTTTGGGGTGTGGTCATTTCTGCTGCCGTTGGTGGTATGGTGTGGTGTGGGCGGTTTGAGTTGTGGGGATGAGGTGGTTGAGTCTGCGGGTGCTGGCGTTCTGCGAGTGGCGACATTCAACTGCAGTCTGAATCGGGATGCGGCGGGGCAGTTGGAGCGTGAGCTTGGAACGGACGGCAACCTGCAGGCTCGGAAGGTTGCCCGGGTGCTGCGTCGGGTACGTCCGGACATCGTGCTGCTGAACGAGTTTGATTTTGGGGAATCAGCGGCAGCGGCCGAGTTGTTTGTGAAGAATTATCTGTCGTCCGAGGTTTCGTGGGCGCCGGAGTTGCCGCTGCAGTTTCCGCACTGGTGGGCGGCCTCTGTGAACACGGGTGTTCCGACGGGTCGGGATCTGGACCATGACGGCAAGTCGGATGGGCCGGGTGATGCATTTGGTTTTGGTCGATTTCCGGGTCAGTACGGGATGCTGCTGTTGTCGCGGTATCCGATTCGCAGGAACGAGGTGCGGACCTTTCAGAATCTGTTGTGGAAGCAGATGCCGGGGGCCCTGCTGCCGGTGGATCCCGGGACGCAGCGGGGGTGGTATTCGGAGGAGGATCTGGGTGTATTTCGGTTATCTTCGAAGAGTCACTGGGACGTGCCTGTGGAGGTGAATGGGACGGTCCTGCATGTGCTGGCCAGCCATCCGACTCCGCCGGCCTTTGACGGAGCGGAGGATCGCAATGGGCGACGGAACCACGATGAGATCCGGTTGTGGCGTGATTACCTGACAGCGGGTGCTGACGGGTGGATTCGGGATGACGGCGGCGTGGTTGGTGGTTTAGCGGCGGATGCGGCCTTTGTGATCGTCGGGGATCTGAACGCAGATCCTGTGGATGGCGGCAGTGTTGCGGGTGCCATCCAGCAGTTGCTTGAGCATCCTCGGGTGCTGTCGGAGCCTGTACCGATCAGTGCCGGCGGGGAGCAGGCGGCGACGCAGCAGCGGGGTATGAACCTGCAGCACCGGGGGCGTGCGGCGGAGGACACGGCTGATTTTTCAGACCGCAGCGTGGGGAATCTGCGAGCTGATTATGTGTTGCCGTCGCGCGGTTTGCGGGTGCAGGCCGCGAAGGTGTACTGGCCGACTGGTGGTGTGGGTGCCGAGTTGGTGGAATGTTCCGATCATCGGCTGGTGTTTGTCGATCTGCAGTGGTAGGGCGGAGGGATCATTGGGCGAGGGATGAGGGTGATGGTCTGATTATTAAGTTTGAGGCCGTCGTTAATCCGGCCGTGGCGAGTTGTAGTGGTGCAGGGGTGTGTGATGATGCCGGATCCCAGGGTGTCGCCGTCAGGATGGAAAAAACGTCGTAAGGTAAAATGAGGCGAGCGGTGTGAGAAAGTCTTTTGACCTCGAAAGGCACCAATTGTCGAGGCATCCGCAGGCGCGTCGCCGGGGGAAGCCAACGGGTGTTGTCTCGAAGTGGTTCACCGGACTGGTCTCGATGGTTCCGGGCGGGAGGGTGAGGCTTCTCGCCGGCGATGCACACCCTGCTCAGGAAGAATCCACTGACATGGACCCCCCTTTTTGGGGGGCGTCTCGGTCCTGCGTGGACCACTGCCCATCAACACCTAAGGGAATACAATCTGCGGCTGCCCATATGATTTCGCGTTGACCCGCGAAAATGCAGTCTGCAGCGTCAGAGCCATAATGGTTTGACTGAGTGTGCGCACTTCAACGGCGTGTGCCAGCGTGCTGCGGTCTCTGGTGTGTGCGGGCGACGTGGAACGATTCCGTGATGTTAATCAGCACGGGATGTGATTTTTTTTTGGCTCGATCTTCAGTGTTCTGCGGGTTTCGTGGGCGATTGGTTACTGCGGAAGACATTTCGTCCGAATCGCAGGAACAGGGCGGGTGTGACGAGCTGGTCCAGCACAGTGGAGGTGAGCATGCCTCCGAAAACCACAAGCGCGAGTGGGTGCAGGATTTCCTTGCCGGTCTGTCCGGCCCCGAACAGCAGCGGCAGCAGGCCGATAAAGCTGGTGGCCGCGGTCATCATCACGGGAGCCAGTCGTTCCAGGCTGCCCTGAATGATCATCCTTTCGCCAAACTGGTATCCTTCGTGTTCCATCAGGTGGATGTAGTGAGAGATCATCATGATGCCGTTGCGGCTGACAATTCCGATGAGGGTTATGAAGCCGACCCAGTGTGCGATGGACAGGCTGGTGGCTGACGCCCAGACCCGGGGCCACAGCCACCAGTCGACACCCTGGAATGCTTCCAGTGGCGGCCGGTTGACGATCAGCAGTGCGATGATGGAGCCGAGTGCAGCGAGCGGGATATTGGCGAGGACCTGGAGTGCCGCGCGCCACGAGCCGAGGCAGCGGATCAGCAGCAGAAAGACTGCGACCACGGAAACTCCGCCAAGTGCCAGCAATCTGAGGCTGGCTTCCTGCTGCGCCTGGAACTGCCCGCCGAATTCGATGTGGTAACCACCCGGGATGGTGGCGAGTCGAGATTCGATGTCAGCCGCCCCGCGTTGAATGTCAGCGACGACGCCGGCAAGGTCTCGTCCCTCGACATTGCAGAAGACCACAATTCGTCGCTCGACACCTTCATGGTTCAGTGTGTTGGGGCCGGTTGTGTCGATGACGTCGACGACCTCGCCGAGAGAGACTCTTCGCCCCGAAGGAGTCTCAAGAATGGTCTGCTGGATGACCTCCGGGTCATTGCGGGACGATTCATCGAACCAGACCACGAGGCTGAAGAAACGGTCTTCATCGAGGATCTGGGAGACAACTCGACCGCGATACGCTGTTTCCAGCAGTGCTGCGATGTCTCCGGGAGCCAGTCCGCAGCGAGCTGCCGCGTCGCGATTGATCTGCAGCCTGACCTGGGAGACTTCGATCTGGGGTTCAAGCTGCAGGTCAACGACCCCGGGAACGCGACTTATGATTTCATGCAGCTCGTGCGCGGCATCCCGCAGGACTCGCAGGTCACTGCCGAAGATTTTCACCGCGATTTGTGCGCGAATGCCCGACATGATGTGGTCAAGTCGGTGTGAGATGGGTTGGCCGATATTGACGTAGACTCCGGGAATCAGTGTGATTCGATCACGAATGTCGGCCAGCACTTCGGTACGCGACCTGCTGATGGTTTCGTAGCCCCAGAGGTGTGCGACCGGGATCATCCTGAGAGCGGCTGCGAGCCATCCGGTGCGTGGGCGTTGAGCGTCCTGAATTCGGACATCGAATTCCGAGGAGTTGACACCTTCAGCGTGTTCATCGAGTTCGGCGCGACCGGTGCGACGGGAAACTGCCAGAACCTCGGGGATTTCCAGCAGCAGCTTTTCAGCACGTTCGGCCAGACGCTGACTTTCTTCAAGGCTGGTGCCGGGTTCCGTCTGAAAATTGATGGTAAAGGTTCCTTCATTGAACGGCGGCAGAAACTCGCCTCCCATCCAGCCAAGCGTTATCAGAGAGGCCGCGACAAGCAGCACAGTGATTCCCAGCACCAGACTGGTGCGTGGCAGAGTCCACTGGAGGATGCGGGCAGTGCACGCTTTCAGTATTCGCAGCAGCAGAGGATCTTCCTGCCTGTCAAGAAAGCGGGCATGCGGCAGCAGGAATGAGGCAAGCACAGGCGTGACGGTCAGCGAGACGACGAGCGAGGCCAGCAGGGATGTCATGTAGGCGATCCCGAGCGGTGCGAAGATACGTCCCTCAAGTCCGGCCAGTGAGAACAGTGGAAACACGACCAGAACGACGATGAGTGTGGCGTAAACGATGGAATTGCGAACTTCGCAGGAGGCTTCATAGATCACGCTGATGACGGGAGCGGGCGTCGCCCTGCGTCGGTTTTCCTTCAGTCTGCGATAGATATTCTCGATGTCCACAATGGAGTCATCGACGAGATCTCCGATGGCAACCGCAATGCCTCCGAGTGTCATCGTGTTGATGGAGATTCCGAACCACTGAAACACGAGAATTGTGAGCAGTATGGACAGTGGCATGGCAGTGAGTGAGCTGATGCTGGTGCGGAGATTCCACATGAAGAGGAACAGGATAACGACGACCCAGACAGCGCCGTCGCGAACAGCCTCCACGACGTTATCGACGGCAGCTTCGATGAAGTCAGCCTGTCGAAACAATCGTTTTTCGATCAGCACGTGGGATGGCAGATTCTGCTGAAGCTGATCAAGCACTGCGGTGATACTGCGATCAAGTCGGAGTGTATCTGCGTGTGGTTGTTTCTGTACGGCGAGGATGACGGCCGGTCCGCCCTCTGTTTTATCACCGTTTCGCACGAGGACACTGCCATCACCGCGTCGGACTGGTCCGGCTGCGCGGACGTCGGCCACTTCCTTCAGCAGGATGGCGCGCTGACTGCGCCATGCTACGGGTGTGTTTTCAAGTTCTTCGATTGCGAGACTTTGTCCACTGATGCGAATCAGAGATTCGCGGGGCGAGCGAATCAGGAAGCCACCACCGGCCAGCACGTTGGCCTTTTCGGCGGCGGCGGTGAGCTGCTCAAGGGTGATATTCTGAGCGGCGAGTCGATCGGGTGAAGTCAGGATCTGGTACTGTTTCAGAATTCCGCCCATGACGGAAACCTGTGAGATGCCGTCGACGGAGAGCAGACGATTGCGGAGTGTGAATTCACCGAGTGTGCGCAGTTCCATCGCCATGTCGTGTTGTGCGTCGGCAGGAAGGGGTGGGCCGTGGTAACGCAGTCCCAGCAGCATGATCTCGCCCATGATGGAGGACACGGGGGCCATCACGGGATTGACATCGGCGGGCAGTCTTTGCTGGGCCAGCTGCAGTTTTTCGGCGACGATCTGCCGATCGCGAAAAATGTCTGAGCCCCAGTCAAATTCGACCCAGATCACGGACAGTCCGGCTGCGGAGGCTGAGCGTACCCGCTGGACTCCGGTAGCGCCGTTCAGCAGGTATTCCATGGGCCGTGTGACGAGTGATTCCACTTCTTCGGGTGCCAGTCCGGGGGCTTCGGTCATGATGGTGACCGAGGGGCGATTAAGATCCGGAAAGACATCGACAGGCATGGTCACGAGGGCGTGGGTGCCCGCGATCACTACGGCGAGGGCGAGCAGCAGGATAGCGCTGCGATTGTGCAGTGAGAAGCGGATGATGGCGTTGAGCATCTGATTGGGCTTCAGCGGGTGTTAACGAAGAGTGGCATAGGCTGTCTGCAGTGCCTGTGCGGCGGTGATGGCGACCACCTCACCTGCAGAAATACCCGCGAGCAGTTCAACGGAGAAATCATCGGTGCGTCCGATGCGAACACTGCGGCGTTCGAAGATGCCGCTGGGATCGCGTACAAACACGAAAGCTCGACTGCCTTCGCGAACGATGGCTGTGTGGGGAACGGCAAGAGTGGGCTGTCCGGGCCCGGTTTCGATGGTCAGGCTGGCAAACGAGCCGTGCAGCAGTGGTTCCGCTGGCTGCGGCAGCAGATCTGCCCAGAAGAGCATGGTGCGATCATCCGTGGCGAGCGATTGACTGGTACCGCTGATTTTTCCGGGCAGGATGGTATCCGGGCGGCCGTTCAGTCGGACTCGGACGGTCTGTCCGCTGTGGACGCCGATGCAGTCACGTTCGGAGAGGAAGCCAAGGATCCGGGCTTTGCGGGGGTCATGGATTTCAAACAGGGGATCTTCCGGTTGCACGATCTGACCGAGGAGAGTGTCAAAATCGATCAGAACTCCACTGATGGGAGCCCGCACGGGCAGTCTGGGTACCAGTGTGCGTGTAAGGCTGAGATTGTGCAGTTGGGGTTCGGCGAGGCCGGCTGATATCAGTTGGCGGTACAGTGTTTCGCGCTGGCTGCGTGCGAGGACCAGTTGCGATTCGGTTTCCAGCAGGCGTCGCTGAGATACGGCGTCCTGTGCTTCGCCAAGGCTGGCAACGATTTTCTGCAGCAGTTCGGTATCGAGGTCAGCCTGCAGGAATTGCAACTGCAGACTCTGGAAATCCTGACTGATGACTTCGGCCAGAACCTGTCCCGCCTGCACGAGTTGACCGCGATCTGCAAGCACAGCGGCCAGAGTTCCACCATGCGTCGTGGAAGCCACAGTGCGCGCCGACGCGGGAATGTCGACCATGCCAGTGACGGACAGTACCGGCCTGAGGAGAACCTGATCAAGCGGTTGCAGTCTGAGTCCGATGTCGGTGGCCGTCTCCGGGCTGACTCGCAGCACCCCCCGGGCAAAACAGGGCCCGAGCACGTGACTGCCCTGCGTCACGACTCGGTCGCCCGGAAAGACGCTGCCTCCACGAACTTCAATAGTGGCACCCTGACGCCGACCGGCGATGATTGTTTCCCGGCGGAACGTTGAGGCTGCACTGGTCTGCTCCTGTTCGATCAGCACAAACTTTTCGGCACCATCGTGGATCACGGCCGCGGTGGGAATTGCAGGCACGGCCTGCGCTGGTGTATCGTGGAGCCGAACCAGTCCGGTCATTCCCGGCAGAAGTTGTAATCCACCGGGAGTTGGATTTTTGAACGTTGCCCAGATTGTGGCCATCTGAGTCCGGGTGTCGATCTGGCTGCCCAGCACATCGACGGTTGAGTTGAGCGGCTGGTCAGGATGGGCGTTCAGCTTCAGGGTAAGGTTCTGTCCGAGTGAGACTCGCGGCAGACTATTTTCCGGTACGCTGATTTTCAGCCAGACGGTGGAGAGGTCGAGGATTTCGAACAGGTGATCGTTTGGTTTGACAATTCTGCCCACGGAAAGATCACCATGGTTGACAGTACCGGCGATGGGACTGAGCAATTGGAACAGGCGTCGTGCGGGTGTGCCTTCAGCGGTGAGGATTCGATCGAAATCAGGTGCGGGAAGCTGCAGGCTGTTCCAGCGAGCGCGGGCCATATCGAGGGCCGCTGTGTTCCGCTGCACCTCATTGTCGGCCTCTACAGTGCGGATGCGTGGAATGGAACCATTGGCGGCTGCATTCTGTGCGGCCAGCAGCAGTTTCCGGGAAAGTTCAAGTGAGACGCGCGCCGTCTGTATTTCCAGCAGCAGCGAATCAAGTTCCGGACTGTCGATGATGGCCAGTGGCTGACCTGCGACGACGGTTTGCCCGGGTTGCGTCAGCAGTTCGACAATGCGACCGGACAGCGGGGAACTGACAACAGCGTGCTGATTCCAGGGGGCCACGACTGTGCCGTAGGCTGGAAACGATGATGTCAGGCTGGCCGTGATGACTTCCGTTGTCCGCAGGTCAAGATTGTTGCGGGCTTTTGAGGTGAGGATCAGACGGCCGGTGTGCGGGTACACTTCCATGCCGCGAGCGGGCAGTGGTTTGTGGCCATCGTGGGCGACGGCCAGTGCTGCACCGGCAGCAGCCAGCAGCAGCCAGAGTCGGTGGCGATAACGCATGAAATGCTCCATGTTGACGCAGACTGATCGGTATCAGGGCTGCTTGATGAACGAGTCGGGCGGCTGAATTGTGTCGGGCTGCTGTTTTGCCATTCGCACATACTCATCGATGCACGGCGGGCAGCAGAACTGGTATGGCAGTCCGTTGATTATCCATGTGAATTCGGGGTTGGCTTTGGTGCGACTGATGGGGCAGATGCGATCGCCAATCTGAGGTTTGGCGTCATGTCTGGAAACTTTCCCGGCGAATCGGATGGCGGCTGTTGTGCTGCCATTGGCTTTGATGTCGGCATCGGTGTAGTTGCCTGCGGCGGTCAGGTAAAGTTGCTGCTCTTCGTCTGCAGGCAGGCTGGCGGGCATGTCGGCAGCGTGCTGTTTTGATGCCGTCGTAAAGCCGATGCGAAATCGCTCGCCTGCAATCCGCAGATTCGGAATGGTCACATCGAGTGCTTTGCCGCGAGCACTGTGGGGGAGTTCAGCAACGAACTGCGATGTCATTCCGGCAGCGTCCCCATCCTGTGGCTGGGGCGTAAGTGGAACTGAGACGGCGTCGGTCTGGCCAACCATTTTGAGCCACGCTGTCAGCATCTGAGACTCAACTTCGAGGATCCGAGTCTCATCCTTCTGCAGCATCAGCAGTCTGAGTGTCCCGGTGTGATCGACGATGGCTTCGGCGTGGTAACTGTCTGAACCGATGGGGATAATCAGTCCACCGTGTGCACCAGCCACGTGTGGGTGCTGGTCTTCGAAGTCGTTTGCTGCGTCAGTGGTGTGAGCGACTGAGTCGGCAGCTGGTTGTGTGTTCTGGGAGTTTGCCGACAGCGGTGCAGGTGTTGATTGCTGACAGCCGACGACATTCAGCAGAACGGCGGTCAGCATGGTGCAGAGGATTACGCTGGCTACGGGATGGCAGAGCATGTGATAGTGGTCCCTGAGGTGGGCAGCACTTGTCGAACCTGGTGCTGCAGTGATGGGCAAGCAAGCGCGGCGGGTGAACACTGCGCGCGAGCTGAAAAACGTCGGACCCGGGGTGCAGCGGGGTGGGGGCTGCGATCACTGGCGGGCTGCTGCATTAACAACGATTGACGCGGATTCGCTGCAGAAGATCCATTCCCGAGGGGCTGTCAGGCGAATGTCGACGAATGAGTATGCAGATACTGCCGGCCTTCCTGGGCTTCGCATCCGGCGAGTGGCAATTGTCAATCGCCGAAGCGGTGAATCCGCGGAGAGACAACTGAAGCTGGCAGTCCCGAGTCGCTGCAGCTGCAGTCATTTCCTGTTTCGAGCATGGGCAGTGCTTTGAATCGTCCGGACACGAAGGTTCCGGGTCCGAGACGTTTGCGGCACAGCAGGAACGTTTACCGTCGGGGTGTTGCGGACCAGCAAAGGCACAGCAGCACACCGACGATGCAAGGAGCATCGCAAAGATGAGCAAAACTGTGAGCAGGTTCCGGGACATGCAGGCCTCCGGTTCCATGATAGCACAATCAGCCAACAGGTCCAGATCTGTTGCGAGCGTTATTGAGGCAGCTGATGGGCAGGCAGGGTCGGCAGGATCAGGCGTGACAAGCGGCCGGGGCTGTGATGTACCTGCTCCGTCGAGATGGCCGTGTCGCTGCCGAAAATGCCCTGTGCGGTGTTGGGGTTGCGATCGAACAGTGGAAAAAGCGAACCGCAGATATCGAGCCGTAACTGATGTCCAGCCGGTACAGTGGCTGCGCAGGGTCCGAGTTCGATCGTCAATTCGCAGGCCGCACCCGGCTGCAGCAGTTCGGGCTGCAGCAGCGAGCTGCGATAGCGGGCGCGCTGCAGGCCAGTGGCAAGATTGATCGCACGACCATCGGGGTGCACGTCCACCAGTTTGACAACCCAGTCAGCGTCCGCGGTATCAGCACTGACGTGCAGCCGAACGAGCGGGGTGCCGGCGAATACGACCGGCTCGGTCAGCGGAGCGGTGCTGTAAACCAGCACGTCGTCCCGATCTTCCAGCGGTGACTGGTCGACAGGTCCCCAGACGGCCGCTTTCAGGGGTCTTGCGGGAGTCACGGGTGAGGCTGGTACGGGGTTCTGCGGATCAGCGCGAAATGTGTCCGGCGGCTGGCTGGCTGCGGGTGGTTCCGTTAACAGTTGACCAGTACCCCGTCGCGTGTTGGCGCGACCGTCAGAGTGCAGGTACCAGCTTGTGGGTTGAGTGCCTGGCGGCGGCCACGACAGGCTGTCGACCCAGCGGTTATCACCCATGGAAAAGTAACGCACCGGTGAGAACGTCGTCGCTTTCGTGGCCGGGTCCTGTTTGAGGAAGCGATCGAACCATTCCTGCTGGATGGCGGCAACATCGAGTTCTGCTGCGGGACCAAAGTCCACTTCGGCCACCTGCGATCTGCCAATCGTCCCGTGATCCCACGGTCCGAGAATCAGCTGCTGCTGTTTTCGGGTTTCGGGACTGACTGCGGACGTTTGCATGAGCACGAAATTGTCTACGGATTCCCGTGAGAAGAAGTCGTAGTAACCGACGACATGCAGGACCGGCAACTGCAGTTGTGGCAATTGCGCTGTCAGATCCAGACGTGTCCAGAATCCGTTGGGCTGCGGGTGTGTGAGGTAGGCGTCCAGCCACGGCATGGGCCATCCGATCGCTTCGTCCACGTCGCTGAGCGGCAGCTTCATCAGTGCCTGATCCATGTCAGTCGCTGTTACGCCAGCGGGCTTTGGGGTGTTACCGGCCAGCCAGCCGGAGATCAATGCGAGGCGAACGGCACCGCCGAGGTACAGATTCCGATAGAAACTGCTCCATGTGGCCTGGGGCGCGATGACGACGAGGCCCGGTGGCTTTTCGACAGCCGCCTGCCACTGCACTGCTCCGACATAGGAACCACCCACCATGCCGACTCGACCACTGCACCACGACTGCTGCATGACCCATTCAATGGTATCGAAACCATCCTGCCCTTCGTTGTTGTAGGGGGCCAGAACCCCCTCGGATCCGCGGGTACCGCGGCAGTCCTGAGCCACAAAGGCGTAGCCGGCTTTGACCCAGCGCTCGGCTGCTTCCTTCTGTCGCGTGCGATCGTAGGGAGTGCGAATCAGAACCACTGGTGCCTGAGACACGTTATGGTCACGGTAGACGTCGGTGGCCAGTCGAACTCCGTCACGCATGGTAACCTGCAGAGTTTCCATGCGGACTTCGGCCGCAACTGGCGGGCAGAGAACTGCGAGGATGGCAAGGCTGAGCAGTAAGCGGTGGCAGGCTGTCGTGCCGTTAAGTGGACCAACCATCTGGGAGACTCCGTGAGAAAACGGACAATTCGAGTGATTCGGGATGGGGCTGCAAGGTCGTGAACCGTTGAGTTCAGTCGAGAAATCGAGCACGCTCGGACGGTGTCGGGCGTCGGCAGGCATCCAGTTTGCCGAACAGTCGGTAACGAACTCTGGCGACACAGCGATAGCCGAAATCGCGCAGTGGTGCGGGGATGATCCACAGCAGGGCTCCGCAGACCCACCAGATACCGCCCAGCAGGAACAGTATGCGGCAGACGGCGGCGGAATGAGTGTAGAGGTGGCCGTTGTGGCGGAGCACGACGGAGGACAGCGTTCGCCGCAGCTCCGGCTGGAGAAACTGCTGGGCGGTAGTTCCCTGCAGGGGTGCGAGGAGAAAGCGACCGGATTTGTCCCGCTGGAGAATCCAGTTGACGGAGTGATTGCAGAAGCCGCACACGCCGTCGTAGAAGATGAGGCTGCTGTTGGATGGGTCAGTCACCGTCAGTCCAGCGTTGGGAAGTGTGGGATGGTCATTGAGAATGATGATGGTAACAAAATTGCAAAGTTATCGGCAAATGGATTTGGAGACGAGGTCGGGGGGAGGCGGGGGGACGGCAGATTCGTGACGAAAGCGGTAACCGGTTGTCGCCAACTGGCATGTATGTCAAAACCCGCGCGACGAACAGGCTGCGGCTGATCGCACTGTTCGGCTGGGCAAGCAGGGAGCTCTGGGCATCGAAGCCTGAATCAAGCGGCGTTGATGTCTGCTGACGATTGTGTGAATCCGTGGTTCCAGTATCTATTTCGAAGGCATCGATCTTCTGCTGCATCATGAGCAGCGATCGGCGACGGCCTTTTGACTGGCAGGCGAAAACAGAGGGAGTGAGTGAGTGAGTGAGGGAGGGAGGGAGGGAGGGAGGGAGCTCTGTGTGATCTTCAGCGGACAATTGCACGTTGTTGGACTCGGGCGGGTCAGGTGTCTGTTGGGGGGGCTGTTTCATGGGGTTCGACATGGATCAGCGCATCGCGAATGCCGGGAACCGAATTCCGCAATTCGGCTCGGACCTGCCCACCGACTGCGTGGGCAGTGCGAATTGGCAGCAGCGGGGCTACCTGAATGTGCAGCTCGGCGAGCCAACCGGCGCCACTTTTACGGACTCGGACCTTTTCCACACACTGCACCTGCGGGACACGCTCGGCCACGATTCGCAGTTGTTCTGACAATTGAGGGGCGTCTGCGTCCAGCAATTCGGACAGGGCTGGCGCGGCCAGTTTCCAGGCGGTCATCAGAATGATGCCGCTGGCCAGTATTGCGGCCGCTTCATCGGCAAATACCAAAGCGGGCAGTCCGCAGAGTTCCGGCCCCCACACCGCCACAGAAACTCCGAAGAACGCGGCTGCCGAGGTCATGGCGTCGGAACGCTGGTGCCAGGCATCCGCCGTCGCGGCATCTGAGGTTTCCGCCACCGCGTCCCGGATCATGAACCGAAACAACAATTCTTTGCTGACCGTGACCGATGCCAGCAACAGGAGCGTCCACCACGCTGGTGGCTGATGCGGGAGCAGAATCTCGTGAATGGACTGCACAGTCATCAGCAGTGCTGCCGCCACCAGTAAGACTCCGGTCAGCAGCGCTGCCACGGCTTCGGCCTTGCCATAGCCCCACGGATGTCGATCATCAGCCGGCCGGGCGGCAACCTTCAAGGCCTGCCAGACCAGGAGGGATCCGACGGAATCAGCGAGCGATTCGATCGAATCGGCAATCAGAGCGGTTGAGCAGCCGACAATTCCGGCGACAAGCTTCAGAGCAGCCAGCAGGATGCTGGCCACCAGACCGATCAGAGTATTTCGTTGCAGAGGGGACACGCGGGTTTTCGGTTTTCGGTTTTCAGTGTTCAGTGTTCAGTTTTCGGTGTTCGGTTTTCGGTGTTCAGTTGGGGTGCGTCGGTTTGAATTACGAATGCTTGCGATTGGGGGGCAGTCTGCGGGCACAGGGTACCGAACGCGGGGCGTTGCCGGCAACTCACGGGGAACGCCACAAGCGGCAGCAGTATGGGCACGAACGTGCGGTGGCGATCGAGGCGGACGAAGGCTTGTGGCCTGTGGACTGAATGGTTGACAGTACAAAAAAAAACGGCAGGCTGAGCCTGCCGTTTCGTTCCGGACGAACAGTTTGCGGCCGCCTCGCTGTCGGCCGCAGCGTGAATCAGTCCTGATAATCCACAACGATGTAACCCTTGCGAACGCGCACGTCGACGGAGTATTCGCCGTATTCGTAACGCAGACGATCGCCGTCACGACGGCAGATCACTTCTTCTTCGCAGTAGCACTTTGGAATGCAGATCTGGATGTGCACCTTCTTCTGCTGGCAGCATTCGCCGCAGGCACTGCAGGCATCGCAGCACTTCTTGCAGGGATCGCAGCATTCGCACTTGCATTCGCAGGCGCACGGATCGTTGACTTCGATGATCTTCGGCACTGCACAGGGTGCCATTTCGTGCAGGTCCACGTACTTGACGTGTTCAAACAGGTGAATTGCAGCACCTTCTGCAACCGGTTTCGGAGCAGCTTCCTGCCCATTCAGCTGGCCTACCAGCAGTCCCAGACCCATCAGGGCCGCAACAGCAAACGCTTTCATGTGTACCTCTTTCTTTCTGACCACAAACGCCGACTGAACCATTCCGGGGCAAACACCCCCCAACTTTCTGCAGCATCCTTACTCAACCACCATTGCGTTTCGCCTGACTGCATCAGGGGCCCTGAACTGTCAGACTGTCTTGAGTGCAAAGGACGAGGCCGCTTCTGTGCGGTGTTGATCAGCAACGCTGGGGAAGAATGAGTTTGCTGCAGCGAGTTGCCAACGACGGAAGGATAGGTTGTTTGAGTCTGTTTGGCGAGATTTGTTCTGTAAATTGCCGTAAAGGGAATTGAACAGCAAGTGAAATCCCGGCGTCAGCGTGAGCAAAACCGGCGGAATCCGTGGATTGTGAGGGGCTGGTGACTTTTGGCAGCGGCGAATTTGCGGATCACTGCCGGCCGTTGCTGCTGGCTCAAATGGAAGCTTCGAGCAGAAAAGAGAGTCGTAAGTCCATTTTTGACAAGTGGTTGTGTACTGTGGTTGCCCGCCGGCTGAGTTCAGAACTGGAAATGGCTGGCGCAGCAGCGAGGAGGTGGGAGAATCCGGCTGGCATGTCAGGAACGGCTGGCCTGCCGGCTATCATCGTTCCAACAACAGTTGCTCCCGAAAACAAGAAATCCGTGACTTGAGTGCGGGGTATGCAGGCGAAGGGCGAACCGGGTGACGTGGCTGGTCTGCAGTGGTTGGGGGTTTGCGGGGTTGTGCGAGTCCGTTTCAGTTTATGTGCTGGGCAGCAGCCGACCGTTCTGGAATGTCAGTGGAATCGGCGTTGTTTCCACACGGCACCCGGGTGTTGCTGACAGTTCTTCGCAGAGATCGTGGGAGACCAGCAGCTCTTCCAGGTGCAGCGTGTTGGGGATCAGCATCCAGCGACTGGTGCCGTAGCGTTCGGCGATGGTGCTGATCAGCACTTCATCCGTGGCGAGGGTTGCCGGGATTTTTGCGCGGTCCATATCCCCGGTTGTGAGCGTATTGATCAGGGTTTTGTGTTCGTCGATGGCGTCACGCAGCCGTTGGGTAATAAAGTCGGCATTGCCCACACCGAGTGCATTTCCCTGTGACGAAGGCGACAACTCGAGGGCTCCGATAATTCGGACTCGCGGCCGGTCCAGATCTTCGAAGTCACGAATACCGCGGCGCCCGATCACGTTGGTGTCCATCCCGGTGCCGCTGTAGGTTTTGCCGATGGATCGAACGATCAGCACGTTCAGATCGCTTACGGGCAGACTGGGAAAATAGTGACGATGGTGCTGCAGGAGTTCTCGTTCCCGCTGCAGGATGTGGGCCGGTCGGATGGCGTGCAGTTCGGCGGTCTGGTCAAAGCCGTCTTCCAGAATTCCGAGGCCGGCGAGGATGCGACCGCTGTCGAGTACAAACTGCCCCATCTCGAGCAGCATATCCTTCATCGCCGCTGCGCCTGCGGAGTGAAATGTCTGAGCCGAACGGATCTTCCCCATGCCCACGACCATCATTTTCGTGAGACCGCTCTGAATGGGTCCCGAGAAGCAGGTGTGCAGTTTAATGCGGTTGACGACAAGCACTGCGGCAGCTTCGTAACAGTGCCGATCCATGAACACAGGTCCGGTGCGAACTTCGCCAATGCGGACAACTTCCATGCTGCTGCGTATGGGCATCTCCATGGCGGACTCGGTGATTCCCAGCGATTCAACCATGGCCTGCTGACCTGCGGCGGTGGCGCCATTGTGCGACCCCATGGCGGGTACGATGAACGGCGCAGCACCCTGCTCTTTCAGCCAGTCTCCGCAGGCTTTGACGATGCCCGGGATGTTACTGATGCCGCGACTGCCGACGGTGATAGCCACGTCACCGGCTGGGACGGTCAGTTGCAGGGAGGACAATTGCCGAAAGACTTCCGCCCGGATATCGGACAGCGGGCGGGAAACAAGGTTCTGATGAACTTTGAACAATTCCATGGCGATTGTGCCTGTCAGTTTTCAGTGGTCAGTTTTCAGTGGTCAGTGGTCAGTGGTCAGTGGTCGGTGGTCAGTGGTCGGTGGTGAGTTTTCAGTTTTCAGTTTTCAGTTTTCGGTTTTCAGTTTTCGGTTTTCAGTTTTCGGTTTTCAGTGGTCGGGGAGCCATAGAAAACGCCGGCCCCGGGATTACCGGGCCGGCGTTGTTCATGCCAGCGACGATGTCTGTTTACAGGTTTCAGCTTTGCGGCACTGCAGGTGCCGGATCAGCTTTGGGTTCCTCAGCTTTGGGCTCTTCAGCTTTGGGCTCTTCAGCTTTGGGCTCTTCAGCTTTGGGCTCTTCAGCTTTGGGTTCTTCGGCTTTGGGTTCTTCGGCTTTGGGTTCTTCGGCTTTGGGTTCTTCGGCTTTGGGTTCTTCGGCTTTGGGTTCTTCGGCTTTGGGTTCTTCGGCTTTGGGCTCTTCAGCTTTGGGCTCTTCAGCTTTGGGATCTTCAGCTTTGGGATCTTCAGTTTTGGGGGCATCTGCTTTGGGGGCATCTGTCGGGGCCGGGTCGGCCGGCGGAGCATCAGATTTGGGTTCATCGGGGAATTCGGCGGGTGGACGCATTCCACCGCCACCGCCGCCGCCGCCGCCGCCACCTTTGCCACCTTTACGACCGCCGCCACCACCCATTCCAGGCGGACCGCCCATGCCACCTCCGGGACCTCCCATGCCACCTCGTCCGCCCATGCCTCGCGGTGGTCCGCCCATGCCTCCGCCGGGTCCACCGGCAGTGAAGTCTTCCGGAGGCAATCCGGTACCTCCGACGTCAGGGCTGGACGGGCCGACGTAGTTACCACCGGCTTCATCACCGTCGGTGAAGAAGGTCTGGTACATGGAGGGTTTGCCTTTATCTGCGGCAATGTAGATCTCGGGATTCTTCTCACCGATCAGTCCGCGCAGCAGACTGAACCACTGGTAGCGATAGACGATTTCATATTCGCTTTCTCGGTGAACGGTTTCGGTGGGAAACATGCTGATCATGGCTCGCGCTTCGTCCATGGTGAGGCGTTTGATTTCGAGGCGAGGCTTCGGCGGGGCGTTGGACTGCTGCGGGTCAGGAGGGCTGGCGGAGGGATCTTCAGCGGCAGGTTCCTGAGTTCCGGCAAGGGCTTTGCCTGACAGGTACAATCCCAGACCGGCTCGCAGTTCAATCACACAGACTGTGCCGACGATCAGCAGCACAACCAGCGAAACGATGGTCCGCACGGGGGACACTTTGGGGCCTTTGTGCACAGTACGAGTGGTTGACAAGGGATGCTCCCGGGATGAATTGAAACGGCCGACCAGAACAGGCTGGGCAGGAATACTAACAGTTTTCCGGCTTTTGTCATGCGACAGCGGGGCCTGCGGATTGCCGTGGATCCTGGTGGCGGTCACTGCCCTGCTGCTTCATGATTGCATTTTGATGCCTGAGCTCTGTTGTGCAGTGCTGTTCGTTGGTGTGCCTCTGACGGACTCAGTCTGACCATTCCCGGTTGCCGCGGGAAAATCGGGTGTTTTGTGGGTGGTTTTGCAGCGGGTGCGGGACGTAGACTGCGGCAGGTTTTCCGATCCGCGGGTTTCCGCTGGTGCGTCTATGTGTGTCAGAGGGTGCTGTTCATGGCGGCAAAGCGTGTGTGTGTGGGGGTATGCAGGGGCGTGCGATTCTGCGGACTGCCGTTGCTGTTGGCTGTCATTTGTCTGTGTGGCTGTGGTCAGTCGCAGCAGCAGTTGGAGCAGGCTCGCAGGGCGCTGGAACTGCACAGTCGCGGGATTGCGCTGCTGGAAAACAAAGAGTGGCTGGAGGCGGATGCGGCTCTGGAGCAACTGACAGTGCTGCTGCCGGAAGCCCTCGTGCCAGCTCGTAATCTGGCTGTGGCCCGACTGCTGGCGCTGACTGACCGTGAGACTCCGTATTCGGAGTCGAAGGATGCGGAGAAGTTTCTGGCGGCGCTGCAGCAGGCTGAGGCGACAGTGGCGCGTTATCGTGAACTGGCAGCTCGAGCCAATTCCGACGAGCAGTCGATTGCAGCGATGCTGGCGGGGAAGCTGGCTGCTTTTCAGGACAGTCCGGAGCGTCCGACGATTGCCGGCGGTCTGGAGCAGTTGCGTGCGGCGATTCGGCTGTCGGGGGACCGTCCGGAAATGTGGTATGCACTGGCTTTGGCGATGGATGGTCATCGGGACTATTCGGATTCGGCAGAACTGATTGAGGTGCTGCAGAAGACTGCCAGTCTGGTGCCGGAAAATCTGGCGATTGTGACTCGTCTGCTGGAAAAGCAGGGCCTTGCGGCGAATTCTCCGGATCCTCAGTTGCGGGCTGCGGCCGCCAGTCTGCCGCAGACTCTGGAGCGTGCCGCCGAGTTGTTGCAGCCTCTGAACGAGGCGATCAAAAAGCAGAATCGGGTGGACATTGTGGATGTTCTGAAGCAGGCGGTCGCGGGGGCGGCACCGGGTGAGTTGTCGGGGTTGATGGGGCCGGCAATGATGGCGAAGAATCTGCTGGTGCCGGAACTGGCGCAGCAGATCGACATGCGGCGGATCAATCTGAATCTGCTGGAGTATTTGCAGTTGGAGCTGCGTCCGGAGCTGGGGCTTTCTGCGAAGTCCCTGGAGATGCTGGGCGGCGTGCAGCAGCCGACTGTGCTGCAGCCGTTTGTACCGGGGCCCGCACTGCCTCCGGGGGGTGTGACCGGACGATTTGAAATGGTGGACATGGATCTGAATGGCGTCGATGATCTGGTGTGGCTGGACAGTGGTAAGTTGCGTGTCTCGGCGACAGTGGACGAATCGGGCTGGGTGGATATGTGCCAGGCGGCGGAGGGATTGCTGGCGGATGGTTTTGTGCTGGCAGATCTGGATCGGGATTTTGATCGCGCGAAACTGGCGGACGTGAAGAGTGCTGCGGTGTTGCTGGATCCTGACGGGGATCGTCGCACGGTGCCGCAGTTGGCGGGTGAGAACCGGTGGTATGACGCAGACCATGACGTGGTCCTGTGGAACAGCGGCGGTGTGAGTGTGCTGAGGAACGAGCGTGCCCCTGATGGGACTCGCAGTCTGCAGCTGTTACCGGGGACTCCGACGGTCACAGGTGTGCGGGCGGCCTGTGTGGCGGATCTGGAGGCGGATGGTGATCTGGACATTGTATGGGGAAGTGCCGCGGGACTGGTGCTCTGGCGGAATCTGGATGGCACCAGCTTTGAGACGGTGTCAGTGGGAGTAGCGGGCCCTGGATCCGGTGTGCGGGATGTTGTGACCGTGGACTGGAATCGAGATCTGGCGATGGATGTGGTGGCGGTACTGGACGACGGGACGGTGGGTGTGCTGGAGAATCTGCTGCATTCGCGATTTCGCTGGGTGGCACTGGAGGGTGTGAATGCGGGCGCGGAGTGTGCTGATGTGGTGGTGGGGGAATTCAATCGGGATGGATTCTGGGATCTGGCGACGGCGTCTGGTGGAGTGTTGCGGGTCTGGCTGTCAGCGGGGCGTGGACGTTTATCGGCGGCAGTTCCGGTGTCGCAACAGGACGGCCGGTTTACTCGGTTGACATCTGCGGATCTGGATAATGACGGTGTGACGGATCTGCTGGCTGGCCACACGGCTCAGACGCTGCTTCTGCGTGGCGCTGCCGACGGCAGTTTCAGTGCACTGACGCAGTTGTTGCCGGTGGGTCTGTCGACAGTGGCGCTGGAGGTGTCGGATCTGGATCGTGATGGTGACCTTGATTTGTTGGCGGCGGTGCCAGGTGGTGCTGAGCGCGGTGGCGGTTCGTTGCTGCAGTCGTATCGCAACGAGGGTGGTGATCGGAACAACTGGATTGAAATTGTCCCTCGTGCGATTGGTGAAGATTCGCAGTTTCCGTCGAATCGAGTGAACATGCATGCGGTGGGGGCAGTGCTGGAGGTGCGTGCCGGCACGAACTGGCAGGCGCTGGTGATTGATCAGCCGCGGCTGCACGTGGGATTGGGCAGTGCGGAGCGAGCAGATGCAGCGCGTGTGATCTGGACGGACGGTGTACCTCAGAATATTACCGATCTGAAGTTGCTGCGATCGCGGCTGGCGATCCTGGCACCGCAGATTCTGCTGGGATCATGCCCTTATATTTATACATGGAATGGTGAGCGATTTGAGTTTTTCAGTGACTGTCTGTGGGCAGCACCTTTGGGGCTGGTGCAGGCATCCGGCGAGATGGCTCCGATCCGTGAGTGGGAGTACCTCCTTGTTCCGGGTCGCAGTCTGCGTCCGCGGGACGGGCGGTATGTGCTGCAGTTGACGGAGGAGTTGTGGGAGGCGGCCTATTTCGATGAGGTGCAGTTGCTGGCGGTGGATCATCCGGCGGATGTGCAGGTGTTTACGAATGAGAAGGTGGGCGGTCCGGACATCGCGGCGCACCGGATTCACACGGTGCAGCGGCCGCGGCTGCCGATCAGTGTCGTGGATGCTCGGGGACGGGACCTGCTGCCGGGGTTACGGCAGCAGGATCAGCAGTATGTCCAGCCATTTGAGCGGCGGATCGTGCAGGGGCTGACGGATGAGTGGACGATGGAGTTTGATCTGGGAGATCTGGCGAGTGAGGCACCTCTGCGCGAGCCGCGGCTGGTTCTGACCGGCTGGGTGTTTCCGACGGACACATCCATCAACGAAGCGATCCAGCAGGATGGCCGTCTGGCCGTACCGGCAGCGCCATGCGTGGAGGTCCCGAATGGAGCTGGTGGCTGGCGCGTGGTGCGCCCGTTTATTGGGTTTCCGAGCGGTAAGACGAAGGCGATGGTGGTGGATCTGGAGGGTGTGGTGAGTGCGTCGAATTCGAAGTTGCGGCTGCGTTCGAGTATGGAATTGTACTGGGATGCGGCCTTTTTCATGGTGAATGAACCGGAGGTGCAACCGGTGCTGCAGGCGTGTTCGCTGTTGGCCGCGGATCTGCACTATCGGGGTTTTTCGCAGCGGGTCTACGGACCTGAGTCGGTATTTCGCGGCGGGGCGGGTCCGGAGGGGTATGACTATGAGCGGGTGGTGCGGGAGCCGCGATGGAGTGAGATGTCGGGCCGATTTACCCGGTATGGCGACGTGTCGAAACTGCTGGTGAAGCAGGATGACTGGATGATCGTGATGGGGCCTGGGGATGAAGTGACGGTGGAGTTTGAGGTTCCGGCGAGTGAGCCGCCGCCGGGTTGGGTGAGGGATTTTGTGCTGTACAATGTGGGATGGGACAAGGATGCGAATCTGAACACGGTTTATGGTCAGACGAGTGAGCCGTATCCGACGGGCGGGATGCGGCGATATCCAGGGGATCCACGGGTTATGGGGGAGTTGGACGCGGGGCGCAGGCGGTGGCTGGACGAGTATCAGGTGCGAGAATATCGGCCTTATCAGTTTCGGGATGTGCTGCGGCGTGGGGGGCGATTGGAATCGGGGGCACCGGAGCGGCGGTAGGTTTTCGGTTGCCAGTTCTCAGTTGCCAGTTCTCAGTTGCCAGTTCTCAGTTGCCAGTTCTCAGTTGCCAGTTCTCAGTTGCCAGTTCTCAGTTGCC
>CAITYU010000550.1 GCA_903896675.1 uncultured Planctomycetaceae bacterium
CCTCGAGCAGTCCGTACGCCGCCAGTTGACGGACTGGTTCGGCGATCAGGTCAGCAGCTGGCGTCTGCTGCGCACCCATCGCATCCCGTGGGCGCTGCCGGCACAGCCTGCCGGGTTCCGCGATCAACCGCCCGGACACCCTGCCACAGTCAGTGGCCTCTGGTACTGCGGAGACTACCAGCAGACCGCCTCGATTCACGGTGCCATGCTCAGCGGTCGCCGCACCGCCACCGCCGTCGCCGCAGCACTGACCGACACACGCTGAATCCGCGTTGAATCAAGGCCGGAAGTACCGCTGCCCGCTCCGACATCACCCGCTTATCTACCGTGCTGCAGCCACCTGTCACTGCTGCACCTGAAGCTGTTTCGATTACGCAGACCCTGCGGGCCGCTGCGGTGCCCGCAAACTTTGCCATGCTTCCGCAGCGGGCATCACTCGCGAAGCAGATACGACTCGCGCTGTCCGCACGAGATTCAGCGGCTTAATCAACCGGCAACGCGATTTCACAATCTCGGTTCTGCAAATCGGCAAATCAGGCCGATGTTCAGGTAGCCGTTTTCCGGGCACCCCCACCGCTATTCGCCTGTTGTTGCTCTGCAATGACAGGACCTCGCTGGAACAGGCCGTGCAGATGAAGTCACTTCGCGACAGCTATGATCTTCCCGGGCGAAAAGCAGCCATCTGGCTGCCGGGAATCGCCGCCTTCCTGCTGCCGCTGATCATGTATTCGCTGAGCAACCTGAAGCTGCAGAACGACGTCGGAAACTGGCTTCCGGACAGCGATGAACAATCCGCAGTACTGAATTGGTACCAGAACCTGTTCCCCGACGATGATCGCATTCTCGCTTCGTGGGACGGCTGTTCACTCACAGATCCACGGATGGCCGAGTTTGCTCGACGCCTCGAAGGTCGTCGCAACGGCGATGTTCGCGAAGGGGGTTCGCCCTTCATCGCAGAAGTCACTGAACCCGCAGACCTGCTGCGCCGCATGCGCAGCCGCGATATCCCGCTCGCTGAGTCTCTCGAACGCACCGGCGGACTGCTGACCGGTCACGGACCACTGCAGATTGAACTGGCTGAGTTTGCCCGACTGCACTCCCGCAGTGTGGGCGAACAGGCCGTGCGACTCGGAGCGGAAAAATTCGGGATCACCGTTCGAGTGGTCAAAAATGATCTGCCCGCACCCAGCCCGCAGCAGTTTGCCACTGATGATGCTCAGGCACAGGAATTGTTGCAGGAACTCACGGACTGGGTGGCTGCTCAGAAACCTGCCGATCTGCAGTTGCAGTGGTCAGGGATGCATGTCAATGAAAAACAGACCGCAGCATACATCGCAGCTCTCAGTACCGTCACTGTTCCCGGACTGAAATCCGAACCTGTTGTGACCGGAACATGGTTTGTACCCGGGGCTGCCGCAGCGGTCTCGATCAGCTTGAGCGAAGCGGGCTCTGCCGAACACGCCAGTGCCATTCAGGCGATCCGCGATGCCGCCACAGCCAGCGGTATTCCGGCAGACAAGCTGCATCTGGGCGGTCGAACTGTGGCCGCTGTCGCTCTGAACCAGGGAGTCCGACAGGCTGCGTGGAATGCCGACGCGCCGCTCTGGATGCTGTGGCTGCGGTCACCGTTGCTGCTGGCCGCCATCGTGGGCTTTGGCTGCAGCCTCGCAACCCTTCGCAGCCTGCGTCTGGCACTCATGGTACAGGGCGTTTCCATGTTCACCGCCGCCGCCGCCACGGCACTGATCGTGCCCTTCGGCGGCAGCATGAATATGGTGCTGGTCGTCATGCCCACGCTGCTGCTGGTAGTCACCGTTTCCGGCAGCTTCCACCTGTGCAACTACTGGCGACAACTGGGGCACAGGGAACCGGCTGAAGCAGTCGCCGAAGCCGTGGCACGAGCGTGGACGCCCTGCGTTCTGGCGGCGGTTACCACCGCCATCGGACTGGCGTCGCTGATGATCAGCTCACTGGTCCCCGTGCGACAGTTCGGACTGTATGCTTCCATCGGCTGCCTGATTTCCCTCGGTACAGTACTCTATCTGCTGCCTGCAATGATGCTGCATCTGAAGATGCCAGCCGTGGAAATCCCTGCCGAAGAACAGCCTTACTCCGGGTTGAGCCTGCTCTGGCTGCGCTGCGGCCGCCTGCTGTGTCGCTGGTCCGGTTTCAATCTGGGACTCAGTGCCGCCGTGACCGCGCTGGCCGTCGCCGGCCTGACATGGTTTCGCACCGAAACCAAGGCTATCCGCTACTTCCCCGAGGATTCCCGAGTGGTTTCGGATTATCGCTTTCTCGAAGACAATCTCGCCGGAATCATTCCCGTGGACGCAATCGTGCGATTCAGCAGCACGCACCAGAAACTGCTCAGCTTCCAGCAGCGCACCGAAGCCGTCATGCGGTTGCAGAAAAAACTGTCCAGCCACCCGGAAATCAGTGGCAGCCTTTCGCTGGCCTCGTTCCTGCCGGCCGGCGTGGAAGTCAATGCCACCGGCCGCGCTGCCCGGCTGCGTGACAATCTGACCGAAGACAAACTCTACGAAGTACTCAGGGACAAAACAGGGCCGCGGCAGTCCGTGCACTCCCTGATGGCCCTGTCGCAGGACACCGTGGAACTGCCGCAGTCCCGCAGAATTCTGCAGAAGAATGGTGATGAAATCTGGCGTGTGACCTGCCAGGCCAGCATTCTCAGTGATGCTGACTACC
>CAITYU010000551.1 GCA_903896675.1 uncultured Planctomycetaceae bacterium
CCTATCCACTCGTCATCGACGGAAAACTGTGCGACACCCGAGCCACACTGATCTCGCGCAATCCCTCAAAAACTTCCGAAATCATCGGAAAAATTTCCTCTGCCAGCCATGATCAGACGGCAGACGCCATCGCCGCAGCGCGGCGGGCCTTTGAGCCATGGTCCCGCGTTCCGGTTGAATCCCGTATTGAATACGCCGGACTGATTGCTGCAGAGATGCGCGAAAGACGGTTTGAACTGGCCGCATGGATCATCCTCGAAACGGGCAAGCCCTGGCAGGAAGCCGACGCGGATGTCGCTGAAGCCATTGACTTCTGCACCTACTACGCCCGAGAAGCACTACGCCTGTCCGAACCTCGTCGCTGTGACTTCCCAGGTGAAGAAAACAGCTACGTGTACCGCCCGCGTGGAGTCTGTGCTGTCATCTCGCCATGGAACTTCCCGCTCGCCATCCTGACCGGCATGACGCTGGCCGCAATTGTCACCGGCAACACTGTCATCATGAAGCCGGCTGAGCAGTCTTCCGTCGTTGCGGCAAAACTGATGGAAATCGTTCGCAATTGCGGTATTCCTGCCGGCGTTGTGAATTTTCTCCCCGGTATCGGCGAAGACATCGGACCGGTCCTGACTCGACACCCCGATGTTGACCTTGTGGCCTTCACCGGATCTCAGGCTGTTGGCCTCGAAATCAACCACGCCGCTGCGGAAACACTGTCCGGACAGCGGAATGTGCGGCGAGTCATCGCCGAAATGGGTGGCAAAAATGCAATCATCATCGATGAAGATGCGGATCTCGATGAAGCCGTCGTTGGTGTCGTTCGCAGTGCCTTCGGATACTCCGGCCAGAAATGTTCCGCCTGTTCTCGAGTCATCGTCCTCGAATCCGTCTATGAGCCATTTCTGCAGAGACTGACGGATGCGGTAAAAAGCCTGCAGATCGGCCCGGCTGAAGATCCCGGAACTCGCATCGGTCCGGTGATTGACAACGAATCACGAGATCGACTGCTGGAATTCATCCGCAAAGTGGATCCTGAACACGGTGGACAGGTGGTGCTGGCTATGGATCCCGGTCCACTCAGCCGCCAGGGCAGCTATATCGGCCCCCACATTTTTACCAACGTGGACCCCGCTGCTCCTCTGGCACAGCAGGAACTTTTCGGACCAATTCTTGCCGTGATTCGCGTCCGCACTCTCGACGATGCCATCACTGTCGCAAACGGCACACGCTATGCCCTGACGGCGGGAGTTTACAGCCGCAGCCCGGTCACGCTGCGACGCGTTCGAGCAGAGTTGCAGGCCGGAAATCTGTACCTGAACCGCGAAATTACAGGAGCTCTCGTCCAGCGACATCCGTTCGGTGGCTATCGCATGTCCGGTATCGGCAGCAAAGCCGGTGGACCGGATTACCTGCTGCAGTTTGTAATTCCCGTCAATATCTCCGAAAATACCATGCGTCGAGGATTCGCGCCGACGACGGAAAACCGCAGCTGACAGGTACAGGGTTTGCCGGTCTCCTGTGCAGCCTCTGCTTTGTCTCCCCTACCCTTCGCCCGATCCATGCTCAGTCTTGCAGGTCTGAATCCTTCTCAGCGCGAGGCCGTCTCCACTCTGCAGGGACCATTGCTGGTCCTCGCAGGCGCCGGTACCGGAAAAACTCGCGTGATCACCTTCCGCATGGCGAACCTGATCGCCCATGGCATCAGAGCGGATCGCATTCTGTCAGTCACTTTTACAAACAAAGCTGCCCGCGAAATGCGCGAACGGGCACTTGGGCTGATCGGAAAAAAAGTCTCACTGCGACCTGAAGTCTCGACCTTTCATGCGTGGTGCGTACGAGTCCTGCGGGAAGAGATCGATCGACTGGGTTACCCGAAAAAATTTGCCATCTATGATCGCAGTGATCAGGAATCTGCGGCTCGCACCGCCCTCCGCGATATCCGCATCGGAGATGCGGCCTTTAAGCCCTCTGACCTGATCAACCGAATCAGTCGCTGGAAAATGCTCGGTATAGAAGACTCAGAGGCCGCCAGCCACACAGAGTCACCACACGATACTCTGGCAGCGATGGCCTACCGAAAATATCAGAAACTGCTCCGTGCAGCCGGTGCCGTCGACTTCGACGACCTGCTGCTGCTCACCGTCAAACTGCTGACAGAACACCCTGCTGCCCTGCAGAAATTCCAGTCACGCTACGACCATGTCCAGATCGACGAATACCAGGATACCAACGGCGTGCAGTTCCGACTCATCGAAATGCTCGTCAAACCTCACCGTAACCTCTGTGTCGTGGGAGATGATGACCAGTCGATCTATGGCTGGCGCGGCGCGGAGGTTGAGCACATCATCAACTTCGGGCGACATTTCCCCGGCACAAAAACTGTTCGGCTCGAAAACAATTATCGCTGCACCGCCGATATTCTGGGATGCGCCAATCGACTCGTGCGACACAACCGCCAGCGACACGACAAAACACTGATTGCACACAAACAGTCGGCCTCCGGAGTCCGCATGCAGGTCTTCGACGATGAAACTGCAGAAGCCGAAAATGTCGTTCAGGAGATTTCCTACCTCGTGCAGGAACTGGGAATCCGACCCAGGCAGATCGCCATTCTGTTTCGCACAAATGAACAACCGCGGGTTTTTGAGCAGGAGTTGCGACGCAGAAAAGTTCCGTACCTGCTGGTCGGAGGCCAATCGTTCTTCGATCGTCGCGAAATCCGCGATCTGATGGCTTACCTGAAGGCCATCGATAATCCGCGAGATGAAGTCAGCCTGTTGCGAATCATCAATACCCCCGCTCGCGGCATCGGTGAATCCTCCACCGAAAAAATCATCCAGACCGCAGTCAAAAGCGGCAACTCCTTCTGGGATGTCTCGGAACAATTATCAGGAACCGGCACCGTCAGCACAAAAGCCGGTGCCGCCCTGCGTGATTTCCGCAGCCTGCTCAGCCGCTACAGCGCAGCCATGCACGAACGCCCGGCTGAAATGGCCACCCTCGCACGCTCGCTGCTGCAGGAAATCAATTACGAAAGCGAAATTGACAAACAGTACAAGGAAGAAACACAACGCGAAGTTCGCAGGAATATCCTCGAGGAATTCGTAAGCTCGATCGGATTGTACGTCGAAAAAAATCAGCAGCCCACACTCAGTGGATTCCTCGAAAGCATGGCGCTGCTGGATCGTGAAGAAGAATCAGATCGCGGCGAAGAAAAACAACAGGATGCCGTTCGATTGATGACTCTGCACTCCGCCAAGGGACTGGAATTCCCCCGAGTCTACCTTGTCGGGATGGAGGAAGGCTTCCTGCCACACAAACGCAGTATCGAGGAAGATACGGAAAAGGCCATTGCCGAAGAGCGTCGACTGGCCTACGTGGGGATCACACGAGCCATGGATCATCTGACCCTCACCCGCAGCAAAACCCGGATGAAATGGGGACGACGACGTGACTCCATGCCATCACGCTTCCTGTTTGAAATGCAGGAAGATCCCGGCCAGGCACTGCAGGAGGAACATATCAGTAAGGAAAACTCCGCAGATCAGACAGCAGCACTGCCGACAGCCCTGCAATCCTCAAACGCCCGACAGCAGCCCCGCAGTGTCAGCCTGCCACCTGATGAATTCGAACAGCCCCCCTTCTGAACGTCAGCGCTATGCAGAGGATGATCCCCAGAATCACACCCAGACTCACTGCCGGAGAAACCGGCATAAAGCCCGAAAGCAGCATTTTGATGCCGGCAAATCCCAGCAGCGCTGCCAGCCCGTAATGCAGATTCCGACAACGATCCAGCAGACCGGCAATCGCAAAATACAGCGAACGCAGCCCCGGAATCGCAAATGCATTTGAAGTAAAAACCACAAACGGATCACGCGATACGGACAGCACCACCGGAATGGAATCAATCGCAAATACCAGGTCCGACCATTCCGCCATCAGCAGGGCCCACAGCAGCGGTGTCGCCAGTAGCCCACCTGCACTGCGCACAAAGAACCGGTCACCACTCAACTCACTTGTCGAAGGTACCCACAACTGCAGACGACGAATCACCCACGGAACCCGCAGCGCCTGAGTCCCCCCCCCGGACCTTACCATTCCCACAGCCGCAATAATCAACTGTACCCCAAACAGATATACCAGCCAGTGCACCTTTTCCAGCAACTCCAGACCTGCCATGATCATCAGAAAACGCATCAGCAGAGCGCCAAACACCCCCCAGAATAATACCCGATGCTGCAGCTCACGAGGCACCAGCATGGCCTGAAAAATCAATGTGAAGACAAACACGTTGTCTATGCTCAGAGATTTTTCAATCAGCCACGCTGCAAGGAACTCGGTCGCCGTACGACTGCCTGCCCACAGAAATAACCCCCCTGTGAACATCAGTGCCAGCGCTGCCCAGACAAAGCTCCAGAGAACCGCTTCCCGAAATCCCGGTACTCGGGGCTTGCGATGCCAGATCCCCGGATCCGCAGACAGCATGAGCAGCAGAAATACTCCAAATCCCACCCATGCCCAACCTGTGATCATGACACACCCGCCCCTTTCAGGATCCCCGAAAATCCGGTCCGCCAGTCCTCTCAAGCCAATGACCGCGTACCCAAAAATCAGCGCCCTCGCACGGAAGACACAGCCGCACTGCCATCACGTCTTCCGGCACGACGACGAACCAGCCGACGAGCCAGATTTCGGCTGCCACGAGCTGCACACTCCGCAGCCACAGCCTCCAGTGTCTCACCTGCCGAAGTCACCAGCAGATCACTGCAGCCGATAACCGAAACATTCAGCCGACACTGCAGGCCTGGTCCCCCACGTGGCCCGTTCACATCCGAAAAGGACACCACAATCTGCCGAATTCGTTCGTCAAAACGACTGAAGGCAAACAGCAGTCGCCGCTCAACGAATTCCCTCTGAGCAGACTTCAGACTCACACCATCTTCCACAATCTGTACACGCATCGCAGAAACCTTTCTCAAACCTGTTGTGTTCACCCGAAACACGCCACTTGCCCTGCCCTTCCTTCAGTCCACATCGTCAGCACGCAACGGCCCGGAACGGTAGTGGTCCGAAGACAAACTGCCTCCCTGAACACCTTCCCGTAATGTCAGCATCAACAGTTCCTTCCGCTGAGCGCCGCGAGTCGACGTCGCGGCTTCCAGTGCCCGACGACGATACGACAGTCGCTGCAGCAACGGCTCAGCTGCCACACTCAACTCATCCGAAAACGGAACCCCTCTGAGGTAGGGACTGCCGCCCGTCAGCATGCGATCCTGCATCTCTCAACTCCCGAAACAAAAGTCACAGAGTTTCACGCAAACCAGCATCGACAACACAATACGGCCGCAATAAGATTTGACTAATTCAAAGTTTTGAATTGATTGTTTGATAAAATCAAATCGAGATTCTGCCTATGACATGGCTGAACTACCATCATCTGCATTACTTCTGGGTGGTTGCCCGCGAGGGCACAATTCAGCAGGCTTCTCAACTGCTGCACGTGGGCCAGCCCGCCATCAGTACGCAGTTGCATCAACTCGAACAGTCACTGGGACAGAAGCTGTTTCGCCGCAGTGGCAGACGCCTCGAACTTACAGATGCAGGTCGCACGGTTTTTCGATATGCGGAGCAGATTTTTTCACTCGGTCGCGAAATGACGGATCTGCTCAAAACCGGAGAACCAGCCACCGGCTCCAGATTTGTGGTTGGGGTCGCTGATGCAATGCCCAAGCTGATGGTTCGCAGACTGCTGGAACCTGCGCTGCAGTTGTCGACCGACCTGCGACTGATGTGTGTGGAACACGACCTCGGAACACTCCTGACGGAGCTGGGACGACAGTCGCTCGATCTGGTGCTCTCAGATGCCCCACTGACACCCTCAGGCGGCATCCGCGCCTTCAATCACCTGCTGGGGCAATCCGGAGTTGGGCTGTTTGGAACACCCCAACTGGTGGCTCGAGTCCGCCGGGATTTTCCAGCCTCACTGAACCGCATTCCATTGCTGCTGCCAGGTCGAAATACCGCTTTGCGACGATCACTGGAATCATGGCTGGAATCACATGAGATTTCACCCGTGATCCGTGGCGAGTTTGACGACAAGGCGCTGCTGAAGGCATTCGGGCAGACCGGTGAGGGCCTGTTCCCGGGAACACTGGCTATCGCTGATGAAATCTGCAGACAGTATGAAGTGCAACTGGCAGGTGAACTTGAGGGTGTTGTCGAGCACTTCTATGCCATCTCTGTGGAACGCCGTATTCGCCATCCCGCCGTGCTGGCTATTTCCAGTTCGGCAAAATCGACCATTTTCGCCTGATCCGGTCAAGGTCAGGCTGTTTTACGCCTGCAGTATTGCCAGCGGCCATGTTTGCCGTGACAATAAGACAGGCGGGGCCGGCATCTGTCAGCCCATGCAGCTGCAAATCAGTAAAGGCACACTCATGGCCCGTGAAGAACATCAGTGCGTCAGCCCGTTCAGTCGTTCCCGCAGAACTCTCCTCAGCCGGGCTGCCTGCGGCTTCGGTTCGGTGGCAGCGGCTCACCTGCTGTCAGCAGCCTCGCCCGCAACGGCCCAGGACAACAGCCCGCAGGTCGGTGAACGAACCCATTTCCCGCCCCGCGCTGTCAGCGTCATCTTCCTGTACATGGACGGCGGTGTCTCACAGGTTGACTCGTTCGACCCGAAGCCGGAACTTGATCGCCGCAACGGTCAGCCGTTCCCCACAAAGATCGAACCCACACAGTTCAACAACATCGGCAATACACTCGCCAGCCCCTGGAAGTTCAGGAACTACGGTCAAAGTGGAATACCAGTCAGTGACCTGTTTCCCGAAATCGCCCGCCATGTCGACGACATGGCCGTTGTTCGATCCATGACCTCAGCCTTCCCCGAACACACCAATGCCAACTATTTCCTGCACACTGGCTCAGGGCTGCAGGGACGCCCCTCCATGGGTGCCTGGTTTGGTTACGGTCTCGGTTCGGAATGCCAGGATCTGCCGCATTTCGTGATTCTTAACGGCGGTTTGATACCCCCCGGAGGACTCGACAACTTCGGCAGTGGCTTCCTGCCCGCCAGTTTCCAGGGCTCGGTATTCGGACTCGGTGATCCGTCTGTTTCCGACATCAGACCGCAGGAGACATCCGCCGGACTGCAGCGCCGCAAACTGGACCTGATCCGCTCGCTGGACCTCGCGTCCGCTGAACGATACGGGCATGACGACCAGGTGGAATCCGCCATCCGCAACTACGAGCTGGCAGCCCGCATGCAACTCGCCGTTCCTGATCTCATGGATCTCAGCAATGAAACCAGGGAAACTCAGGATCTCTACGGTATGTCCGACCAGTTCCCGAATACTCGCACGTTTGCCAAAGAATGTCTGCTCGCCAGGCGACTTGTCGAACGCGGAGTCCGATTCATTGAACTCACCTGCCCGGCGGGCAACGGAGACCGCTGGGATCAACACAGCAATCTGGTTGATGGACACACAAAGAACGCTCGTTCCGTCGACAAACCCATTGCTGCTCTGCTGACGGATCTGAAACAGCGCGGCCTGATGAATCAGACGCTGGTGGTCTGGTCAGGCGAATTCGGCAGAACCCCCTTCGCGCAGGGAAGTGACGGTCGCGATCATAACCCGTTCGGTTTTTCGCTGTGGATGGCCGGAGCAGGAATCCGCGGCGGCTCAATCTACGGTGCAACCGACGAATTCGGATACAAGGCTGTCCAGGACCGCGCGGAAATCCATGACCTGCACGCCACAATGCTGCACCTGATGGGAGTCGACCACGAACGGCTGACCTACCGGTTCGGCGGCCGGGACATGCGACTGACGGATGTCCACGGCAAAGTTCTCTCGGAAATTCTCAGCTGAGGATTCCACCGATGGCTGAATCTGAATCCGGCAGGCTGGGCAGCCAGGGTGAGAAAGCTGCCGTGCAGTTTCTTCGCGCAAAAGGCCTGAAAATCCTCGCCACAAGACATCGAAACAACTTCGGCGAGATCGATGTGATCGCCGAAGACGGTGACACTACGGTCTTTGTGGAAGTCAAAACACGGTCCTCCGAACACGCCGGGCAGCCGTTCGAGGCCGTGGATCGAAAACGCCAGAATCGTATGTCCCGAGCCGCACTGGCATGGCTCAAACAAAACAACCGCCTCGAAAGACGGTGTCGACTCGACGTGATCTCCATAATCTGGCCCAAAGATCAGCAACAGCCGCAGATCAGCCATTATCCGGCCGCTTTTGAACCGGGCGGTCACGGTCAGATGTACTGAAAAAACAGAATGGGCCGGTACCTGCAAAAAGCATCCAGCCGACACTGCAGGGCCATCACGCGCATCTCCACCAGCAGCAGCCGCTGAGCCTGTTCTGCAGAATTTCCAGAAAAATCCCGGAACATTGAGTTCACCGGATTCTCTTTCCCAAACCCATCCATCGTCGCTTCAGCAGACTCCCAACACTGGCAAACCGCTCCGGCATCAGCGATGAAAAAAACTGGCATTCGACTTCCTGCCGATTCAGACCTATAAATTCAGTGAACAACAGCACTGTCGCACGGTATGTTCCAAATTGGATGCAGGTTCGGTCCTGCAGAGACGTGACCACACTGCTGATGTGACCAGTCAGGGCAACCCGGGAAGAAAGAACCATGAAGAAAATTCTGCTGTCGGCGATTTTGTCCGCCATTCCATTCGCCTCAGTCACAGCTGACGACTGGGGAACAGTCACCGGCCAGGTGGTTGTCACTGGTAACGTTCCGGCTGCGGAACTGCTGCACAAACAGGGTGCAGACATTAAGGACAAGGAAGTCTGCGCTGCTGCTGATACCTTCAAGGATGACATTGTCATCAATGCCACCAACAAGGGGCTGGCCAACGTCTTCGTGTATCTGTCCAAGGCACCGAAAACGATTCATCCGGACCTCAAAACCGCGGACCCTGCCACCGTCATCTTTGACCAGAAGAACTGCCTTTTCATCCCGCACGCTCTGGTCGCTCGAACCGGACAGACCGTGGAAGTGATTTCCAGCGATGCTGTGGCCCACAACACCCACACCTATCCTCTCAAGAACGCAGGCACCAATGTGCTGATCGCCCCGGCAACAGCCAAAGGCAGCGGCCAGAAAATCGCCATCAAGGCTGCCGAAATCCTGCCATTCAAAGTTGCCTGTGACTTCCACCCTTGGATGAATGCCTACTGGCTGGCGGTTGACCATCCCTACGCAGCCGTTACGGACGCTGACGGAAAGTTCACCATCCCCAATCTGCCCGCGGGAGACCACGAATTCAGGATCTGGCACGAAAAGGTGGGCTACATCAATCGCAAGTACACCGTCAAAGTGAAGGCCGGAGACAATCCCCAGAAGCCCGTTGAAATCAGTGGCGATGCCCTGAAAAAAGGTTCCCTGAAGTAAACAACCTCCGGTGCCTCGCAATCTGCCTGAAAAGCCCGCGCATCCCGCGGGCTTTTCGCATTCACGGAAACGCCAGCCAAACGGGTCAGGCTTTGACACGTGGGCAGAAGAGACAGTCACTCAGCCTCGATCCACAGAATCCTGCAACTGCTGTAAAACCTCAGGTACCGTCATCCCCGACACCAGCAAATCCTTCTGACGACTGGTCTGGCCTCGCAGCAGCGTGATTGCTGACACTGGCCGATTCAGGCTTTCAGCCAGCAGACGAAGTACAGCCGCTGTGGCTCGCCCATTCTCGGGCGGCTCCGCGACCGCAATCCGAATACGCTCCCCATGCAGACCGCAGAACGCAGTTCGGCGTGCCCCAGGCTGTACATGCAGCCTGACAACAGCCCCCACGGAATGCGCTGACACAGCAACAGTGAGATCCTGTTCCGAATTACTCATCACCGTAATTGCTGTCAGGACGCCTTCCGCAGACGTCCGACCAGCCTCTCGAAGTCATCATTGCCGCGGAAGTGTATCACTATCTGTCCAGCGTCATTTTTTCGCAATCGTATCTCAATCTTCGCCCCCAGCACGTCTCGTAATGCCGCCTGAAGTGACAGCACATGATTGGAAGGCTCCGGGGGTTCGCCCATGACCGGTTCCTCTGCAGAGTCCGTCTCCACAGCCGACTCCGGCTGACTGAGCAGCTCCCTGACGATCTCCTCAACTCTGCGCACCGAAAGCTGATCCTTTTCGATCTGCTCAGCCAGCAGTACCTGCTGAGCTGTGGACAGGGGCAGCATAGCGCGAGCGTGACCGGCACTCAGCCGGTCCGATCTGACCAACTGCTGCACTGGCTCCGGTAACTCCAGAAGCCTCATGATATTGCTGACGTTCGCTCGGCTCATGCTCAACTGACGAGCCAGATCCTCAATCGTCCCACCAAATCGATCCAGATACTCCCGAAATGCCAGTGCCTTCTCCAGAACATTCAGATCCTCACGCTTCAGATTCTCCTCCAGCGCAGCCTCGGATGCCTGCCGATCCGAAAACTGAATGACACGACACGGAACACGCTCGAGGCCGATCTGCTGAGCGGCTCGCCAGCGTCGCTCACCGGCAATCAGCTGGTAGCCCGGCTCGCCATCCTCTCGCTTCCTGACAAGCATCGGCTGCAGCATGCCATGACGCCGAATACTGTCGGCCAGCTCATCGATGGCTGCCTGATCAAAGTCCCTGCGAGGCTGCGAAGGGCTGCGTTCAATCATCTCCAGAGCAATATCGTCCGTGCCCGGCGCCGGAGCTGCTGAGGGTTGATGCATCGGAATGATGCCACTTCCCTCCGCACCCTCCGCATCTCCACCGCTCCCCAGCAGGGCACTCAGACCCCTTCCCAGACGTCGTCGAACAACAGAAGAACCACCAGTGCTGTCAAACGCATGCGCTTCCATGACTCACTTCCCTGACCGAGCAGCCTGCCGATTCAAAACAAGGTCCGGCACCCCCGGAATACCCACGGCAGTTTAACGAGCCCCGCCCGCCGATGGTCTTGATCCTGTGGCCGGAATCGATACAGTCGCTCTCAGAAGCTGCCCAAAACATGGCCCAATCGGCAAAAACAGCCGCAAATGACGGCTCGCCGATTCAACGATCGGCAGATTCTGCCGATGGCGATGCTCAGCGGCTCTCCCTGACCACATGATTCCGCACCCCATCCGGAAGCTCTCCCCATGAATAAACTGCGCAACGTCATCGTCCTGCTGCTTCTGCTGCCGGCAACCACCGCCATTACCTCAGTCAGCGCCGAGGATTGGCGCACCGTTCGACCGGATGTCATCTACAGCCACAAGGCGGGACTGGCCCTTACCTATGATGTCGTCCGCCCCACACGCAACCCAAATGGCGCTGCCGTGCTGTTCATGGTCAGCGGCGGCTGGGTCTCAATCTGGGCACCACCGGAAACCATCGTTCGTCCCGAACAGCGCAATCTGAACCTGTTCGAAAAAATCGTGGAACGCGGCTATACACTGTTCCTCGTCAGGCATGGCAGCAGCCCCTGGTTCAAGGTTCCGGAAGCTGTGGCCGATGTACGGCTCGCAATTCGACATATCCGCAGGCATGCTGCCGAATATCAGATTGATCCCGAACGTATCGGTGTCTGTGGTGGCAGCGCCGGAGGACATCTGGCTCTCGCACTGGGAACCATGGGCGATGATGGAGATCCTGATGCAGCAGTCGACCTGGAAAAGACATCCAGCCGAGTCCAGGCAGTCGTGGCCTGGTTTCCACCAACGGACCTGCGCGTCTACGTCAACCACGAAACGCTCAGCAAGTCGTTCCCCGCACTCGTATTCCCCGATGATCAGGCGCCGGATGTCTCACCGCTGCTCTCAGTCTCCCGTCGCACCCCACCCACACTGCTGGTCCACGGAGACAAGGACGAACTGGTCCCACTGTTCCACAGCGAAAAGTTCCATGAGGCCATGCAGAAAGCTTCCGCCAAATGCGAGCTGATCATTATGAAGGGTGCTGCACACGGATTCTCAGGGGAACAGGGGCAACAGGCAGAGAAAGCACTGGTCGACTGGTTCGATACCCACCTGCCAGCAAAGGCAACCCTGCAAACATCACCCTGAGCCTACGATGCCATACTGGACACCTGTCGCTCAAGGTAATCAATCAGATCTGACATGGACCTGCACGATGTCAGTGTCGGCAGCCCCGGAGCTTCACCGGAAACTACTATCGCAGCCACTCGCTTTTCCGCAGCGACCACAGTGCTGTGATCCCGGCCGCCGAACCACGCACCAATCTCACGATAAGCACATTTTGTCATTTTTCGAGACAGAAACATTGCAATCGCTCGAGGAACTGCCAGAGCCTTGCGGCGGGACGCAGAACGCAGATCCGTCGCTGACACGCCAAAAACCTCACACACAGCCTTTTCAACATCACTGATCCGAATCAGCCTGCGACATTCGTCCTGCAGCCCGCCCAGCATCTCACGCACAACACTCTCGGTGATCCTGCGACCCGTCAACTGAGAAAATGTGTGCAGTTGATTCACTGCCCCCTGCAGTTCGCGAGCACCGCGGCCACCGCGACGAACCAGCAGATCCACCACACCCGCAGAAAACACCGTCTGACAGCCAATCGATAACGAATGAATCAGACGCCGCCGGGTCTCTTCATCCGGATCCTCCATGCGACACACCAGACCACTGAGAAATCGTGTGGTGAGCTCTTCACGATGCTTCGTCAGCATCTTCGGATGACGATCCGAAGAAATTACCACCTGCCCGCCGTGCTCGATCACCTGCACCACTGTGTGCAGAAACTCCTCCTGCGTGGCACGCTTGTTGTCAAGAAATTCAATGTTATCAACAATCAGCACATCAACATTGCGAAACTTCTGACGGAAAGAAGGCACCGTACGACCCGAAAGTGCAGCCGTAAAGTAATTGGTGAACGCTTCGCTCGTCAGATACATCGTCCTCAGCTTCGGTTGATCAGCACGCATCTGCGAATAGATGGCCTCCAGAAGATGAGTCTTCCCGGTCCCTGTGGAGCCATAGATGAACAGCGGGTTGAATTTCTGCCCGGGATTTCCGCAGATCTGTCGGGACGCGAGGACAGCCAGGCTGTTGCATTCACCGGTTACAAAGGACGAAAAGTCCCGGAAACGACGGCGACCCGCTGTCTCTGATGTCGATGACTCCGCCTTCTGAGGCGCCAGCCTGCGGGCCGTCGCTCCAACTTCCGCCACTGCCAGCGGAGCAGGCTGATCAGCTGCCGCACGCTCGGGCAGAGGACGAACGACACTCGCTCCACCACCTGCGACTTCCACCGAAACAGTCTCAGTGGCCGTGGACGATTCCCCGGCTCCGGACAACGCTGCATCAACCTCAAAGTGACACACGCCGGACGGACCAAGCAGACGCTGAGCAGCCACCGACAACTCAGTCCGGAATCGCTTCAGCATCCAGTTCAGAATGAAAGGATTCGGCACGCGGATCAATAGACGCTCACCGGAAACCTGCAGACGACAACTGCGACTGAACCAGTGCTGGTAATTCTGCTCACCAACTGCTGTCCGGACCACATCTTCAGGTTGCGCCGCTATCGCTGGCGCAGTCGATATGCGCAGAGCACTGGACCTTGCAGGAGCCTTTCGCTCCCGCTCCGGACCGCCCTCAGCCACACCAACCGCAGCGCGGATGGGCGCCTCAGTCGGTGGCGACTGAACAGCAGAACGGGATTTTCGACGAGATCGAACGGTGTCGTCGTGACGTACGGGCAGCGTCATGCGCCCCCTCCATTTAGCCAGCGCGCACTCTACCACAACCGTAATGTCCCCGGATTCCTCGCAGAAAGGAACCCGCGAACACACACAGATGCTACGACGAGGGGATCGTCTTCGAGTACAGACTGGGGAACTGACAGGATAATCGTCGGACAGGGCCGCAGATGCCACGCCCGACATGCTCACTCAACGCCGCCGATGTTACCCTGTGACAACAGAGTGTCAAATGACTGTCAGTGATTTCTGAGCCCCGCCCGGTCGGGCTTTTCGCAAAGCTTTGCCTGCATAAGAGATGAGTATGTTTTGACTTGTTTTTGTCGGTTTCTGCGAAAGTTTGGCACCCTGCGGTTGACAGACCATCGTCAGCCCGAAACCTCAAACAGAAACGCTCTCTGTTGCACGCAGGACCTCCACAAATGTGTCGTAAAAGCCACTGCCACCACCCCAATCCGTGGGCTCCTCCGGTGTCAGATTGTTGACATGCCGCGACATCCCACGAGCGTCCTGCAGACCTCCGAATGGCATCCACGCAACTCCACTCTGCACCCGCTCAGAAATACAACAGATCGCATGGACTTCACCCTGAGAACTGCGCACCAGCACACTCTCGCCATCCTGCAGACCCCGCAACTCCGCATCCAGCCGGTGCATTTCAACCTGCAGAATTCCCTCGCGCCTGCGATGAGGCTCCTGATGCGAATAGCCGGTGTTCAGATAGTGCAGCGTCTTTCCCGAAATCAACTGCAGCATGCCAGATTCACCCCTGCGAATTTCCCCTGCCCCCGGCAGTGGATCCAACCCCCGCGACTCCAACTGAGCAGACCACAGTTCCGCACGACCACTCGGTGTTGGAAAACCGCCCTCCGCAAATGGTCGCCAGTCCTCCGCATGGCTCAGGTGCAACCAGCCACACTCAGACAAACGCTCAAACGTAATACCCCGCATCATGGGATGGTCCGTCTGCAGTGCAGTCCGCAGCAACTGCTCGTCCGAATCATACAGAAACACTTCCTCCCGCCCCAGAACTCGCGCCAGCCTGCGGAAAAACTCCGTATTCGCTGCACACTCTCCGAGTGGCTCTATTGCCGGCTGATTCAGGGACACATAGTGATGCCCCCACGATGGCACCAGATCCAGATGCTCCAGTTGACTCGTCGCCGGCAACACAAGATCCGCATACCTCGCCGTATCCGTCAGAAACAGATCGTGAACCACTGTAAACAGATCGTCCCGCTGCAACCCTGCTCTTACCAGTTGCTGATTCGGCAGACTGACCGCAGGATTGCTGTTGTAAATCAGCAGCGAACGAATCCGAGGTGACAGCGAATCACTGCACAGATCCCGCCCCAGATCACGCATATTCAGAACTCTGACGGAACCCTCACCCAGCGTCGGCAACAGCAAACCGTCCATGTTCAGCATGGAGTACTGAAAGGCACCCGTTGAACGAGCCAGCCCACCACCCCGATGACGCCACGCTCCCGTCAACACCGGCAGACAGGACAACACCCGAAACATCATCGCACCGTTCCGATGATGCTCCAGTCCGATCAGCGGTCGCAGCAATGACGGTTCGGCCGCCGAATACTCAAGAGCAAAACGCTCAATATCCGCAGCACTCACGCCGGTAACAGCAGCCGCAGCTTCAGGTGAAAACTCGGATACTCGCTTCACAAGCTGCTCATATCCCGTCGCATACCGCGAGACATAATCGTGATCAACCCGCCCCTCGCGAATAATCACATGCATCATCGCCAGCGCCAGAACAGTATCCGACCCCGGTCGCACCGGAATGTGCCAGTCAGCCGCCGCTGCCGTCCGCGTCCGAATCGGATCCACCACCACAATCCGGGCACCCCGTCGCCGAGCCTCCTCGATCACCGGCCACAGATGCAGATTCGTGACAATCGTGTTTGTGCCCCACAGCACTATATACCGACTGTAAATCAGATCCTCAGGATTGACGCCAATGCCACTCCCCTGCGTCGCACAAAGACCCTCGTGAGCCACAGCACCACAGATGTTGCGTTCCAGACGGCTGACCCCCAGAACCGCAAACAGACGCTGATCCAGCGATGAATGCTGGATCAGTCCCTGATTGCCCGCCGAACTGAAGGGCAGAATTGACTCCGCACCCGATTCCGAAATGTCCCGATTCCATCGCTCGGCAATCTGCTCCAGAGCCGACTCCCAACTGATCCTCTCAAAACAACCGGAACCCTTCGAACCAATGCGACGCAATGGGTACAACAACCGATCCGGATGATACACCCGATCCAGGTAATGGTTCACTTTCGCGCACAGCACACCGCGAGTAAACGGGTGCTCCGGGTCCCCGTACAGGCGAACAGCCCGCCCGTCACACGTTTCTGCAATCCACGCACACGTGTCCGGACAATCGTGACCACAGGCTCCACGCACAATCTTCAGCATCCCCGACTCCGACATCAGCAACCCCTCAGACGGCCCACAACTGCCAGGCAATGGTCAGCACACCCACAGTGCTGCAGTACCACGCAAACCAGTGCAGTCGGTCTGCCGCCAGAAGCCGAATCAATGACCGCAGACTGAACACTCCCACCACATAGCTGACCACCATCCCCACCAGCATTGGCAGAAATTCCGGAGCCGTACTGTCGCCCTGTCGCAGCAGCTTCAGCAACTCGAGCAGCGAGGCCCCGCCAATCGCAGGTACTGCCAGAAAAAACGAATACCTGGCAGCATCCTCAGGACGCAAACCACACATCAGACCGGCACCCACTGTACTGCCGGCCCGTGAAATACCGGGCAGAATCGCCACAGCCTGAAACAGGCCGATTGTCAGCGCAGCCGCCGGAGACAACTCAGACAATCCACGCCCCACTCCCCGCATACGACGCGCCGTCATCAAAATGGCCGCTGTCCCCAGCAGACAAATCCCGGCCGCCAGCGCATTCTGAAACAACGCTTCCAACTGGTCCTTGAACAACAGACCTACAAATCCCGCGGGCACGGACGACAGCACAATCAGCAACAACAGCCGCACCTGCTTCAGCAGTCCCAGCAGATCGCGAAAATAAATCGTCGCTATCGACAACAATGTCCCGAAATGCAGGGCCACATTCATGGTCATGCCCTGCAACCACTCCGGTAAACCTCGGCCGGACAGACTCGTCAGCAGCTCGCCGGCGATCACCAGATGCCCCGATGAACTGATCGGCAGAAACTCCGCCACCCCCTGCACCGCACCCAGTATGACCGCATAAATCAGATTCATTGATCACCCAGTCCCGTCTCGATTCCCCACGCAACGAACTTTCGGCGATGTCGCCCGAAAATTACACCACGCAAGCTTCAGCTTTCCCGCAAAACCCGGGAAACAGGTATCCACCTGCCCGGCTGCTGCCAGATCGGCCACCGCCACGCTGCAGGGCTCGCACGATTTCCCCAGAATCAGAGATTCCACACCGATCGCAGCTGCCACGATTGCGGCAATCGAATCACTCGTTGCATCCCACGATGCCGGAATCCGTGCCGACACTGCACTCCCGCTTCCCATCAACCACCCGGCCGCATCAAGTATCAATGGCCTCCCCTCCGGCCACTTCCACGGAGTCGACTCCAGGCCATCGGCCGCAGACAGCACCGGAAGAGTTCTTCGCAGCACTCCCGCATTGAAACTCATCGCCTCAATCGCCATCCAGTGAGACTGCTCCGTTGTCAGAAACCCATGGACATCCAGCCGCCGCACAGTGTCCGCCGCCTCGCCTCCACCCGGAACAATCAGAACTCGACGACCTCGACCAAACCACTGCAGCAGGTCACCAAGATTCCACAGATCCAGCAGGCTGCCTCCCAGTTTCAGAACCAGCGGTTCACTGCTGTCAAAGTCGTCAGATTTCACAGACCCAACCCGCCCACGAAGGCCACTGCCATCCACCAACGCAACTCCACACAACTCCTGTTATACTGCAGCCAGCATTCAACCGACAGTTTCAAATCCCGGGAATCCACTACAGGACATCCATTCGTGGAACATCTCAGCGTCAACCAGCGGGCCTGGAACAGCCTCGCAGACTCCGGCAGCCTGTTTGCCCGCACCGCCACCGACGAAGAATGTCGCACGCCACTCAAATCCCTCGATGGACGCGGCTGGCTGCCGGACAGTGTGGCCGGCCTGCGAGTCCTGTGTCTGGCCGCAGGCGGAGGCTGGCAGTCAATCCTGTACGCAGCCGCCGGCGCCATCGTCACCGTTGTCGACCTCAGCGACTCCATGCTGGAACTGGATCTGCGCGAAAGCCGACGACGCGGCTATCACGTCCAGACCATCCGCACCTCCATGGAAGATCTGTCCATGCTGGGAGCTGAGTCCTTCGACATCGTACATCAGCCCGTCAGCACCTGCTACGTCCCGGATGTCCAGCCGGTCTATCGGGAAATCGCCCGAGTCCTCCGCGACCACGGACTTTACATCTCACAGCACAAACAGCCCGTCAGCCTGCAGGTCAGCCACCGCAATGAACGTCAGCAGTTTGTGATCGGACTTGAATACTACCACCAGGGACCACTGCCCAGCATGACCGATAAGGCCTACCGCGAAGAAGGGACCACAGAATACCTGCACAGACTCGAAGACCTGGTCGGAGGATTGTGCACCAGTGGATTCGTCATCGAAGACCTGCGGGAACCCCGACGAGCTGACTACACGGTCGATGTTGCCCACTTCGGATATCGCGGACGATTCATCCCGCCATATCTCCGCATCAAGGCCCGCCGGCAGACGCGCACAACGGATGAACACTCCGCCGCAGTCAGCCCCGCCGGACTCTGGCTGCCCCGCTGAGTCCCGGCAGCAGCGTCAGAAGCCTCACTGCCCCCCATTGTTCTGACCAGCGTTGCGAATGTTGCGAAACGTCGCATAGTCCTGCTCAGCTTCCATCGAATTCAGACCGTTTCCGTATGGCTGAGATACGAATGTGCGACGCTCTGCATCGGAATTCCCCAGATCCGCCAGCACCCGTACCACAACCTCCCGGCGAATCTGATCAAGCTCCGGATCCGCGTTGTTGATGCCACGCTGCACCAGAACAGGAAACGGCGCAGACGGCATGCGGGCCGCAATCTCAGCAATGTGGTCCCGACCGTACGGCGTCAGCTCAGAGGAATTGTCCACAAACTCGTTGCGGTAGATTACAAAGTCTGCGGCCTCGCCGTTCGTCTCCATGACATGCCAGTGAGATCGCAGGATCGACCCGAGAGGCATCACATCAGGAATCGGATAACGGCTGGGTGGATAATAATTGCGACTCCACGGCCACCAGCTGTTGCTCTGCCCCGATGAACGACACGGATCGCAGGTACCCGTGTTGCACATCGGCTGACCATACATGTCACACTCAGAACTGACGTAACAGTCCTTCGTCGATGTGCAACCCGCAGCAATCATGCTGCTGAACGCCAGCGCGGCGACTTCGCGGAGGGGAAGTTGTCGATTACCCATGGCCTGTCACTCCAGACATTTTCAGCACCTGCAACGATTACCAGCGGCTGCGGAACACAGACATCAACGATTGGCATTCCACCCGGCAGGTCGCACGGCAGCGCCTGCAGCCGGGCGTGTCTCACGATTTCGCTGCAGCCCATTCCTCCAGCCGGCAAATCCTGACGGTCGACCCGTCGGGGAAACCGACCGATCACGACGCGTCTGAGTCGAGATCGAATCAGGTGTCGGCATGGGTGCATCCTGAGGAATACTCTGCTGCTGCTCGGCACCCGACTCAGGTACCGTCAGATCCTGCGGCAGATTTGTTCCAGGTACCGGAGGCTGTCCATTGAATTGCTCAGGAACCATGCCACCACCCATACCGTTCATTCCAGGCTGGCCAGGCATGTTCATCGGCATCCCCTGAACATTTCCAGGCGCACCGTAGCCACCCATCTGCCCCGGCATGCCCCCCGGCATCATATACCCACCCTGCATTCCGGAAGGATCGCCCGGCATCATCATCGGCTGCATCGGCATCCCGGACATGCCAGGATCCATCATGTACGGTTGACCGGGCTGCCCCCACGCTCCGTAAGGAGCTACCATCTGCGGATTGCCAAATCCTCCGGAATAACCGCCAGGATAACCACCGAAGGAAGCCGCCGGCTGAGGTCCACCCATAGGAGCCGGAGCTTCAAGGCTGTAGCCCTGAGGAATCCCACGCATTTCACCACCACCGTACGGTGCCAACTGATAAACATTATGATCCGGAGCACCTTCGGTCTGACCACGAGCCCACAGGTCTTCATCCGTGGGTTGAGTCACATTGAATCCGGGCATCGGTGGAACATCGTCAGCATCATACGGACGGACAATCTCAGGCGATACCAGAACCAAAAGCTCTGTCTCAATCTGTGACGCCTTCTTTGACTGAAACACTCGGGGACCCAGCCACGGAATGTCACCCAGCAGCGGAATGTGACTGACTTCCGTCAAAGTCTGATTGGAAATCAGTCCACCGATGGCAAACGTCTGGCCTTCACGCAGCTCTACCGTCGTCTGAACCCGCTTCACATTCGTTCCAGGAATTCCATTCACCGTATTCTCGGCCGTCACCTGACTGAATTCCGGAACGACCTGCATCCGAATCAGATCGCGATCAATGACAGTTGGCGTCACGACAAGGCTGGTACCGAATCCCCGAAAACTGGTAGCCTGACCACCACCCAGACCGATGATCGAGGGAACTGCAAATTCACCACCAGCGAGGATACTGGCCCCGGTCCCACTCAGCACAGTCAGTCGAGGCTCAGCCAGCAGCTTGATCGTACCATTCGACTTCAGCCACTCCATGAAGATGCTGATTTCGCCGTTCTCAAAAATCCCGCTCAGCGTGGTGCCGGAACCTGCTCCCAGTGTGGATCCCACACTGTTTCCACCGTTGCCGAATAACACACGCCAGTCGACGCCGGCATTCTTCAGCTCCGATCGGTTGATCTCAGCAACCATTACCCGCAGAGAAATGTTGTATTCGCCCGGTACCACCAGCTCATTGATCACGATATCGCGAAACCCGCGGTTCTGCCCATTGGCCCCGCCGCCGGCGCCTGCGCCAGTCAAACCAACTCCGCCAAGCCCGGTCAGACCACCCACCATGTCCTGGTCCATCTGGGCCGCACTTCGCAGAGACCGAATCACTTCTGTTCGCACAACCTGCAGAATGTTCTGAGCTTCTTCGCTGTCATAGGCCGTCCCGCGTACGATCACCTGAGCACCAATCGGGATCAGGGCGACGGAAGAGTTCGGGTACAATATCCGGATCCGACGCTCAAGCTTGCCAAAATCAATCGATCGCTGCTCTTCCAGGCTGGCATCCCGGATCACCGTGACCTCGTACAGCGTGGGAGTTGTCTCGTCCTCAAACCACAGCGTCAGATCGGTGCGTCCGAGCGACAATGCAAGGATACTGATTTCATTCTCTGAATACTGAACGTAGTTGGCCACCTCAATATCACTCACGGCAATTCGCCGCACTCGTTTGTTGGTGATGATCAGCCGACTGTGATGACGCTCAATCTCAAGGTGGTACTCCGGCTTCAGCAGTTGGTTGAAGTTCGGGCTCAGAGCAGCATCGACGCGACCGGATACCTCCGGCGTCTCAAGACGCAATGCTCCACCGGCAGGTGGCTGAAAACCATGTGCCGGCGCAGACTGCAACTGCAGTGCCAGCATGAAAGCCGCACACAGGATGGCACAGGCGCCATACCTGAAACCTCCCGGGAACCGTGGCCCCGAAGAGTGCGGACTGTACCAGTTGACTGACATTCGCGATGCTCCTTCCATGTCGCACCCACCTGCCATCACTGGCAGTTCATCAGCTCTTCCACCGTATCGGCGGCCCCTTCGGACACATCCATGAACCGAAAGACCGCCTGCAGTCAGACCGGGAAAAACAGCCGACAGGGCCGTGGAGGTATCGTCCGGTCACCGCCCCGACATGCACGTATACCCGCAGACTTCGAATGCGAATTCCGACAGTCATGCCGGTCTGGCAAAATGCGCAAAAAAAAACGGCACCACGAAAGTCCTGTTCGGGAAACTTCGCAGTGCCGCAAATCTGACTGAAACGGCAATTCCTGCCGCTTCAGGTGACTTCACCAGACAATATTCACGTGCGGAACCGCTGGTCCCGGATGGTTCCACGGATAACGATACGAATAATTCGGGTAACGGTAGTGAATTCCACCATCGGTCATCGATCCGGGCCACGCAGGAACGGCCGGCAGCGATGAAATCCCAGGCTGCAGCACAACGCCGTCAGAAAACCAGCCCCCTCCTGGCCATGCATATCCAGAGTGTGCCAGCTGCAGGCCACCGGCACATGGACACCCCGGCATC